>JBJEWG010000066.1:0-17974 GCA_051884935.1 Kiritimatiellia bacterium | reverse complement strand
CCATCCCGTGCCCCCTCCTAGTCGTTGTAGAGCCGCAACGCTCTTGGCGGAACGTGAGCGGAGCCTTTTGCAGACGTCCGGAGTCTTCATCTCCCCGAATTGGCGATACGTGGCAATGGGTCGTTGAAACGCGCGGATGCTGGCATGCCTCCCCCGCTTGTGGTATACTCTCGGCTTCCATGCAACCTGGCGTCTTCGAGATACATACAAAGGACGCGCGCTCACGCGCGCGCACGGGCGTATTATGGACGGCGCATGGCCCCGTCGAGACGCCGGTCTTCATGCCCGTGGGCACGCAGGGCACGGTCAAGGCCCTCGAACCGCGCGACCTGCACGAGAACGGCGCGCAGATCATCCTCGGCAACACCTACCACCTCAATCTGCGGCCCGGCATGGACGTGATGGCGAACGCGGGCGGGCTGCACGCATTCATGAACTGGGAGAAGCCGATCCTCACGGACTCCGGCGGCTTCCAGGTGTTCTCCCTCGCGAAGATGCGCAAGCTCACGCCGGACGGCTGCTGGTTCAACTCGCATCTGGACGGCCGGCGCATCTTCCTCGGCCCGCGGGAGTCGATGGAAATCCAGCGCATCATCGGCAGCGACATCGCGATGGTGTTCGACGAATGCCTGCCGTGGCCCTGCGACCGCGCGCGCGCCGAGGCGAGCGTGGCGACCACGATCAAATGGGCGAAGATGTCCCTTGAGGCCCCGCACGCGCCGGGCCAGCTCGTCTTCGGCATCGTGCAGGGCGGCGTCTACGACGACCTCCGCCGCCACTGCGCCGAGGAGCTTGTGAAGATGGACTTCCCCGGCTACGCGATCGGCGGCGTCTCGGTGGGCGAGCCCGAGGCGGCGATGTACCAGGCCGTGGAGGCCGCCGTGCCCCACCTGCCCGAGGCGAAGCCGCGCTACGTGATGGGCCTCGGCGTGATGACGCAGATGGCGGAGTGCGTGGCGCGCGGCGTCGATATGTTCGACTGCGTGATCCCCACGCGCGTCGCCCGCCACGGCACGGCCCTCACGCGCCACGGGAACGTCGCCATCAAGGCCGCGAAGTGGGAGAAGGACCTCTCCCCGGTGGAGGAGGGCTGCACCTGCTACTGCTGCCGCAACTTCACCCGCAGCTACGTGCGCCACCTGCTGCACGCGGGCGAGATCCTCGGCGTGCGCCTGCTCACCATCCACAACGTGCACCGCCTCTGCGAGTTCACGCGGGAGATGCGCGCGGCCATCAACGCCGGCGAGTTCGAGGCGTGGCGCCACAAACTCCACGCCGACCAGTGCGCGCAGGCGAACTAGTCCCCTTTCAGATCAATCCAACAGACAAAGGAACAACCGACATGAACACACCGATTCTCTTCGCACAGGCCCCGGCCCCCGCCGCGACGACCGTCCAGGCCGCCCCCGCCGCCACGGCCGCCGCGCCCGCGGCAGAAGCCGCCGCACCCGCCACCACGGCGACCGAGACCCAACCCGCGGAGAACGCCCCCGCGCCCGCGCCCCAGGGCGGCGGCCTCTCGATGTTCGTGCCGATGCTGCTCATCTTCGCGCTCTTCTACTTCATGATGATCAGGCCGCAGCAGCGCAAGGAGAAGGAGCGCCGGAAGATGATCGACGAGCTCCGCGCGGGCAGGACGGTCGTCTTCGCCGGCGGCTTCATCGGCAAGATCGTGGAGGCGAAGGAGAAGACCTTCAAGATCGAGATCGCGGGCGACGTGGTCGTCGAGGTGGCGCGCGCCGCCGTCCAGAGCGTCGTCGAGGACGCGCCCGAGGCCAAGTAAGCGGGAACGCCCGTCCATGGCATACGCACGAGGACGATTCGGGGTGGAGTACCACCCGCGCGGCCACGCGGAGACGCATCGCCTCCGCTGGTTCGTGGCGCTGGTCGTCGCGCTCGTCCTCGTCGCGTTCACCTGCTTCCAGATCTCCCATCGCAAAGCCAAGCCGAGCCCGCCGCGCACGGTTGAGCCGCCACCGCCGCGTCCTGCGGCCCCGCAGAATCCTCCAGTGGAACCGCGTGGCGCCACAGGCGAAAAGCGGTCCGCCACGGCGCCCGACAAACCCATCCAGCCGCCGAAGCCGCAGAAGTCAGCCGCCGAAGCGGCCCCACAGCCGGCGCCGCTTTCGCCGGACGTGCGCCGCGTCCTCGACTGGATCGAGAAGTCGCCGAACCTTCCCACCAAGGACCGCGTCCAGCTGGAGCGCCTCGCCGAGGCGGAGCGCCAGGGGAAGGTGGAGACGGCGATCGCCGCCCTCTCCCGGCTCTACCGTGAGCCGACGATGGCGCATTTGCAGGATGCGCTCATGCGACGCCTGGGGGACCTCAACCTGCGGCACCTCCTCTCCGGCGCGACGACGACGTGGACGGCCGTCGTGAAGGCGAAGCGCGGCGACAGCCGCGACCGCATCGCCCGCGAGCACCGCACCACGCCGACCGCCGTCGCGCGCCTCAACCCCGGCGTCAAGTGGGAGAAGCTCCAGCCCGGCGACGCCGTGCGCGTGCTCGACTACCCCAGCGCGGTGCTCGTCGTCTACAAGCAGCGCGGCTATGCGGACCTCTCGCTGAAGAACGGGCAGTTCTTCCGCCGCTACGACCTCTCGATCTCGAAGGCGGCCCCCTGCGCCGTCTACCCGATCGCCTCCGAATCCGGCGCCACCGCCCACGCCCGCCTGCGCGAACTCGGCGCCAGGGCCGCCGCGAAGGACCGCGCCGAGATCGAGATGTTCCTCGCCCCCGGCTCCCGCATCACCGTCGCCGAGTAGGCGCCCGTTTGATATACTGACCCGATTTTCCAAAAGGAAAGAAGCAAGACAATGATCGACATCAAGAAAATCCGCGAAGACTTCGACAACACGGTGGCGCAGCTCGCGCGCCGCGGCGTCGAACAGGAAAAGGTCGCCCTGGCCCGCGACCTCGACGCGAAGCGCCGCGCACTGCTCGCCGAAACCGAGACGCTCAAGGCGAAGCGCAACTCCGCGTCGAAGGAGATCGGCGCCCTCGCGAAGGCCGGCGGCGACATCTCCGCCGCGAAGGCCGAGATGCGCGCAATCGGCGACCGCATCGCCGAGATCGACAAGGAGCTCGCCCAGGTGGAGACGGACCTGCGCGAGACGCTGCTGATGATTCCGAACCTGCCCGCCCCCGAAATCCCCACCGGGCCCGACTCCAGCGCGAACAAGGTCATCCGCCACGTCGGCGAGTGGAAGGACCCCGCCTACCCGATCCCCGACCACATGCAGATCGGCGAGAAGCTTGGCATCTTCGACTTCCCGCGCGGCGTCAAGCTCACGGGCACCGGCTTCCCGATCATCCTCGGTCAGGGCGCCAAGCTCCAGCGCGCGCTCATCCAGTACATGCTCGACCTCCACTGCCGGAAGCAGGGCTACACCGAGATGCTGCCGCCCTTCATGGTGAACACCGCCTCGATGACGGGCACGGGCCAGCTGCCCAAGTTCGCCGAAGACCTCTACCACTCAAACGCCGACGACTTCTGGATGATCCCCACGGCCGAGGTGCCCGTCACGAACTTCTACCGCGACGACATCTTCGACGGCGTGAAGCTCCCGAAGATCACGCCCGAGAGCCC
Organism: Kiritimatiellia bacterium; assembly: GCA_051884935.1. Taxonomy (GTDB): domain Bacteria; phylum Verrucomicrobiota; class Kiritimatiellia; order RFP12; family UBA1067; genus RUG572. The sequence goes on along the minus strand of JBJEWG010000066.1, from coordinate 14,385 downwards.
CGTCAAGCTCACGGCCTACACGCCCTGCTTCCGCCGCGAGGCCGGTTCCGCCGGCAAGATGACGCGCGGGCTGCTCCGCGTCCACCAGTTCGACAAGGTCGAGATGGTGAACTTCGTCCACCCGTCCACGAGCTTCCAGCAGCTTGAAACGCTCGTGAAGGAGGCCGAGGAAGTCCTCACCGGCCTTGGCCTCGCCTTCCGCGTAATCATGCTGAGCTCGGGCGACATGGGCTTCAGCGCGGCCAAGTGCTACGACATCGAGCTGTGGGCGCCGGGCGAACAGCAGTGGCTGGAGGTCAGCTCCTGCAGCTGCTTCACCGACTACCAGGCCCGCCGCCTGAACTGCCGCTTCAAGGACGCCGACGGCAAGACGAAGCTCGTCCACACGCTCAACGGCTCGGGCGTCGCCCTGCCGCGCCTCGTGGTCGCGCTGCTCGAACAGCACCTCCAGGAAGACGGCTCGGTGCTCATCCCCGAGGCGCTGCGCCCCTACATGGGCGGCGTGGATCGCCTCGTGCCCGTGAAGTAGGCGGAGGACGCGGATAGACATGGGGGACGACAGGTCGAACGTCTGGCCGATTCTCATCATCGCCCTCGCGGTTCTCGCCGCGGGCGTCTGGAAGCTTGCGCCCGTCGTCCGCGCCTGGATTCCCCCCGCCGCCATCGACGCGCTCCGCGCTTCTGCGGAGCGCTGTTTCTCGCGGGAGGCGGCCGAGGCCCCAGTCCCCACCGCTGATGCCGAGGCACCCGCCCCAACGCCCATCGCCCCCGCGTCTCCCCAGTCCGCGACCTGGGGCGTGCTGTGCCGCGAGACGACCGTCAAGGCGCTCAAGGGGCGCAAGCCGATTGGCGTCGTCAAGGGCGGACGCTTCTTCCAGATAGACCGCCGCACGGGAATCGACGGCGAGACCGTCTTCGTCGGCAACTTCACGCCGCAGTCCATGGACGAGCTGGTCTTCATCCCGGAAGAGGCCCTCTTCTGCCTCACCGGCTCGCCCGACGACCTCACCGCCGAACAGCGCGCCGGCCTGCGCCCCTACTTCGAACTTGAAGGCGAGGTCGCGAAGATAGCCGACAAGTATATGCTGGACGTGGCGGCGCGCAGCCCCTTTGCCAAGGACGCCGCCGCGGCGCTCAAGCAGCTACGCAAACTTCAGAAGACCGCGCCGCCGAGTTCCTTCGCCACCGACGACGAACGGCACGCGGCCTTCTACGAGATTTCAAGCCTGCGGCTCAAGGTCCAGGAACTCAACCGACGGCACAAGGAGTGGAAGGACCAGCACGCCGCGGAGTTTCCGGACCCGGAGAAAGACCCCGCCGTGCAGGATATCCGCCGCCGCCAGCGGGCCTACAGGCCGGCGATTCGCTCGCTTCTCGGCGAGTAGACGCTAACGGGCCGTCGCCTTCCGGCGAGCGCCCGGCTCCTCTTTGGCCAGCTCGGCCAGCACCTGGTTCTCGGCCCGCATCACGAATCCACCACGTGCATCCGGGCCGAACGTGATGGTCAAGTCGCCCACGCGATACGTGAGCTGCGAAAACTCGCCCTCCGCGCCCTTCTTCTCCTCGGGTTGCACGTTGTAGTGGCTCGAAAGCGCGTCCCGCACGGACTCGAAGTAGTCCTTGTCGTCCAGCCCATGGGTTCCGCCGGAGCTGAAGAGCGTCACGCCGTAGACACCGCCGCGCTGCGAATCGACGTCGGCGCGGCCACGGGAGAAGCCCCGGAATGGACGGCACTTCGCCCACTCGTAGTCGAGGAAGAATCCCTTTGGCCCCTGCATCGGCACAACCAGCTTCACGCTTTCCGCCGGCGGGCTCGCGAAGACGACGCCGCAGAACGAACGCGGCGTCTCGTCCTTGAACTTCACGCCTGGGTACATCCGCTTGTCGATGGGGCGATGCGGGTAGCGCCGCGAGTCCAGGGCCTTCCCGTCCTCCTCCGCCACCTTCTTCTCCTCCGCGCGGAGCGTCTCGGACTCCGCATGCGCCTCGGCGCGGATATCCTCCCGCTCCACGGAGAAGGTCAGTATGTCCCCATCCTCGGCCACCCGCACCGTCGCCTGCCCCATCGGGAAGACGAACTCGCACCCCTTCACCTCGGGGTCAATCGGCAGCGGGATGAACGGCTCGATCTTGAAACGCCCCCGCAGAAACGCGACCACATTGGTCGTCTCGGGCTCGTGCAGCGTCCCCGGCTTCAAGGCCAGCGGGCGCGTGAACTCGATTCGATAGGGGCGGCGCGTCTTCGGCGTCACCCACACGAGCGGCTTCGTGCCGAACGTCATGAACGGCTTCTTGAGCATGGGGCCGTAGACGGCGAACGCAGTGCCGCGCGCCGCGACGGAGCCGCCGGCGTCCTCGTCCAGAACGGTTCCCCAGCGCACCGCCGCGCCGTCCTTCAGCGGTTCGCCGAAGCGGATGCCGGCGAAGCCGTTCAGCGGATGGGCCTCGGGGTTCTTCCGCGCCTCCGCGATCTTCGCCAGCACGTCCTTGCGCACCGCCTCGCGCGCCTGCCATATCTCCATCGCGGACTTCTTCGGCGGCGGCTCGGGCTTCTTCTCCTCGACCACCTCCGCGATCTCCGGCTTCTTCTCGTCCGGCTTTCTGTTCGCGGCCTCCGCCTCGGCCCGCTCGCGCGCTTCCTTCTCCGCGAGACGCCGCTCATACTCGGCCTCGCGGGCAAGCCGCGCCTGATGGCGCTTGTCGTATTCCCGCCAGCCGAAGTACCCCGCCGCCGCGGCGACCACCAGCGCGAGCAGGATGGGAACGGGCGAACCGCCCTTGCGCTTCGGCCCCGTGTTCGACAGCGGCGCGCCGCCGACCGCCGAAACGCCGCTACTCTTTACTCGTATGGCACTCATTGCAGGTCTTGCCCTTGCTATGCCTCTTGTTGCCGTTCTTCTCGTGGCACGAGATGCAGGCGCGACCGCCGCTGTGCTTCTCCTTCACGCCGCTGAGATGCGGTCCCGGATACTTGAAGGCCTCGCGCGTACTCTCGCCCGCGATGCCAAAATAGAATCCCTGGGCCGGCAGCAGGTGCGAGTAGGCGAACGCCTGCTCCGCCGGGTCGGTCGGCGTCACGCGCACCGTGAGCGTCTTCCCGTTCGGGAGTTCGCCGGAGGCCGTGAGGTCAAAGCGCTTGAGCCCCTCCCAGGGCTTCTTGAAGTTGATGTAGACGTCAACCTCAAGCTCGCCTTCGCTGAAGCCGCCCTCGACGTCGTAGTCGTCGGTGCTGTTGAAGGTGATGTCCCCCGTGAAGCCATCCTTGCGCAACACGCAGGCGCGGAAACTCGTGCGGCCCCCGCTGACGAGACAGGTGGACTGGAGGGCGAACACCTCGAAGGACGGTTCCGCCGGCGAAATGCAGAGCGTGTAGTCGTAATGCTCGCCGCCGAGGCCCGGCTGGTCCGCCACCGTCACGCAGTAGCGCCCTGGCTCCTTGAACGTGAAGGTGCCCGACGGGTCGCACTCCGCCTGGGGAATGCTGCCCTCGTAGAGCATGAACTTCTTGATGATGGGCAGGTCGTCGCTGCCGACGTTCTTCTCGACGTAGAGGCGGCCGGGGTTGTCGTCCCAGGTCTCCAGAAGCGGCGCGACGGAAAGCGGCAGGTCGCCCATCGGGCCGAAGAGCTGCAGCACGCCATCCAGCGGCGACCCCTCGCGGCGCGCGTAGAGCTCGAAGTGCCAGGTGCCCGGCTCATTGATCGTGAAGAAGTGGCGGTCCACGCGCCCCGGCATGTCGATCGAGCCCGTGCGGACGATCAGGTTCGAGGAGGCCTTCGGCGGGATGAAGGACGCGGGCTGCGGGTAGCACGCGAAGGCGCGGTCCTTCGGCGAGTAGAGCGGTCGATCCGTCTTCGCGTCGCGGCAGAAGATCGTGTACTCGAAGTTCGGCCCGCCACGGAAGAGGTTGTCGTGGATCTTCAGCACGTAGAAACCGTCCTGGGGGACCTTGTAGGTGAGCACCGGGTCGGGCAGATAGTAGAAGTCGTCCGCGAAGGCGACCTCCTTGTCGCGCGAATCGTAGAGGCGCAGCACGGGGTTGAAGAAACCCGGCACGGCGTCGCCCAGGTAGGGGAAGAGCTCACGCGCGATGACGGAGCACACGAGCTGCTGGCCTTCCTCCAGGCGGAGCGTGTAGGAGTCCGTCTCGCCGGGCCAGATCTGCCCGTCGAGATGAATCGGCAGCGGCTGCGGCTTGATGTCCGGCGGCAGGTGGAGCACCTGCGGCAGCGGGATGCGCTTGTCGCGCGGCGGGTACACGAAGAACGGCTCATACACGTGAGGCTCCTTCGTGATGTAGAACGGATGCGGGGCGCTCGCGCTGTTGCCGTCGTAGAGGAAGATGTCCCGTCGCCCCGGTTTGGCGTCCGGGTCCACCTCGACGTCGAGGATGAGCAGGTTGTTGAGCGCGGGCGTATCCTGCGGATAGCGCTCGGGCGTGTAGAGGTCACGCGCGACGATCTGCAGTTCGAGGTCCGTCAGGGCGTCCAGATAGAACCACCAGCCGCACTCCTGCCAGTCGGTCTCCGCGATCGTGGCCTCCGGCGGCAGCTTCCGGTGTTCGGTCGCCTTCACCTTCTTTTCGAGAATGTCGTAGAGCCAGTTCCGCACGAAGGGGCGCTCCGTCTTGCCGGCTGCGCGGGGGAAGCCCGGCACGGGGACGATGCGCGTGATCTTCGCGCCCTCGCCGGTGATCCACCCGCCCTTCACGCCGCCCACGGCGTCGCCGCCCATGATGACGCGGGTCTTCGTGCCGACCTGCACGCTCGACGGGTGGTAGTAGCCGGGTTTCGGAATGGCCAAGGCGGCCCCGGCGATGAGGCCGGCGACCGCGACGACGACACTGCGCATGCTAGGCATAGATCTCCTTCAGGCGTCCACATTCGGACTTCGTGGTGGGGCTCATCACCGGGCCATACTCCTTCAGCCACTTCGGGTTCGGCAGGCGGTCGTCCGGATCGACGCCCGCCAGCTCCATGATCGATCCCAGGAAGTCCTGCGGCGTGACCGGGCGCTCCTTGACGTGGTCGGTGGTCTCGTCGCTCTTGCCCACCACGCAGCCCCCCTTGAAGCCGCCCCCCGCCACAAGCGCGGAGAAGCAGCGCGGGAAGTGGTTGCGCCCCCCGTTCCACGGCGGCTGGCGGTCCACCTTCGGCACGCGACCGAACTCGCCCGACACCCACACGATCGTCGAATCCAGCAGGTCGTGCTCCTTGAGGTCCTGGAGCAGCGCGGCGATCGCCATGTCCAGCTCCTCCGTGGGACGCTTCATCGTCTCGAAGTGGCGCTTGTGCGAGTCCCACATGCCGTGGTTGATCGAAACGTACGGCACGCCGTACTCGACCAGGCGGCGGGCCGCCAGCAGACGCTGGCCGATCTCGGTGTAGCCGCCCCCCTGCGTCGTGCCGTAGCGCTTGCGCAGGGCGTCCTTCTCCAGCGACAGGTCGAAGGTCGATGCGGCCTTGCCGAGGATGATGTTGCGCGCCATGACGCCCGCGGCCTCGAACTCGGCGTCCGGCGGCAGACGGTCGAGCGAACCGCAGCGCGAGAACCGCTCCTGGATCTTCTGCTTGAGCTGCTGCGGACGCAGCCCGCCCGGGTACATGCCGCTCGGCGGGACGATGCCGTCCACCTCGAACTGCTTCGCGCTCGCGCTGCCGCCCGTCACGAGCGGCGCGTACGCCTCGCCCAGAAATCCAACTTCCGAAAAGCGTCCCTTCCCCTGCGTGAGGATCACGAACGGCGGCAGCTCGCCCTCGTAGAGCAGGTCGCTCTGCACCGAGTTCCCCTTCCCCGGCCCCTTGACGCGCGAGGAGGAGATCAGCGCGCCCAGCGCGGGGAACGTCACGCCGCCGCCGGGGTTGCGCCCCGTCTGCATCAGATAGGCGGCCGTCTCGTGGCCGAAGTACGGATGGGTCATCGAGCGGATGATGGAATACAGGTCCGCGCACTTCGCGAGCTCGGTCATCCACTCGTGCAGCTCGATTCCGGTGTTGGTCTTGATCGTCTTCAGGCCGTTGTTGTAGTCGTGCGGCGCATCCGGCTTCGGGTCGAACGTCTCCAGCTGCGAGGGACCGCCCCCCAGCCAGATCTCGATGACGCTCTTGGCGAACCGCCGCTTCCCGGCGGACTTGGGCTTGTCGTTCGTGCTCATATGCGGTAGAGGAATTCGCGGGAGTTGAGGATGTACCACGCGGCGTCGCGCGCGCTGATGTTGTTCTTCTGGTCGAGATAGAACAGCTCGTCCTTCACCGGCGGGCGCGAGAGGAACCGCCTGTAGAGCTCGGCGATCTGGTCCTTGTGGGAGAGCCCCTTGAACTCGGGCCTGTTGACCATGTTGCCGAGGTTGCGCCAGAGCTTGCTGGAGTTGTAGAGGTAGAGGCGCTGCTTGGCCGTGATCGCGTTGTTGCGCTCCTCCAGCAGACCCGTGTCGCGCGCGGGACGGCCGAAGAGCAGCAGGAACGAACTCGCGATGGAGCCGTCCTCCACCAGCACCGACTTGCGCGCGGGCGGCAGGAAGGAATACGGCTCCGGCGCCGTGGAACCGAACGAGCGCACCGCGCCGGTCAGCGAGCAGATGACGTCGTCCAGCACCTCCGCGTCGAGACGGCGCGCGGGGAACCCGCCCTTGCCCGGCCCCCGCCGGTAGTCGGAGTGGTTGAAGACGTGGCGCAGCAGCGGCTTCAGCCGCCAGCCGCCCGCGCGGAACGCGGAGACCCAGCGGTCGAGCTCGCCGCCCTTGGCCAGCGTCCCGTAGATCCACCAGTGCACGCGCTGAACCGGCGTCGAGAAGAACTTCTGCGCCAGCGGCCCCTCAAGCTCCGCCATGAACGCATTCGGCGTCGCGTCCTCGGAACCCGGCTTCAGATACACGACGACCTCCTTCCACTCGCGCGTGGACTTGAAGCCGACGCGCGAGAAGTACCGCGCGTACTTCGCCGTTGGCTCCAGCAGCAGCGCCGAGCTCACGGCCTCGGAGATTCCCTCGGGCGTCTTCTCCGCCGTCGCGCGCAGGAAGTTGACCTCGGGGACGCGGAAGTTGCTCCCACGCGCGAACAGCATCGCGCGGGCGAAGTCGTTCCACGGCTCGTCCCGCAGAATCGACTCGCGGATGCGGCGGTGGTAGACGTAGACGGCGTTCGGCCAGAGGTTGATCGGGAACTCGCTCTTCACGCGCAGGAAGTCGCAGTAGCGCATGCTCCAGTAGTCCGCGAAGTCGTCCGAGTCCAGCAGCTGGTCGATCAGCTTCTCGCGCTTCCTCACGTCGCGGGCCGTCGTGTACGCCGTCACCTCCTCCGGCGTGGGGATGCGCCCGCAGATGTCGAGATACAGGCGGCGGCAGATGAGGAAGTCCGCGGCCTGCCCGCCATTCGGCGCGAAGACCTTCATGTCGCCGCTGGGCGCGGCGAAGCCTTCCTGGAGAACCGCCAACGCGGCCGCGCTCCCGAGAAACGCTCTGCGCGAGACGTGCATATCGAAGTATCCTTTCCCGTTGTGTCCAGTCTCTAACCAACAACAAACGGAGTATATAAAAAAACGGCCGCCGCCGCAAGGGTCGCTACACCGCCCCGTGCCGCGCGGCGGCGAGCACCGAGAGCCCGAAGATGGCCGCCGTCTCGGCGCGCAGGATCGTGGGGCCGAACGACACCGGCACCGCGATCTCAAGGAGCGCGGCCAGCTCCTCCGGCGTGAAGTCCCCCTCCGGACCCACGAAAATCCCCATGGGCCGTTCGTCGTCCGACCGCCCCGCGCGCGCAAGCGCCGTTAGGAGCGGCGGCGGCGGCGGATTCGTGAGCGCCCCCACGAAGACGCGCCCGCACTCCCGCACGCGCGCCAGGGCCTCGGGGAAATCGACCGCCTCCAGCACGTCCGGCAGCCACACCGCGTCGCTCTGGCGCGCGGCGTCCTCGGCGATGCGCCGCCAGCGCGCCGCCTTCGCCGCGCGTTCGCCCGGCGCCAGACGCACCACGCAGCGCGCGGAGAGGACGGGCACGATGCGCGCGACGCTCAGCTCCACCGCCTTCTCGATCGTCCAGTCCCAGCGGGACCCCTTCGTGACGCACGCGAAGAGCGTCAAGTTGGGCCGCCGCGCCGCCGCGCAGACGAGCGGCAGCGGCGCGTCCAGCGCCCCGGCGGACGGATTCCAGTGATAGCGGCGCGTGCAACCGCGCCCGTCGAACAGCTCGACCTCCTCGCTCGGCTTCGGACGCAGCACCCGCAGGTGGTGCGCGGCGTCCTTTGGCAGAACGACCGCCTCCTGCCCCAGCAGCGCGGAATCGACGAGAAGGCGATGCATCGGCGCAACTACTTCTTCTGCAGCTTGTCCCGATGCTGGTAGAAGACCTTCATCTTCGAGCCGAAGCTCTGCGCCTCGGGGAAGTTGGAGGCGTCGAGCGACTTCGCGAGGTCGTCCAGCAGCCCCCGCTGCTTCGCCGTGAGGCGCGACGGCACCTCGAAGACGATGCGCGCCACGAGGTCGCCCGGGCTGCCGCCCCGCAGATTGGGCACGCCCTTCCCGCGCAGGCGCAGCAGCTTGCCGTTGGTCGTCCCCGAGGGGAGCTTCAGCGTCGCGATGCCGTCCGGCGTGGGAATCTCCACCTCGCCGCCCAGCGCGGCGAGAATGGGCGACACCGGCACGTCCACGGCCAGATCAAGGTCCTCGCGCTCGAAGATGTCGCTCGGGCGCACCTGCAGCACCACATAGAGGTCCCCGGGCTCGCCGCCGCGCAGCCCGCCCGCCCCCTTGCCGCTCAGGCGCAGACGCGAGCCGGTATCCACGCCGCGCGGAATCCGCAGCCGGATCTCGCGCGGCACGCGCACCTGTCCCGCCCCGCGGCACTTGGGGCACGGCTTCTCGATGACGGACCCCGTGCCGTCATCGAGAAGCCGTGCCGTTGCACCGCGGGCACGTCTGGCGCACCTGGAAGAACCCGCCCCCCTGAATCACCTGCCCGTGTCCGCCGCAGGTCGGGCACGTCACGCGCTTCGCGCCGTGCGCCGCGCCGCTGCCGTGGCATTCGGGGCACTGGTCCGGGATCGTGAGGTTCAGCGTCCGCTCGCTGCCGAACAGCGCCTCGTCGAAGTCGATCTCAAGCTCCATCGACATGTCGTCGCCGCGCTGCGGCGCGTTCGGGTCCACGCGCCGCCGGCGCCCGCCCCCGCCGAACATCCCGCCGAAGATGTTCTCGAAGCCGCCGCCCCCGCCGCCGAAGATCTGCGAGAAGATGTCGCCGAAGTCGGCCGTCGCGTTGCTGAAGTCGAAGCCGCCCGGCCCGAAGTTCATCCCCTGGTGCCCGAACTGGTCGTAGCGCTGCCGCTTCTCGGGGTTCGACAGCACCTCGTAGGCCTCGGACGCCTCCTGGAACTTCTCCTTGGCCTCGGGGTTGTTCGGGTTGCGGTCCGGGTGATACTTCATCGCCAGCTTGCGGTAGGCGCTCTTGATCTGGTCCGCGCTGGCGTCCTTGGCCACGCCAAGGACCTCGTAGTAGTCTCTCTTCTCGGCCATTCTACGCCCCCTTGCCCGCGCTCACCACCACCTTCGCGGCCCGCAGAAGCTTGCCGTTGAGCAGCCACCCGCGCGTCACCTCGTTCATGATCTTCCCCTCCTCCACGTCGGGGGACGGCATCTGCGCAAGCGCCTCGTGGTAGTCCGCGTTGAAGGGCTCGCCGACGGAGTCGAGCGGCGTGGCCCCGTGGTCGGCCAGCGTCTTCATGAACCCGTCGTAGACGAGCTTCACGCCCTTGACGAACGGGTCGTCCTCCTTCTCCTTCGCGCCCTCAAGCGCCCGCGCGAGGTCATCGACCGTCTTCAGCAGGTCCTTGATCACGTCGCCCGCGGCCGACTTGATGAGCTCCGCGCGGTCCCGCGCGGTCCGCTTGCGGAAATTGTCGAAGTCCGCCATCGCACGCGCATAGCGGTCCTTCCAGTCCGGCTCGGCGGGCTTCTCCTCCTCGGCGGGCTTCGCCTCGGTCGGCTCCTCCTGTGGCGCCGCAGACTCGGCCTCCGCCGCCGTGTCGCCCCCCGCAGGGGCCTCGGGTTCCGCGGCCGTCTCCGTTGCGGACTCCGCCGCCGGCTCGGTCGCCGCCGCGCTCTCTTCCGTATTTTTCTGATCGTCTTCCATTTTGGCAGTCTCCATCTTTTGTACGTCTCCGTGAAAAGCGTGTATTAAACCACACCCTCCGCGTTTCGTCAACTGCCATCCGGCCCCGCGGGCCTCTCAATCCTAAAACTCCGAGCGTTTGCAAAGGGCTCCGCTAACGCTCCGCCTGAGGCTTCGCGCCTCTACAACGACTGCCCATTGACCAGACGAGGAATAGATTCTTGGTCGGCGTCGTTGACGCCGGGGGATGCGGAGATCAGTCTGTCCCTCTCAAAGGCATCATACTGAAGGATCTCGCGCCCGAAGTTGATGAGCAGCGCGAAGGGAATGCGTGTCGCCTTGACGTAGTGGACGACCTACGACCATTCGACGTTCGTGATGGTCTTGATCGCCTTCAGCTCCACGACGTATTCCCCGTCGAAGCAGGTGAAGTCCGCGCGGTATCTCGTCGGCAGCTCCTGTCCGTCGTAGAAGATGCGGACGGCGTCTTCGCGTACGTAGGGGATGCCGGCCTTCCTGAACTTAATCCCAAGGGCGTCGCCGTAGGTGGATTCGAGGAATCCACGCCCAAGGACGGCGTGAACTCGTCGCGCACATCCCATGATCGCATAAGCCCTTGGATTGTCGCTCAACTTCATAGCGAGGATTGTATCACATTACACAGCCCCGTGGACACCACCAAAAAATCGAAGCGAACAATCCTCACGAACTCCCTCGGCGTCGAAGACGCCGACCATAAATCATTCCCTTGTCTTGCCAATGAGTGGCCGTTGAAGCGTGCGAAGCCCCAGGCGGAGCGTTAGCGGAGCCTTTTGCAAACGCTCGGAGTTTCCCATCTCCCCGAACGGCGAGGCGGCATCCGCCAACGCTCGGAGTTCTTCACTCACCTGAATATCAGGATCGTTCCGCGCGGAACGACGACGATCCGGCCCGGACCATCCAGCACCGCCTCCAGCCCGCTCGTCTCGCGCGAAAGCGTGCCCGTGTAGACCTTGCCGTTCACAGAGAACGCGCGCACGGAGAGGTCGCCCTTGTAGAGCAGTTCCACGCGCGCGTCGCCCGTCAGCGCGAGGCGCGCCTCCTTCGTCACGTCCTTCGCCGGCGCCGCGCCCACCGCGAGCGGCACGAGGTCGAGGTCCGTCACGCGCACCATGCCGTTCGCGGCGGACCCGGTCGTCACCGTCTCAAGCTGCACGGCGTGCTCGCCCTCGGTGAGATACAGCGCGAAGCGCGTCGTCACCAGCTCGTCGTCCTGGAACGTGTAGATGCCCCGCACCGCGCCATCCACCTTCACCCCGAAGCGGACCGGATAGTAGGACGTGCCGAGGTTGACGCCGTCCGTATAGGCGGCCACCGTCTGCTGCCCGCCCAACGTCAGGCTCACGCGATAAACGCCGCTCGCGGGCACCACCACGTTCTGCCGCACCCAGTTCCCGCGCGGAATCTGGAACTCCGGCGCACCCGTCACGAAGTCGTTCCCCACCTTCACGGCGGACGCATCGCTCCGCGTCCACGCACCCCACACGCCGTCGTCGTCCGTGATGCGCGTCACGAGCCCACGCTCCTCGCACGTGGAGTCCTCGTAGACGATCCGCACGTCATCGACCATCACCGATACGTCCACATTCTGCGCCAGATTCTGCGTATCGCCGCGCAGACGCAGCGTGTAGGTTCCCGCCGGCAGATCCTGCACGCCCTGACACGTGCGCACGAACCGGCTCACCGGAAGCGCGGCGGCCATCACGACGTTCGTCTCGTCGTTGTAGAGCGACGCCTCCACGCGATGCCCCGTGGGACGCGCCGGCCCCGAGGTCTTGGGGAAATCCCTATTCGAGCGGTTCGCGTAGGTGAAGGAGAGGCGCACGCGCCCCGCGCGCGGCAGCGTCACCGTCGTCTCGATCTGCCCGTCATACTGAAGATAGGCCTTGCGGTAGTCGCAGAGCACCGGATTCTCCCGGGAGTCCAGCCAGTTCCAGTAGCTGCTGAACTGCGTAAGCCCGGCGTACCCCTTCTCCTTGCCCTCCGCAATCGAGAACGTCCACCCCTCGGGTGCACCCTCCTTGCGGTAGCCGCTATTGTCGGCCTGCGCCTCAATCGGCTTCGCTCCGTTACTGTCCATGCCGGCGTTCGGCACATAGACGAAATCGCCCGCCGCCACGGGCGTGAGGCGCAGGTCGTCGAGCACGACCGCGCGGTCGATCGTCGCCGTCGAATCGTCCAACGAGAGGGTCAGCGTGTGGGGCCCCTTCTTCAGCGGCGGCAGATAGGCGCTGTAGAGCTTGAACTCGTTTCGGCTGCCCCGATAATCTGAGGCAACGACGTTGTGGTAGAAGTTCGTGCCGTCAACGGAGAAGAGCGGAATGACCGAGTTCGCCGGTTCCGTGCGATTCGTCCGGCGCGCCATCCAGAACGTCAGACGGTAGAGCCCGTCGATCGGCGCCTCGAACGTCTGGGAGACGACGCCAAGATTCGGCGCCCTGGCCTGAATGGCCAAGAACTGCCGGCCATCCGGAATCGACAACTTGCTGGTATCAGCGCCGGTCTCACCAGGATCGCCGAACCAGGCCCCCCAAGTGGCCACTTCCACGGACACGCCATTGCCGATCCAAGGCGCCTTCGGTTGTTCCCAGCCACCGGCTTTCAAGACCGGCTCCTCGAACGAAGCGTTCTGGAGCAGATTGGGCCAGCGTTCGGCCAACGCGGGGGCCTCGAAGTCATCCGCGTCTGCGGAGACGATGCGCAGGCGCGCATCGGCGGCAACGATCGACTTGCTCCCGAGGTCACGCGCGCGCACCGTCACGCCGCGCCCCTGCGCCCCCACAAACGCCGCGCTCCCGTCCGGCGCCTCGGGGACCGAAACGACGGCGTGCCCCTCCGCGTCCAGCGTCACCTTCGTGCCCGGCAGCGGGTCGAACGGCAGATTGTCCACGCGGCCCCCCGCCACGCGCACCGCGCCCTCCTCAAGCCGAATCGCCGCGTCGGCATCGCCCAGATGGCGCTGCACCGTCAACGTGCCCGCACCGCGCTTCACGAGCGTGCCCTCCCCCGTCGCGGACGCCGCGAACGCCTCCGTCGCGCCCGCGTCCACCACCAGCTCGTCGCCGGCGGCGATCGCCGTCTCCGGCTCGGTCTTGATGCCGAACCACTTCGCGCGCAGATAGGCCTCCACGTGCCGCCGTTCCGCCTCGGTGAGCACCACGTCCCACACGAGCAGTTCGCCGATCACCGCGCCGCCGTAGCGGTAGCCGCACCCGCCAAACTCTTTGCTGAGCCCGACGTTGCGGTCGTTGAGCAGCGTGGAGAACGACGGCGTCAACGTGGAGCCGTCTCTCCGCACGACGTAGGGCCCCACCTGGCCGAACATCTGATAGCGGTCCCACTTGTACTGCGTCGTGCGCGGGTCGATGCGCACGCCGTCGAGGTAGCTCGCGCCCTTGTACATGGAACTTTCCGTCTGCCCCGTGGAAATCGCCCCCTCGGGCGACTGGCCCGAACCCTTGTGGAAGAAGACGCCGACATTGCCCTGCGTGTCCAGCGTGTTGATGTTGGAGAGGATGTGCCCGCAGTTGTTCGGCGTGTCGAAGCCGACCACGCAGTAGAAGGTGCCCACGCGCTGGTGGACGAGATCTCCGTTGCCATTCGCCAGATACATCCAGCGCCCGCTGCCATAGTCGCCGAAGTCGAGGAACCGCATCCCGGGGTGGCGCTCGTCCGTCTTGAACGTGGGCGGCGTGCCGCCGTAGCCCGTCTCGCCCTCGGGGAGCAGCCGCACGATGCCGCGCTTGTAGGAGAAGACGTGAAGCGGCGCCTCCGCGCCCTCCTCCGGCGCGGCGTCATTGAACACCTCGCGCACGTCGGCCCACTGCACCACCTTGCCGTTCGCGTCGGTGACGAGGTTCGTGTTCGCGTCCAGACAGTTCACGTTCGCGTCCACCCAGAAGACCAGACGGTTCCGGTTCGTGATGGTCGGTGCGAAGTCGTCGCCCAGCTGCGGCGCCTCGGCGGCGACCCCGCCCGCCAGCAGGCACCCCGCGAGTACCAGCCCCCAACGTCCAAACGACACCCCTCCAAATGTGGAGGCGATTGCGGCTCGTCTTTTCATTATAGACCTCACGATTCGTTTCCCATGACTATCCGCCGAACGGACCTCCATAGCCGTCCACCGGACGGAAGCCCGGAGTGGAGACACTCCACCCAAAGTGGCGCGTATCATACCACGTGCCGCCGCGCAGAACAAGCGCATTTTGTGCGACAACTAATAATCGCCCCCCCCCCCCCCCCCCTC
>JBJEWG010000065.1:0-18067 GCA_051884935.1 Kiritimatiellia bacterium | reverse complement strand
ATCGACGCGGCCCAGCTCTACCGCGTCGAGACGGAGCGGCCGATCGGCCTGCCCCGCGCGCTGGAGATCGAGGTCGCGGAGGGGGCGCGGCTGACGCTCGACTTCGACGGCACGAACGAGGTGCGGCAGCTGAAGATCGCCGGGCGGAGCTATCTCGGCGTCGTCTCGCTCGCGGAGCGTCCCGAGTTGTTCGGCACGCTCAACGGGCGCGGCGCGCTCTTCGTCCGCCCGCGCGGCACGGTGCTCCTGCTCCGCTGATTCCGCAGTGCCTTTTGAGTTTTCATTCATTTGCGACGGCTCTCATTTGACCATCCGTATTATGGTATAATAACCGTTCGGTTTTTTCAGGAAGAGGAAAAGGAATGACGCTGTTTCAGGAATTGGTGGCGCGTGGCCTCGTGCAGGCCGTGTCGGACCCTGCAATCGAGAAGATGCTCGAAACGCCGCAGACGATCTACTGCGGGTTCGACCCCTCGGCGAATTCGCTGCAGGCGGGCAACCTCGTCTCCATCATGATGCTGCGCCGGCTGCAGCTCGCGGGGCACCGGGTCATCGCCCTCGTGGGGGGCGCGACGGGGCTCATCGGCGACCCGAGCGGCAAGAGCGCGGAGCGCAACATGCTCACCGTCGAGCAGGTCGCCAAGAACAAGAAGGGCATCCGCGAGAACCTGGCGCGCGTGCTGGACTTCGAGGGGCCCAACGCGGCGCAGCTGGTGGACAACTACGACTGGTATTCGGGGCTGAGCGCGATTGCGTTCCTGCGCGACGTGGCGATCAACTTCCGCGTGCCGCAGATGCTGGCGAAGGAGAGCGTGAAGAAACGCCTTGAGGCGAGCGAGGGCGCGCTCACGTTCACGGAGTTCAGCTACCAGATTCTCCAGGGCAACGACTTCCTGCATCTCTACGACGCCTACGGGTGCACGATGGAGGTGGGGGGCGCGGACCAGTGGGGCAACATCACGGCGGGCACGGACCTCGTCCACAAGATGCGCGGCCGCACGGTCTTCGGCCTCACGTTCCCGCTGCTGCTCGACGGGTCGGGGCGGAAGTTCGGCAAGAGCGAGGGGAACGCCATGTTCATGAGCGCGGAGAAGACCTCCGTGTACGACTGGTACCAGTTCTTCCTGCGGTCCGCCGACGCGGACGTGATCCGCTACCTGAAGGTGTTCTCGCTGCGGCCGCTGGAGGAGATCGACGCGCTCGAACGGCAGATGAAGGCGAACCCGGAGGCGCGCATCCCGCAGAAGGCGCTGGCGGAGGAGCTGACGCGCCTCGTCCACGGCGAGGAGGGGCTGAAGACGGCTCTCGGGGCCACACAGACGCTCTTCGGCGGCGACATGACGGGCAAGAGCGCGGACGAGCTCGAAACGATCTTCAAGGACGTGAAGAGCGCGGACGTGGCGCGCGAGGGGCTGGTGGGCAAGCCGGTGTTCGCCGTGGCGGCGGAGGCGGGCATGTTCAAGTCCAACGGCGAGGCGCGCCGCATGGCGCAGCAGGGGGGGCTCTCGCTCAACGGCGTGAAGGCGGGGCCCGAGCGCGTCGTGGCGGCGGCCGACCTCGTGGACGGGCGCGTCGCCGTGCTCCGCAGCGGCAAGAAGAACTACTTCCTGCTCCGCGTCCGCTGAACCTTTAATCCACCCCCGTGCGCCGCGCGCCGCGGGGGTTTGCTATACTACAACGCCTATGGACATCCTCAAGAAGATTTTTGGCACCAAGAACGCCCGCGACCTCAAGCGCATTCAGCCGATCGTGGATGAGATCAACCGCATCGAGGCGGAGTACGAGGCGAAGCGCTTCACGGACGCGGACTATCCCCGGATGACGGCGGTGTTCAAGGCGCGCGTGGCGGGCGGCGAGACGCTCGACCACATCCTCCCTGAGGCCTTCGCGCTCGTGAAGAACGCCTGCCGGCGCCTTGTGGGCACCACCGAGGAGGTGTGCGGCCACGTGCTGACGTGGGACATGGTGCCGTTCGACTGCCAGCTGGTGGGCGGCATCGTCCTCCATCAGGGCAAGATCGCCGAGATGCAGACGGGCGAGGGCAAGACGCTCGTGGCGACGCTGCCGCTCTACCTGAACGCGCTCACCGGCAAGAACGTCCAGCTCGTGACGGTGAACGACTACCTCGCGCTGCGCGACGCGACGTGGATGGGGCACCTCTACCGCTTCCTCGGCCTGACGGTGGGGTGCATCCAGAACTCGATGGATTCCGTCGAACGCCGCGCGCAGTATCTCTGCGACATCACCTACGGCACGAACAGCGAGTTCGGCTTCGACTATCTGCGCGACAACGGCATGGCCGTGCAGCCGGAGCAGGTGGTGCAGAACGGGCACAACTTCGCGATCGTGGACGAGGTGGACTCGATCCTCATCGACGAGGCGCGCACGCCGCTCATCATCTCGGGCCCGGCGACGGTCTCGACGAGCGGGCAGTACATCGCGATGAACCCGCTCGTGGCGAGCATCGTGCGCATCCAGACGCAGCAGTGCAACGAGCTCATCGCCGAGGCGAAGAAGCGCCTGGCCGCGGGCGACGAGTGGGGCTGCAAGTGCAAGCTCTACCAGGTCTACCACTCGATGCCGAAGCACAAGCAGATGCTTCATATGTACGAGGACGCGGCCATCCGCAAGCTCCACGAGGACGTGGAGATGCAGATGCTCTCGGAGATGCACCGCGACGAGGGGCGCGCGCTCCGCGCCGAGCTGTTCTTCACGATCGACGAGCGTTCGCGCGAGGTGGCCCTCACGGACAAGGGCTGCGAGCGGATGAACCCGAAGGACCCCGAGACGTTCGTGATCCCCGACCTCGCGGGCGCGATGAGCCAGCTCGACGGCGACAAGACCCTCTCCCCCGAGGAGAAGGCCGAGCGCAAGCGCCAGGTGCAGGCCGACTTCATGGAGCGTTCCGCGCGCGTCCACGTGATCACCCAGCTGCTGCGGGCCTACTGCCTCTATGAGCGCGATGTGGACTACGTCGTTCAGGACAATCACGTCTACATCGTGGACGAGTTCACGGGCCGCATCCTCCCCGGCCGCCGCTGGAGCGACGGCCTACACCAGGCCGTGGAGGCGAAGGAGGGGGTTGAGATCGAGAAGGAGTCGCAGACGCTCGCGACCATCACGATCCAGAACTACTTCCGCCTCTACGCGAAGCTCGCCGGCATGACCGGCACGGCCGAGACCGAGGCGCGCGAGTTCAAGGACATCTACAAGCTCGACGTCGTGGTGATCCCCACGAACCGCCCGATTCGCCGCATCGACGGCAACGACCAGATCTACCGTACCCAGCGCGAGAAGTACAAGGCCATCATCGAGGACGTGCGCAAGCGCCACGAGGCCGGTCAGCCCGTGCTGCTGGGCACGGTGACGGTCGATACGTCCGAGGTTCTTTCCCGCCTGCTCAAGGTGGCGAAGATTCCGCACGAGGTGCTGAACGCGAAGAACCACGCCCGCGAGGCCGAGATCGTGATGCTGGCGGGACAGCCGGGCGCCGTGACGATCGCCACGAACATGGCGGGGCGCGGCACGGACATCAAGCTGGGGCCGGGCGTCGTGACGCTGCCGCAGGAGGTGGTGAAGGGGAACCTCTCCCTCAAGGACCGCCTGCCCGGCACGAAGGACACGATCCAGAAGGTGCTCGAAGCGCATCCGCAGGGACTGTACGTGATCGGCTCCGAGCGTCACGAGAGCCGGCGCATCGACCGCCAGCTGCGCGGCCGCTGCTCGCGCCAGGGCGACCCCGGCGGCTCGCAGTTCTACATCTCGCTTGAGGACAATCTGATGCGCCTCTTCGGCTCGCAGAAGATCTCGGGCATCATGCAGCGCCTCGGCATGAAGGAGGGCGAGGTGATGGAGCACCGCTGGCTGAACAAGTCGGTGGAGACCGCCCAGCGCCGCGTGGAGCAGCAGAACTTCGCCATCCGCAAGCGTACGCTTGAGTTCGACGACGTGATGAACAAGCAGCGCGCCATCGTCTACGAGCTGCGCGGCACGATCCTCACGGGTACGCCCGAAGTCGTCCACGGCACGATCCTCGACGTGTTCAACGACATCATCCTGATGCAGTGCGAGCGCTTCCTGATGGACCCGAAGGGTGTGGGCGTGGAGGAGTTCCTGGACTGGCTGGGCGTCACGTTCCCCGTGATGGTCGCCCCGGAGGACCTCAAGCCGTTCCTCGGCGAGCCGGGCAAGGCGGGGGAGTTCGTCTTCAAGCTGGTGCAGGAGGCCTATGAGGCCAAGTGCGCGAGCGAGGACCCGCGCGTGCTACCGCACATGGAGCGCGGCGTGTTCCTGCAGTGCATCGACCGCGAGTGGCAGGACTATCTGCGCGCGATGGACGACCTGCGCCACAGCGTGAACCTGCGGTCCTACGGCCAGCGCGACCCGCTCATCGAGTACAAGCGCGAGGCGTTCCACATGTTTGAGAACCTGATGAACACCATCAAGCTCGGCGTGGCGAACATGGAGTTCCGCGCGCATACGGAGCTGGCGGTGCGGCGGATGATGGCCGCAGCCGAGCAGGCCCAGAAGGCGGCCGCGCCGGAGAGCGAGGTCGAAGTGCAGGCGGCGAGGCCTGCCGTGGCTGAACCGGTTGCCGCCGCGCCCGTCGCCCCTCCCCCTGCCGCAAAGGAGGAGAAGCCCAAGACGGCGATGGACGTCTTCGCCTCGATGATGTCCCAGGTTTCGGGGCAGGAGGTCCGTGTGATGCGGCAGCCGCCCAGACCGGGTGCCGGCGGTCAGCCTCTGGTCGGGCGGAACGATCCGTGCCCGTGCGGGAGCGGGAAGAAGTACAAGAAGTGTTGCGGGCGCGATCAGTTCTAATCGCGCGGGCATCCTGTTCGAATCCGTTTGAGGAGGAGGAGGTTGTGACGTGAATGGCATGAGGAAGACCTGCGTGTGCGCATGTGCCGTGATGGCCGCGCTGACGCTGTGCGCCCGCCCGGGGCATTATGGTCGGGGGTACCGTCACTATCATCACCATCACCGCCATGCGGAAACGGGTTTCGCCATTGGCGCGGGTATCCTCGGCGCGGGCCTGCTCGCGTCCGCGATCTACGACGCCACGCGTCCCGCGCCACCGCCTCCGCCGGTCGTCGTCGCGCCCACGCCGGTCGTTACGCAGCCCGTCGTGGCGCAGCAGCCCGTCGCGGTGAACACGGGGCACTACGAAACCCGCACGCAAACGGTCTGGGTGGAGGGGCGCTACGTCGATCAGCCGAATGGCGCGGGGCAGATGGTTCGCGTTTGGCAGCCCGGCCACTACGAAGAGCAGCAGACCCGGGTCTGGGTCCAGTAGGGAGGAAGAGAGTTGGCGAATGAGTTTCTCGTGTTCGACCACGTCACGAAGCGCTTCGGCGCGCTGACCGCGGTCAACGACGTTTCGTTCTCCATTCAAAAAGGCGAGTTCTTCTCGCTCCTCGGCCCTTCGGGCTGCGGCAAGACCACCTTGCTGCGGATGCTCGGCGGATTCGAGCGCCCCGATACCGGGCGAATCTATCTGGACGGCAAGGACATCACGGACCTGCCGCCGAACCAGCGGCGCGTGCACACGGTCTTCCAGAACTACGCGCTCTTCCCCACGATGACGATCTGGGACAACATCGCCTTCTCGCTCAAGCTGGCGAAGCGGCCCAAGGAGGAGATCGAGGAGAGGGTCGATGCGATTCTGGAGATGATTCAGATGAGCGACCATGCCTGGAAGTACCCGAATCAGCTCTCCGGCGGACAGAAGCAGCGCGTGGCCATCGCCCGCGCCCTCGTGGACCGTCCGCAGGTGCTGCTGCTCGACGAGCCCCTCGCCGCGCTTGACCTGAAGTTGCGCCAGCACATGCTGCTGGAGCTGGACCGCATCCACGACCAGGTCGGCATCACCTTCCTCTACGTCACGCACGACCAGGGCGAGGCGATGTCCCTTTCCGACCGCATCGCCGTCATCAACAAGGGCCGTGTCGAGCAGCTGGCGGGCCCCGCCCAGATCTATGAGGCGCCGGCCTCGCGCTTCGTCGCGTCCTTCATCGGCGACACGAACTTCTTCCACGGCGGAATCGTCTCGGTGGATGGCGACTACTGCTATATTCAGGTCGAGGGGTTCCCGCAGATCAAGGCCTACAACGACAAGAAGCTCTCCGTCGGGCAGGAGATCGACCTTTCCGTGCGCCCCGAGAAGATTCGCGTCACCCTGACGCCGCCGCCGCCCGAGAAGGGCGCGTCGATCAACGTCTTCCCCTCGAAGGTGAAGGACATTGTCTACCAGGGCGTCTACACGAAGTTCTGGGTGACCTCCTCCGGGGTGCAGATTCAGTCCCTCAAGCCCCATTCACGCTTCCTCCTCGACCAGGAGCCGATCACCTGGAACGACGAGGTCTTCGTTTGGTGGCATCCCGACGACGGCTACATGGTCGCCGTCGAGAGCTGATATCCACGCAGAAGTCGAGGGGTTGAAATGGACAATCCGCTGCGTTCGAAAAAGGCCGAATGGCTTCTGACGTCGCCGTCGTTTCTCTGGCTGGCGGTCTTCTTCGTGATTCCCGCCGTCATCGTGCTGGCGTTCACGTTTCATGGCCACGATGCCTCCGGCGGCGTGGGCGAGTGGTCGTTCTCCACCTGGCGCGAACTCGTGGACCCGGACTACCCGACGATCGTCTGGAATACAATTCGCATTTCCTTCGAGGTGACGGTCTGGTCGATCGTGCTGGCGCTGCCGTGCGCCTACGCGATCGCGCGCATGAATCCCCGCTGGCGGGCAATCGTTGCGGGATCGATTATGCTGCCGTTCTGGACGAGCTTCGTCGTGCGCGTCTTCGCCTGGAAGACGATTCTTCATCCCGACGGTTGGCTTCAGGCCTGCTACATCGTCTTCCTCCGCATCCGCGAGTGGCTGTTCGACTGGCTGCCGGCCTTTCTCCAGCAGTTCCTCGTCTGGACGGGCCTCGCCTCCGCGGGCCCCGTGGACCCGGCAACATCGACGATTCTCGATTCCGAGACGGCGGTCGTGCTGGTGTCGGTCTACTCCTTTCTTCCCTTCGCCATCATGCCGATCTACACGGCGGCGGAGAAGTTCGACTTCTCCCTTCTGGAGGCGGCGCGTGACCTAGGCGCGAAGAACTTCTACGCCTTCCGTAAGATATTCATGCCGGGTGTTCGGCAGGGCATCGTCTCCGCCGTGCTCATGGTCTTCATCCCCGCGATCGGATCGTATGTGATCCCGCAGATGCTGGGGGGCACGAACTGCGTGCTGATTGGCAACAAGATCTTCATGCGCGCGATCCAGAACCGTAACATCCCGCACGCCTCCGCGCTCTCGGTGCTGATGGCCGTCTCCGTGCTCATTCCGCTCGGGCTCGCCATGTGGTGGCGCCACCGCCAGAACCAGAGGGGCCGCAAGCGCCTTGAGGCACAGACCGAGCGGCTCGTGATGACGACGGGTGGAGGGGACGTGTCGTGAAGCGCTCGATGTTCTCGGTCGCCGTACTTGGTTTCGTTCTGGCATTTCTCTATGTGCCGATCGTGCTCGTGGTCGTGTACGGATTCGTCCCCAACGGCATCTCCATGAGCTTCCTCGACGCGCAGGGCTCCTTCGTGGGCTTCACGGGGAAGTGGTATCAGCAGATATTCTCGGGGCACTACGCGGTGAAGGCGCTGCTGCAGAGTTTCTGGCTCTCGCTGACGATCGCGGGGCTCTCCACGTTCGGTTCCTGCGTGATCGGCACGACGGCAGCTCTGGCCCTGCACCGCTGGCGGGACCGCCTCCAGTCCATTCACCACGCCCTCGTCTACATGCCGCTCATCATGCCGGATATCCTCATCGGCATTTCGCTGTTGATGCTCTTCGTGGCCGCGAAGATCGATTGCGGATTCTGGACCATCCTTGTCGCTCATATCACGTTCTGCGTGTCATACGTGGTGATGACGGTTCTCGCCCGCCTGCAGGACTTCGACGATCGAATCATGGAGGCGGCCTACGACCTCGGGGCCGGGCCCTGGTATGCGTTCTTCCACGTGGAGTTCCCCATCCTGCTGCCGGGCATCATCGCGGGCGGGCTTCTCGCGTTCACGCTTTCGATCGACGACGTCGTCATCACCTCGTTCGTCAACGGTGCGGGCACGAACACGTTCCCGACCTATGTTTCGTCGATGACCAAGCACTCGAAGAACCTGCCGGCGGTCTTCGCGCTTTCGACGCTGATGCTGATTTTCACGTGTGTGCTGGTTGGACTCTCCAAGCTGCTCACCGGAAAAAGCCAAGTAAAACTGAAAGGAAAAGCAGAATGAACATGACGAAACTCCCTGTCGTCGCGGCGCTCTCCGCGGCGGCTCTCATCACCGGCTGCGACAGAAGCACTTCGACGACGGTTGACGGCGCGGATCTCTCCGCGCAGGCGCGCGCGGCCGCGGAGGCGAGTGGCTACGTGCCCCCGAACGGCGGGAAGGACGGCGGCGAGCTCCACGTCTACACGTGGTCCGACTACATCGCACCCGAGGTTCTCGCGGGCTTCGAGAAGGCGCTGGGCGTGAAGGTGGTCGTCGATACGTTCGACTCGAACGAGGCGATGTACGCGAAGCTCAAGGCCGGCGGCACGGGCTACGACCTCATGATGCCGAGCTCCTACCAGATCGCCCAGATGGCGAAGGACGGTATGATCGAGAAGATCGACCACGCGAAGTGCCCGAACGTGAAGAAGAACTTCGACCCGGCCTTCGGCAAGCAGATCGTCGATCCCACCTTTACCTACAACGTCCCCTACGCAGTGACCTACACGGGTTTTATGTACGCGAAGGGCAAGGTGCCGGAGGGCGTTGAGATCGCAAGCTGGAAGACGCTCGCGAATCCCGCGTTCAAGGGGCGGCTGACGCTTCTGGACGACATTCGCGAAGTGATCGGCGGCGGCCTGATGTCCCTCGGCTACTCGATCAACTCGACGAATCCGAAGGAAATCGACGCGGCGGTCGCGGAGGTCCTCAAGTGGAAGGCCAACTCGCGCAAGTTCGACGCGGAAAGCTACAAGACCGAGGTCGCGAGCGGCGCAACCTGGGTTGGGCACGGCTACTCCACCGACGCGGCGCAGATCATCGTCGGCGACGAGGATGAGGGGATGAAGCCCCGCGACGACATCGGCTTCGCGCTGCCGAAGGAAGGCTTCACGGTCGCCTTCGACGAGATGGTCATCGCGAAGGACGCCCGCCGGAAGGACCTCGCCTATGCGTTCATCAACTACATCTACGACGGCGAAGTCGCCAAGGCCAACATGGAGTACATCTGCGGCCCCAACCCGGTCAAGCCCGGCATCGACATGCTGGAGCCCGACTACCGCAAGCTGATCATCCTCGACGAGGCCACGATCGCCCGCGGGCAGGTTCTGACGGGCTTTCAGGACAATCCCGAGGTGATGGAGCTCTACAACAAGGCTTGGGACAAGATCAAGGCCGGCGAATGAGCCTGGCGGCGGTTCAGTGACGATCCCGCAGCGCGGCCATCCCCCCGGGATGGCCGTTTTTGCTATACTCTCCGCCATGTCCGAAGACTTGAAAACACCGCCCCACAGCGCCGAGGCCGAGCGCGGCATCATTGGTTCGATTCTGCTCGACACCCAGTTTGGCGAGGATACCCGGGTGCTCGATCTCTGCCAGGCGCGCGGCCTGACTTCCGAATCCTTCTATGAGCCCCGGAACCGGCTTCTCTTCGAGACGTTCCGCGAGATGAGCAGTCGTTCGGCGCCGATCGACGCGGTCACGCTCGTCGATCAGCTGCGCGCCAAGGGGCATCTGGATGAAATCGGCGGAATCGCCGCCATCCAGGCTCTGGTGGACAACACGCCGACGAGCGCCCACGCCGAATACTACATCGACATCGTCCGCCAGAAGCATCTCCTGCGGACGATGATCCAGCGCGCCCGCGAAACCGAGGCGAAGTGCTTCGACGAGGCGCAGAGCGCGAACGCCGACATCCTCCTCGGCGAGGTCGAGAAGAACTTCCTCGAAATCGGCGGCTCCACCGCCACGCGCATGGAGTGGAAGGATGCGGTCGTCAACACCTTCAAGGCCATGGACAAGCTCTTCGACGGCGGCGTCGATCAGTTTGACGGGCTTCCGACCGGCTTCAAATATCTCGACGAGAAGATCATGGGGCTCAAGGCCGGCGACATGATCGTCGTCGCCGCCCGTCCCTCCGTCGGCAAGACGTCCCTCGCGATGAACATCGCCGAGTGCATCGCCCTGGGGCAGGACATCAACGGCATGCCGATGAAGGGCGAGCACAGCCGCCCGCACGCCGTCCTGATGTTCTCCCTCGAAATGAGCACGGAGTCCCTCGCCAAGCGTATGCTGGCGGGCCGGGCGGGGATCGACACCTGGCGCCTGCAGCGCGGGATGCTCACGCGCGACCAGCGCATCGAGGCGAGCCAGCGCCTGATGAGCGCCGCAGAGACGCTGCGCGGCGCGCCGATCTTCATCGACGACACGAGCGCGCTCGACGTGGCGGATATGCGTGCCCGCGCGCGCCGCATGAAGCGGACGCACAACATCGAGCTCATCGTCATCGACTACCTCCAGCTCGCCAACTGCCGCGAGTTCGCGCGGCAGGGGCGCCAGCTTGAAACGAGCCGCATCTCCGGCCAGATTAAGGCGATGGCCAAGGAGCTCAAGGTGCCGGTGATCGTGCTCTCGCAGCTCTCCCGCGCGAACGAGAAGGGCGACGACAAGGACGAGGTGCCGAAGCTCTCCCATTTGCGCGACTCGGGCGCCATCGAGCAGGACGCCGATATGGTGTTTCTGCTGCGCCGCCCGTGCCGCTCCAAGACCGCCCAGTGGCACGACGACGAGCTGCTGGCGATCGTGGACGTGGCCAAGAACCGCAACGGCGAGACGGGCGAGGTAGACTTCAACTTCTACAAGCAGGGTACTCGCTTCGGCGACCGTAAGCCGGGCACGCGCGGACAGAAGGCGCAGGCCGCCGAAACCGCCGCGGCGGACATCGCGACGGCGCAGGAGGTCTTCGAGCCGCCGCCGGAGGCCCTGGCCGCCGATCCGGCGGTGACTCTCTCGCAGGACCCGCTGTTTTGAACCATTCTCCCGTCTTCCGCGTTTCATTCTGTCGGAAGGAGAGAGCACGAACATGAAGAAGCTGATTCTGGTTGGTCTGATGAGCCTCGCCTGCGCGGTCTTCGCGGGGCGGAAGGAGGATGTCGCCGCGTCCATCGCGCGGGGGGTGGCGTATCTGCAATCGCGGCAGGAGGCCGACGGGCACTTCAGCGACCCCCATATGCCGGCCCTCACGGCCCTGCCGCTGTGGGCGATGGTCTCCGGCGGGCAGGGGCGGACGGAGGGCGCGAAGAAGGCGGCCGCGTTCGTGCTCGGCACGCAGCGTCCTGATGGCGGCTTCTACGTGCCGAAGCCGGGGCGCGGCGGCTCCGGTCTCGGGAACTACAACACCAGCGTCTGCGTGAGCGCGCTGTTCGAGAGCGGCCTCGCCCCCACGAAGGCGATTCTCGACGCCCGCACGTACATCGCGGGCAGCCAGCTCACGGGCGACGACACGATGGCCGGCGGCTTCGGCTACGACCGCGCCTCGCGCCGGCGCTATGCGGACCTCTCGAACACCTCCTACGCGCTGGACGCGATGCGCCGCACCGAGAAGGCGGAAGACTTCCGCCCCAAGGGCGAGAAACGGGCCGATCTGGACTGGGAGAAGGCCATTCAGTTCGTGACGCGCCTCCAGGAACAGGAGGGCGAACGCGCGGGCGGGGCCGCCTACAACCACCGCACGGCCCAGGCCGGCACCAGCACGAACAAGAGCGGGCGCGTCGAACTGTGTGCCTATGGCTCGATGAGCTACGCGGCCGTGCTCTCCATGTGCCACGCGAAGCTCACGCGGTCCGATCCGCGTGTGAAGAGCGCCCTTGGGTACTGTTCGAAGTTCTGGACCGTGGACGAGAACCCGGGCATGGGCAGTCAGGGGCTCTACTACTACTACGACATTCTCGCCCGCGCGCTCTCCGTGGCGGGCATCGTCGAGCTCGAACAGCCGGATGGCCGCAAGGTCAACTGGCGCAACGAGCTGACGGAGAAGCTGCTGGCGCTCCAGAAGCCGGACGGCAGCTGGGTCAACGACAACAACCGCTTCTGGGAGAACGACCCCGTGCTCGTCACGTCGTTCGCCGTTCTCACGCTTGCACTGTGCAAAGAGGTCCCGTCCACATGAGAGTTCTCGCGCTCGCGTTCGCAGTCGCCTGCACCTTTCTTTCCGCTTTGGCCCGGCCGGTGTGCGTGGGCGAAATGTGCTATCCCTCGGAGGAGGCGGCACGAGCGGCCGGCGTCTCGCCGGAAGCCATCCAGAAGGCCCTGCTGGATGAGCACGCCGACGGGCCGCAGGCGGCTTCCCCCGTCGCGACGACTCCGGCCGAGTCGCCGCGCGCGGACTCCGTTCGGGTCGCGATGGGCTACATGAAGCCGCCCGAGTTCCTCGCGTTCCTGCGCAATCAGGCCTCGGCGACGACCGACCTCGAACGCCACTCGCTGCCCATCATCGTCCTTCTTGTGCTGCTGGGGGGCCTCCTCGCGAACCTCACCCCGTGCGTGCTGCCGCTTGTCCCCGTCAATCTGATGCTGGTGGGGCGCGGGTGGCGCCGTGGCGCCGCATACGGGCTCGGCATCGCCCTGGCCTACGGCGCGCTCGGCATCGCCGCGGCCCTGGGCGGCATGGCGTTCGGGACGATCCAGGCGAGCCCTTGGTTCAGCGCTTTCGTCGCGGTGGTCTTCACCGTGCTGGGGCTTGCCATGAGCGAGGTCTTCTTCATCGATTTCACGAAATACCGCGCGCGGGTCGCGGGCGGGCGCGACCAGCTGCGGGGGCTCGGCGGCGTGTTCCTGCTCGGCGTCGGCGCGGCCGTGCTGGCGGGGGCCTGCGTCGAGCCGATTCTGCTGGCGACGCTGCTCCTGACGGCGAAGTGGTTCGCCGCCGGGAAGGCGTGGGCCGTCGCGCTGCCGTTCGTCCTGGGATTGGGCATGGGCCTCCCGTGGCCGTTCGCGGCGGCGGGCCTCGCCGTGCTCCCGAAGCCAGGGCCCTGGATGCGCTGGGTGAACCGCGTCTTCGCCGGGGTCTTCTTCTGCATGGCGGCGTGGTATGGCTGGCTGGCGTGGACGGGCTTCGCGGCCCGCGCCGCCACGCCGGAGACGCGCGCCGCCGCGTTGGACGCGCGGATGGAGGCGACGCCCGCGACCTGGGAGCAGACGTTCGCGGCGGCCCGGGCGAAGGGGCGGCCCGTCTTCGTGGACGTGTGGGCGACGTGGTGCAAGAACTGTCTCGCGATGGAGAAGACCACCTTCCGCGACGACGAGGTCGTGCGCGAGCTGGCGCGCTTCACGGTGGTGCGCCTTCAGGCCGAGGACCCCGCGGCCTTCGCGCAGCTGAAGGATTTCGCGGACCTCGGAATCAAGGGGATTCCGGCGTTCGTCATCTTCGGGGAACACTGAGGACCATACAATGATGAAGAAGAACGAGTCGGTGGATTCATTCGACGCCTCGCTGCTGCTGCGCCCGGGCGACCTGGCGCGGAACGCGGGCATCCTGCTCAAGGTCGTGCGCGCGGCTGCGGCGGAGGGGCTTGCGCGCCTGGAGCTGCCGGCGGATGCGCTGCGCGGGGGCGACTGCGGTTCGCTGAACGACCATCCCGCCTTCCAGAAGGCGCTCGCCGCGGCGACGGAGACGTTCCTGAAGCGCGTCGCGAAGATCAAGGAGGCCCCACAGGTCGTCTTTGTGGCGCCACGCCGCCTTCCCTTCGTCGGCGCGGGGCCCGACGCGCGCCGTCCGTTCTGCGGACGCGCCGAGGAGGTGTTCGCCCGCCAGGTCGCGGGGCTCGCCCGCCGCCTCGCGGCGATGGACTGCCGTCAGGTCGTGGTCGGCCTCTCCGGCGGGCTCGACAGCGCGCTCACGCTTCTCGTCGCACACGCGGCGTTCGGGCAGCTGGGGTTCGACCGTCGGGGCATCCACGTCTACACGATGCCCGGCTTCGGCACCACGAAGCGGACGCGCGGGAATGCGGACCTGCTCTGCGAGGGGCTCGGGCTCAAGCTCGAAACGATCGACATCACCCCCGCCTGCCGCCAGCATTTCAAGGACATCGGGCACGCCGCCGCGCGCCACGACGTCGTCTTCGAGAACACCCAGGCCCGCGAACGCACGCAGATTCTCATGGACAAGGCCAACCAGTGCGGCGGCATCGTGCTCGGCACGGGCGACATGAGCGAGATCGCCCTCGGCTGGTGCACCTACAACGGCGACCACATGAGCATGTTCGGCGTCAACGCCGGCGTTCCCAAGACGGCCGTGCGCGACGTGTGCCTGTGGTGGGCGGCGAACGCCGCGTGCGCCCGCGAGGCGAAGGCCGCGCAGGCGCTGCGCGACATCGTGGCGACGCCGGTGAGCCCCGAGCTGCTGCCCGCGAAGGGCGGCGAGATCGCGCAGAAGACCGAGGACCGGATCGGCCCCTACGACCTGCACGACTTCTTCCTCTGGCACTTCATCGCCGCGCGCGAGGGGCGGGCCGAGATCCTCAAGACGGCGCGGGCCGCGTTTCGCGGCATCTACGACGCGGCGACGATCCGCAAGTGGCTCGACGTGTTCTTCCGCCGCCTCTTCGCCCAGGCCTTCAAGCGCAACTGCGCGCCGGACGGCGTGCAGGTCTACCCCGTCTATCTCGCCCCGCACGCCTGGTGCGTGCCGAGCGACATCTCCACCGCGTGCCCCGTGTGAGGCGGCTCAGCACGCGGCGATGAAGTCGTCGATCAGCCCGGCCATCACCGACTGCGCCGCCCGCGACGCGGCCATCACCTCCTCGTGGCAGAGCGGCTTTGGGGAGATGCCGGCGGCGAGGTTCGAGACGAGGGAGAGCCCCGCCACCTGAAGGCCGCACGCATGTGCGAAGACGGCCTCGGGGACCGTGCTCATGCCAACGACGTCCGCGCCCATGTGCCCGTACATGTGGATCTCCGCCGGGGTCTCGAAGACGGGGCCGGAGGTGAAGGCGTAGACGCCCTCCATCACGCGCAGGGCGCGCCGGTTGGCGGAGGCGTGCAGCACGTCGCGCAGATGCTGCGTGTAGACGTTGGTCATGTCGGGGAAGCGGGGGCCCCATTCGGTGTTGTGCGGCCCGATGAGGGGGTTGATGCCCACGGTGTTGACGTGGTCGCGCAGGATCACGAAGTCGCCGGGCCGGAGGGCGGGGTTGAGTCCGCCGGCCGCGTTGGTGAGCAGCATCTTGGCGCAGCCCATGCGGCGGGCGATCTCGACGGGCAGCACGACGGGCTCCCAGCCGACGCCCTCGTACCAGTGGCGGCGCCCGCAGAAGGCGAGCACGCGCCTGCCGCTGCGTTCGTAGAGGCGGAATTCGCCGGCGTGGCCCGCCACGGTGGTGGCGCCGAGGCCCGGGATCGTGGAGTAGGGCAGCCGCACGAGCATCCGGTCGCTCTGCAGCGCGTTCCCCCAGCCGCTCCCGAGGACGATGGCGAGGTCCGGCGGGCGCGTGAAGCAGGCGTCGGGCAGTCCCTCCGCGGCCTTATCGAAGAACGTTCGGTTCATTCCATGTGACCTTTCCGTTGAGGACCGTGGCGACGGGCGCGGCGGCGAAGCGCAGGCCCGTGAACGGCTGGTTGGTTGACTTGGTGTGGAAACGGGCGGGATCGACGACCGCGTTCGCGCGCGTGTCGATGACGGTGAAGTTGGCGGCGGGGTCGGCGACGGTCTCGCCGATGAGGGCGGCGGGGCCCGTCGTCCAGCGCGCGGCCCAGTCCGCCGGCGGCATTCCCTCCTGCACCACCATCACCTGCCAGGTGACGGCGGCGGCGGTTTCGAGGCCGACGATGCCGTTCGCCGAGGTGCGGAAGCCGGCGGACTTCTTCGCGGCGGGGTGGGGGGCGTGGTCGGTGGCGAAGATGCCGAGCGTGCCGTCCTTGACGGCGGCGCGGATGGCGGCGACGTCCTCGGGCGAGCCGAGGGGCGGGGCCATCTTCCAGTTCGCGTCGTCGGCGGGGATGTCCTCGCAGGAGAAGAGCAGGTGGTGGGGCGTGGCCTCGCCGGTGACGGGCAGGCCCTCCCGCTGCGCGGCGCGGATGAGGTCCACGGTGCCGGCGCAGGAGATGTGCTGGATGTGGAGGGCGCAGCCGGTCACGCGGCAGAGCGCGATGTCGCGGCGCACGGCCTCGACTTCGGCGGCGGGGGGCATCACGGGCAGACCGCAGCGGCGGGCGACGGGGCAGTCGCGCATCACGCCGCCGGCGAGAAGGGCGGGGACGACGGCGTGCTGCATCACGGGGCGGCGCAGCTTCGCGGCGCGGCGCATGGCCGCCTCCATCACGTGGGGATCGTCCACGAACGAACCGTCGTCCGTGAACGCGACGGCGCCCGCGGCGGCGAGCGCTTCGAGGTCGGCGACCTCCCGGCCGAGGCGGCCCTTCGAGATGCACGCGCTGGGGGCGATGCGGACGGGGAGCGAGGCGTCCTCGATCTGTTCGCGCACCCATGCGACGCCGTCGCCGGCGGGGGTGGTGTTCGGCATGGTCGTGACGCAGGTGAAGCCGCCCGCGGCGGCGGCGGCGGCGCCCGTCGCGCGCGTTTCGGCTTCGGGCGTGCCGGGGTCGCGGAAGTGCACGTGCACGTCGCGCAGACCGCCCGGCACGATGAAGTAGCGGCTGGCGTCGGAGTAGGCTTTGAGCAGTTCTGTTGGCATGGGCGGAGTTCCTGTTTCGTCACCGGGCGCGCAGCGAGGCCTCGTATTCGCGCAGACCGCGGTTGCGGAGCCTGCAGGCGGGGCATTCGCCGCAGCCGCGCCCGGGCACGCCGTTGTAGCAGGTGACGGTTTCGTTCTTGATCACGTCGAGGATGCCGAGCTTCGCGGCGAGCGCCCACTCCTCGGCCTTCGTCATCGCCATGAAGGGCGTCACGATCCGGAACGGCCAGTCCATCGCGAGGCGCATCATGCGCTGCTGGGCGCGGATGAAGACGGCGCGGCAGTCGGGATAGCCCGAGAAGTCCGCCTGGGAGACGCCGGTGTAGATGTGCGTGGCGCCGAGGGACTTCGCCCAGACGCCGGCGGCGAGCAGGAAGAAGGCGTTCCGTCCCTCGACCACCGTCGTGGGGCAGGTGGAGCCCTTGGAGCGGGCGATTGCGATGTCGGGGTTCATCAGCGCGTTGGTGGTGAGGTGCCGGTAGAAGTCCATGCCCACGACCTTGTGGGGCCTCGCGCCGAAGCGCTTGGCCAGCCTCCGGGCGTATTGGGTCTCGATCTGATGGCGTTGGCCGTATTTGAAGGTGATGGCGGCGACGTGGCCGGCGCCGAACTTCCGGACGGCGAGGGCGAGCGCGGTTGCGCTGTCCTGCCCGCCGCTCAGAACCACGACGGCCTTGATCTCAGAGTCGGTAGTCATGGCGGTAGTATAGCACAAAGCGAGCCGTGCGGCCGACCGTCCCCTCCTGGCCGAAGAATAAAGAACTCCGAGCGTTTGCAAAGGGCTCCGCTAACGCTCCGCCTGATGCTTCGCGACGCTTCAACGGCTTCTTTCTGTCAATGGGTGGTCGTTGAAGACGCGCGAAGCGTTAGGCGGTTCGTTAGAACCGCCACTTTGTAAACGCTCGGAGTTTCTCAAGACTGGGCGGCGGGTCAGCAGTTATGGCGGGGTGGGTGCGCGGTTCCGTCTAGGAGGGGGTACGGGGTGGTCTAGGAAGAACAGGCGTTTCGCCTCGAAGGCCGCGGATTCTACTGCCCAGTGGAGAAAATTCCGCTCGGCAGTAGAATTTATTCCACTGGGCAGTGGAATTTACTCCACTGCCCAGTAAAATTTCCTCCACTGCCGAGTGGAACTCGGGATCGCCTAGGAGGGGCGGCCTGTCCGTGGGGGTGTCCGCGTCTGTCCGTGGGAGCGTTCGCGCCGGACCGTCGGGGTGTTCGCGCTGGACCGTCGGGGTGTCCGCGCCTATCCGACGGGGTGTGAGAGGGCGGATGATGCCGCCTAGATGGCATTATAACTTGGAAATACCACATAATATCTCATAAAAGTGAAGATACCCCCCCCCCCCCTA
>JBJEWG010000064.1:0-3403 GCA_051884935.1 Kiritimatiellia bacterium | reverse complement strand
CCACCGTCTACGACACCGAGATCTTCGCGCCGATCATGGCCAAGATCGACGAGCTGCGGGCCGAGGGGCTGAAGGCCGCCGAGGCCGTCCCCGAGATCGACGCCGCCGACCTGCTCAAGGCGCGCCGCGTGATCGCGGACCACATGCGCACGGCCACCTTCATCCTCTGCGACCCGAAGGGCGGCGTGAAGCCGGGCAACGTGGGCGCGAACTACGTGCTGCGCCGCCTCATCCGCCGCGCGGTGCGCTTCGCTCGCATGATCGGCATCGCCCCCGGCTTCACGGTGCGCCTCGCCGAGGTGATCTGCCAGAAGTACAAGCACGTCTACCCCGAGCTGGAGGCCAACCTCGCCACCTGCCGCGCGGACCTCGAAGCCGAGGAGGCGCGCTTCAACCGCACCCTCGACAAGGGCGAGGTCCGCTACAACAAGGTGGTGGGCGCGCTCAAGGCGCACGGCCAGAACCGCATCTCGGGCAAGCTCGCCTTCGAGCTCTACGACACCTTCGGCTTCCCGTTCGAGATGACCTGCGAAATGGCCGCGAAGGACGGCCTTGAGGTGGACAAGGCGGGCTTCGAGGAGGCGAACCGCAAGCATCAGGAGCTCTCGCGCACCACCTCCGCCGGCGCGTTCAAGGCGGGCTTGCAGGACAACTCCGCCGTCGTCACGCGCCTGCACACGGCGACGCACCTGCTGCACGCCGCGCTCCACAGGGTGCTCGGCCCCACGGCGAACCAGAAGGGCTCGAACATCACGCCCGAGCGCCTGCGCTTCGACTTCACCTGGCCCGAGCCGATGACCGCCGAGCAGAAGGCCGAGGTCGAACGCCTCGTCAACGAGTGGATCGCCCAGGGCATCCCCGTCTCGAAGAAGACGACCACCGTCGAGGAGGCGAAGGCCGAGGGCGCGATGGCGCTCTTCGGCTCGAAGTACGGCGACCAGGTGTCGCTCTACTCGATCGGCGACATCTCGAAGGAAATCTGCTGCGGCCCCCACGTGGAGAACACGAGCGAGCTCGGCAGCTTCAAGATTCAGAAGGAGCAGAGCTCCTCCTCCGGCGTGCGCCGCATCAAGGCCGTGATCGGCAACATGGGCTGATGGACCTCCCCGCGCTTTCGGCCCGCTACGCCGCCTATGTGGACACCTTCCGCATCGGCGGCGTATTGCCGCCCATGATGGCCCTCAAGCTCGCGCACACGGGGCAGGTGGTGGCGAACGCGAAGCTCATCGCCGCAGGCGAGGGGTTCGACGCGCGGACGGCGGCGGCGTGCGAGGCGGCGGCCCTGCTCCACGACACGGGGCGCTACGAACAGCTGAAGCGCTACAACACCTTCCGCGATTCGGACTCCGTCGATCACGCCGTCTTCTCCCACGCCATCGTCGTCGAGCAGGGCTGGCTGGACGACCTGGCCCCGCAGGACCGCGCGGCGATTCTCGACGCCGTCCTCTTCCACAACCGCCGCGACCTGCCGGACGGGCTCGACCCGCTCACCCGCGCCGCCGCACAGACGGTGCGCGACGCGGACAAGCTAGACATCTTCCGCGTGCTGGAGCATCAGATCGCGACGACCGACTGGCGGCACGACTGCACGGCGTTCTGGAACCTGCCCACGACGGCCCGCCCGAACCCCGCCGTTGTGGCGGCCATCCGCGCGGGGCGCCCCGTTGACTACCAGAACATCAAGTCCCTGGCCGATTTCGTGCTGATACAGGTGGGATGGATGATCTCTGGCCTCGCCTACGGCACGACGCGCCGCCTCTGCGCCGCGCGGGGCCACCTCGCCTTCCGTCAGGACTTCCTGCACCAGTTGACCGACGACCCTGCCGTCGATGAACTCTGCCGCCGCGTCCCCGCAGTGCGCTAAGAGCGTCCTAATTCCCCATCCGGCACGACTCCCCCTCTTTCGTCGGCACAGAACAAAATTCCACTGGGCAGTGGAATTATTTCTACTCGGCAGTAGAATAAAATCTACTGGGCAGTAGAAACTATTCTCGTGCGCAGTAGAATCCAAAATCGTAGACGCGCGGCATCTGCACGAGCGAGACGACACGGACGCGGAATGGACATGGACGGAACTGGCCATCGGATTCGTCTTTCTCGCCGTGCTCATTGTCGTAGTCGCCTTCATATTGTCGTTGTTTGACTCCGGTCCGCCTAAGTACGTGGGCCCATTTCCGTGGATTTTCGAGTAGCCGCGTCCCTCTCGTTCCTCAGACTAGGAGGGCGCGATGCTCGGCGGTGATGGTAGGGTGGGATGTCGGCGGGAGGTGGGCTGCTTTTCGGTCGTGTCCGTGCCCGTTCCCGCTCGGCGATGGTCGTGACGGCTCAAAACCACTCCCCGAAATTGGCTGGGGGAGGGACGAGAAACGGCGAAAATAGTATACTATCCGTCCAACAGGCCAAAGGTCGAAGAGTTCAGCAGACCCGGAAGCCAAGAAGAGAGCAGAAGAGAGTAGATAGTTTCAACGTGGATTCGATGAAGAAGAAGGATTGTGGCGGCTTCGGCGGTGTGGCGCTTCAGGGATGCAGCGGCGGTGACTGCGGGGCGCCTTTGGAGTATGACCGCGCGCATATCTGGCATCCCTATGCCTCGCTTGGGAATCCGCCGCCGGTGCAGTATGCGAAGTCCGCGTCCGGCGTGGAGATCGAGCTGGCGGATGGCGCGAAGCTGCTGGACGCCGTTTCGAGCTGGTGGTGCGTCGCACATGGGCACAACCATCCCGTGATCGTCGAGGCGATCCGCCGGCAGTCCGAGAAGCTCTGCCACGTGATGTTCGGCGGGTTCACGCACGATCCCGCCATCGAGCTCGCGGAGCGGCTGGCGGCCTTTGCGCCGCCCGGGCTTGACCGCGTCTTCTTCGCCGACTCGGGTTCGATCTCGGTCGAGGTGGCGGCGAAGATGGCCGTTCAGTACCAGACCGCCCTCGGGCATCCCGAACGCAACAAGCTCGTCGCCCTGAAGGGGGGGTACCACGGCGACACGTCGCTCTGCATGGCACTCTCCGACCCGGACGGCATGCACACGCTCTTCAGGGGCATCATGACGCGGCACTTCTTCGCCGAGAAGCCGACGATCCCGACCGCTGGCGTGTGGGATCCCGCCGACGCCGCCTCGCTGCGGCGCCTCGTGGACGAGCACCGGGGCGAGATCGCCGCGCTCGTCTGCGAGCCCGTCTTCCAGGCGGCGAACGCGATGAACTTCTACCATCCCGAGTATCTGCGCGAGATGCGCCGTCTCTGCGACGAATATGGCCTTCTGCTCATCTTCGACGAGATCGCCGCGGGGTGTTATCGCACGGGGCCGCGCTGGGCGCACGGCCGCGCGGGGATCACGCCGGACATCATGACGGTTGGCAAGGCGCTCACGGGGGGGCACCTCACGCTCGCCGCGACGCTCGCCACG
>JBJEWG010000063.1:0-18130 GCA_051884935.1 Kiritimatiellia bacterium | reverse complement strand
CGCCGTCGTGCCGCCCAGCGCCGCGCCGCTCTCCACCCTCACCTCGGCGTCCGCCGTGTTCACGAAGTCCGTCCCCAGCAGCAGCGTGCCCGCCTCCACGGTCATGGCGCCGATGTTCTCCAGCGTCACATCGTTCAGCTTGACCACGCCGATGTTACCGCGGATGTAGAGCGGCGTGCCCGCCGCCGTGCCGCGGATCGCCACGCCGCCGCCGAACGTCACGCCGATGCCCGACGTCCCCGACGTGTGGCGCCCCCCGATCGTGCCCGCGTTCTCAATGGCGATGGAGTAGGCCGAGTCGTTGAACGCCATCCCCTGCGAGCCGTAGAACGCCGCGCGGTCCTTCAGCGTGATCACCGAAGTCCCGTTCGGGTCGCCCGCGCCGAGGTTGGCGAGCTTCGACGCGTAGAGCGCCACGCGGTACCCATAGCTCTCTCTCCCGGTATCGGCCTCCACGCGGAAGCACCCCTTGTAGGTGGCGGCGTTCTCCGCGTTGAACCAGCAGTTGAAGAAATCGGCGGTCATTCCGTCCTCTTCGGTCACCATCACCTTCACGACGCCGGTCTCGTCACCCTCCAGCGTCGAGTTGATCTGGAAGGTGCGGCCCGAGCTGCCGCTGAAGCGGGAGGGGTTCGCCGCCGTGCCGCGCACGTGGATCGTGCCCGCGATGTTCTTCGTGCTGCTCACCGTCGATTGCTCCAGCCGGCCGCCGTAGATGCGCAGGTCGTCGATCGTCGCCCGATTGGCGCCCATCTTGATGCGGCCGTTGTCGAGCGTGAGCGAACGCCCCACGAAGGGGGCAGTGTCGGCGATGATGCGCAGAACGCGGGTCCCCTGGACGATGTAGTCCTTGTCGCCGCTCGGCGCGGCGCCGTCGTTCCAGTTCAGCGCCGTGTTGTACGAGGACGTGCCGCCTCCGTCGCTCTGCTTCAGCTGCACATACCCCGAGACGTCCTTGATGACCTCGGGCACGGCCACCTCCGCGCCCACGCCCGTGCCCAGCACCAGCCCCGCGCACACCAACACGCCTCTGGACCCAAACCCGAAACCGGACAAGATGGACATAACGCTCTTTCTCCTCTACCTTATTATATACATCGCGACACGAAGCCTTCACGCCCCGATGATTGAACAGTATAGTTGTTTTTCCGTTTCGGTCAATGGCAAAAAGGCGGAAATGTTCCTTTCCTCTTCCCACCCGCATGTAGACCACGGGATCAATGAACTCCGAAATCGGCTTTGCGTGTTGTTCGGCCCGGCGGACGAAAGTCCGCCGCCGCCACTGGCCATTTGCCCATGTATAGGCGATCACGACTTCCACTGCCGAGTGGAAGAAATTCTACTGCCCAGTGGAAAATATTCTACTGCCCAGTGGAGTAAATTCCACTGCCGAGTGGAACTTTTTCCACTGCCCAGTAGAATCCGCGGCCGCCGAGGCGAAACCACGCGCTGCCGAAGGCCGAAATGTGCTATACTGCCGACATGAAACTCGCACTCACCCTTGGATGTCTCGCGGTTGTCGGTTCGACGGCGGCGGGCGGTTTCTCCTTCGACGCCTCCACCGGCGCGCTGAGCGTGGAGCAGAACGGCCAGACCCTCTGGCGAAGCGGTCCGCACGGACTCTGGCGCATCCGCTTCCGCGACGGGTCCTTCCTCTCCGCCGCCGACTTCGCGACGAACGCCGTCTCGGGCGGTTCCTTCAAGTATGAGGCGAACGGCACGCGCCTCGTCTGGACCTCCCCCGTCGCCGACGTCGCGGTGACGGCCGAGCCGGCCACCGACGGCGCCTCCACCGACCTCCGCGCCGAAGTCACCCCCAAACGCGGCGAGTCCCTGATGCTCGACTTCCCCGCCCACCTTACCTTCCCCGCCGCGACGGTGAAGGACTTCGTCTACCCGGGGCGCGGCAATTCCGGTCCCGGCCTCGCCCTCAACGCGAAGTTCTTCCTGCCCGCCTCGCCCGAGAGCCCGCACGGCTGGACCCACGCCCACAAGTCCGGCGCGGGCTATGCCCACCTCTACGGCGGCGGACTCAAGATGCAGCCGATGGAGAGCGAGCCCGCCCCCCTCTCGGTCACGCCCGAAGGCGAGAAGTGGTTCCGCCCCGGCGCCGTCAGACAGATCAACCGCTGGAAGCGCCCCGTCATCCGTCCGCCCGCCCCCGGCCAGAGCGACCTCGTGCTGATCGACTCCCCGCTCGGGCCCTACCTCTCGGCCAAGCGCTTCGGCGGCAGCGGCGCGCTCTGGCGCTTCGGCGTGGCGGACGCGTCGTCCGACCGCATCTGGGCGCCGCCGGCCGAAACCTACGCCGTGCGCCAGCTGCTGCCCCGCCTCATCGAACAGGCCCCCGCCCGCCGGAAGGTCGCGCTCATCGCCCTCTCCTGCGGCCCCTCCCACGGCGGCTTCGTGCGCGCGACCGTGAAGGACTGGCGCGCCGCCCTCCAGGGCGCGCTGCCCCCCGGCTGCGTCTACGAGGAGATCACCACCATCCCCGCCCTCCGCCGCGCCACCGCCGCGCGCGACCACCTGCTCGTCCTCAACCCCTACGGCGAGGCCTTCCCCGTAGACGCCCCCGAGAACTACCTCGCCCGCCTCGACGACCTGCGCGCCTTCGTCAAGGCCGGCGGCAACTGGTTCGAGGTCGGCGGCTATTCCTTCTTCTCCGCCCTGCACGGCGGCAGGTTCCTCAAGATGGTCGAGCCCTATCCGCCGCTCTTCGCGGACTTCGCCCAGCTCACCACCGCCTCCGGCGGCAGCGTCGCCCTCTACGGCGTGCAGCCCCGCCCCGCGCACGCCCCCTGGCGCAACCCCGTCCCCTTCACCCCCGGCGAGACCGGCGTGGGCGCGGACGACGACGGCGGCTGGTTCTTCCACGCCTTCGCCGCCTACGCGCGGCCCCACACCACGGTGCGGACGCCCCGCGTGCGCATCCGCATCGGCGCGACGCTCGACGCCGCCCTGGCGGACTACGCGGCCGCCAACACCCTCACCCTCCCCCTCGCCGAGAAGATCGCCCGCCCTGGCGCCCTCGAAGCCTTCAAGAAGGCCCCCCTCCTCCACATCCACGGCACCGCCGCCGACGTGAAGCGGGCCCTCGCCGCCTGCCCCGTCCCAACCCTCTACCATCCCTCCAACTACCTCAAGGGCGGCTTCGACAAGGAGTACCCCGACCATCTGCCGCCGAACCCCTCCTTCGGCACCGCCGACGAGCTCGCGGACCTCTTCCGCTTCGCCCGCGCCCGCGGCCACCTCGTCTCGCCCTACACGAACCCCACCTGGTGGTGCGACCACCCGCGCGGCCCCTCCTTCATCGCCGCCGGCGAGGCCCCCCTCGCCATTGGCCTCGACGGCAAGCCCTACCACGAGCGCTACTCCAAGAACGACGGCTGGACCATCACCTTCTGGCACCCGGCGGTTCAGGCCGCCAACCGCAAAACCGTCCGCGAGTTCACGCGGGACTATCCCGTCGATCTGCTCTTCCAGGACCAGTGCGGCGCGCGCGGCTGGCGGTGGGACTTCAACCCCGCCTCCCCCTCGCCCATGGCCTACACCGAGGGCCTCGTCTCGATGAACGAGGAGGACTCCCGCATCGTCCCCCTCGGCACCGAAGACGGCTGGGACCAGGTGGCGAACCGCCAGGCCGTGCTCTGCGGCTGCAGCTGGCGCGTCGTCCCGCTCGAAGGCCTCCCCCCGTGGCGCGACCAGTTCAAGGACGTCATCCCCGCCGACGCCTGGCGCATCGAGCCCGTCGCCCTGCGCCTCTTCCACGACAAGGCACTCTTCTTCATGCACGACCTCGGCGCGTTCGTCCGGAACGACCGCACGCTCGCCTGGATGTTCGCCCTCGGCTACAACCTCTCCCTCAACGGCGGCGGCGGGTTTGAGAAGACGGATGCCTTCAAGTGGTACGAATGGCTGCACGTGCTGCAGTCCCGCGTCGTCTCGCGCATCGCCGGCCAGCCCCTCGTGGCCTACCACCACGACCGCGCCCCCCTCCTCGCGCGGAAGGACCTCGCCTCCCTCGCCGACCCGCGCGACGACGGCGTCGTCACCGCCCGGTGGGGCGACGTCTCCGTGGCCGTCAACCTCGGCGAGCGGCCCCGCACCGTCGCCGGGAGGCGCCTCGCCCCCTATGGCTGG
Organism: Kiritimatiellia bacterium; assembly: GCA_051884935.1. Taxonomy (GTDB): domain Bacteria; phylum Verrucomicrobiota; class Kiritimatiellia; order RFP12; family UBA1067; genus RUG572. Next base: position 13,990 of record JBJEWG010000063.1, on the reverse strand, counting down.
TGGGTTGAGGGGCCACGCCTCCGCGCGGGGCGCCTCGACGGCGAATTCGCCTTCGTCGAGGCGGAGGACGAGCGCTGGGTCCACGCCCCGGACCCCGCCCACGCGCCCGTGCGGCCCACCGAGGCGCAGCGCACGCAGCCTCCCTGCGTCCGCGCCGACGCGCCGCGCACCCTCGGCGTGATCGACTTCGGCCCGAAGGTCCACGGCAGCTGGGTCAAGTGCTCGCCCGCCGACTGGTTCGAGGCCCTCGCCGCCAGCCCGCTCGCGACGCGGCACGGCCTCGCGGTCACCCGCATCAAGTCCCACGCCGAACTCGCCGCCGCCCTCCATGCGCCCAGCGCCTTCTTCGCCATCGTCAACCCCTACGGCGAAGTCTATCCGGCGGGCGACGCGGGCGACTGGCACGCCGCGCTCGCGGCGATCCGCGACTATGTGGCGCATGGCGGGCACTGGGTCGAGACCGGCAGCGCGTCCTTCTACGTCGGCATGTGGCTCGACGCCGCCGGCGCGCCGCGCCGCGCGCGAAGCGACTTCGGCGGCGTCGCCCACCTGGGCCTCGACATGCAGATGGACGACATCGACGAGCCGCCGACGGTGCTTCAGGTGCTGCCGCAGGGCCGCAACTGGCTGCCGACCGCGCTTCAGAACCAGGTCGCCGCCTCGGCCTCGCCCGTGAACCGCGGGCTGCGCGCCGGACGCGACACGCCCGTCACGCCGCTCATCGGCGACGCGGAGGGGCGTGTCTGGTTTGGGTTCCATCAGCTCGGCGGCTGGGGCTCGCTCTGGCGTTTCGGCGGCGCGAACCCCACGCGCGACCTCGCGCTCAGGGTCGTCCCCGCCGCATTGGAACACGCCTTCACCACGCCTCCCCCTCCCGTTCCCGAAACCACCCGCCTCCGCGTCCGCCGCGAATAGGCGCGCCGTCAAGGGCTGTAGCGGTAGCCTCTACCGTAGACGGATTCGATTCTCGAACCGATGGGGCCCAATTTCTCCCGGAGGCGGCCAATGGCCACGCTCAGCGTCGCCTCGTTCCCCTCGAAGTCAAGCCCCCAGAAGCGCGTGAGCAATGCGTCGCGCGAGAGAATCTCGCCCGGATGCCGTCCGAAATAGCGCAGCATCTCAATCTCACGCGGCGTCAGGTCGGTCGCCGCGCCATCCGGCGAAACGAGGCGGAAGCGCGCCGCGTCGATGCACAGGCCCGAAAAGAGGAAATCACCCGTCGGCTCCTCCTGCGACCGGGTTCGGCCGAGCACGGACTTCAGATGCGCGAGCATGACGGCCTGCGAGGCCGTTTTGGGGATATAGTCGTCCGCGCCCACCGTCAGGCCGCGCAGTTCGTCCGAGTCGTCCGTCCGCGCCGACAAGAAGACGATGGGGACGTGCGGGTCGAGCGCGCGGATTTCGGCGCAGACGACGTAGCCATTCTTCAGCGGCATCATCACGTCCAGCAACACCAAGTCGGGACGGCTGCGCCTGAACATCTCGACCGCGGCCTCGCCGTCGGCCACCGTCTGAACGGAATAGCCCTCGCTCTCAAAGAGGGTGACAAGCCCCTCCCGGATCGCCTCCTCGTCCTCGGCCAGCAGGACGGACGTCTTTCGTGTCTGCATGGCGGCCAGTATACCACAAACGCCCGAGGTTCATCTTCCATATGGCGGGACGTGATTACAAATCATGTGATGGGTTCGACACGGGATGAAATGTCCAAGCCCCTCTCTGCACCGTTCACACAAATCGTGTAACGCCCCGACCCGTCCTCGGACCATGCTCTTACAATGTGCGTAACGAACCGGATCTGGCACATCTTCTGCTAACCTTCCCGCGTCCGCAACGGACGCGGACGCAGTAACAGGAAAAGGAAACAAATCAGATGAACGCACTCAAGACGCTTGGTGGCCTCGCGGCCTTCACTCTGGCGACAACCGCCATTCCGATGGCTCATGCGGATGCCGGGAACGCGCAGCAACCAACGACTCCAGCCGAGCCAGAACTGACCCCCGCCGAAGGCGGCTCACCACTCTCCATTGAGCTCTCGATGGACGTGCTGAGCGACTACGTCTGGCGCGGCACGATCTGCAACGACAATCCCGTCTGGCAGCCGTCCCTGACGCTCGGCTACGACACCGGCGACTACGGTTCGCTTTCCGCCAACGTCTGGTCCACCTTCGACCTCACCCACAAGCGCGGCACGGCGACGAACAGCCGCCGCGCAGACGGCCTGCAGGAAATCGACTACACACTCACGTACGCCGTCGAACTCGCCGGCGTCGGCTTCGAGGTCGGCCACATCTGGTACGTCTACCCCAACAACAACGGGGCGAGCGACCAGGAACTCTTCGCGACGGTGTCGTACGACAACCCGATCGCGACGCCGAGCGCCAGCGCCTACTGGAACTACTCGACCTCCTGCGGCAACGACGCATCCTGCCTCTACTACATGTTCGGGCTCAACCATGAATTCGCCATAACAGACGCCTTCACGCTCACGCCCGCCGCCTCGCTCGGCTTCGGCAGCAACGCCTGGACCGACTGCGGCTGCGAACTGACGGACCAGACCATCGGCCTCGCCGCACGCTACGCGCTCTGCGACAACGTCAGCCTCGGCGCGCAGATCAACTACACCTGGACGCCTTCGCACACCCTGCGCAGGAACGACTACATGGGCCGAGACAAGGACCAGCTCTGCTGGGGCGGCGTGAACCTCACCGTCAGCTTCTAATCGAACTGGGCGAGCACCCGTTCTGCGGGTGCTAAAGACTAGGCGCGCTCGAAGGCGCGATGGGCGATGTCGGTGCGGTGGAAGGCCGCGTCGAAGGCGATTCGATCGACGCCCGCGTAGGCGTTGTTCACCGCCTCGCGGAGGGTCGCGCCCATCCCCGTCACGGAGAGCACGCGACCGCCGGAGGTGACGATGCGATCCTCGACCGCCTTCGTGCCGCAGTGGAAGACGAGCGCGGGGTTCCCCGCAAGGCCCGTGATCTCCTTGCCCTTCTCGTAGGCGCCCGGGTAGCCGCCGGAGGCGATGATCACCGTCGCCGCGCAGTCGTCCTTGACGACGATGTCCGATTCCTTCAGGCAGCCCGTCGCGGCGTGCAGAAGCGCCGTCGCGAAGTCCCCGCCCAGGCGCGGCAGCACGGCCTCCGTCTCGGGGTCGCCGAAGCGTGCGTTGAACTCGACCACGTTCACCGTGGAGCCGCTCTTCGCGAGCGGGCCGTGCGGGTTCGCGTTTTCGTCGTTCACCATGAGGCCGGCGTAGAGGACGCCGCGATAGGTGATGCCGCGTCGGGCGAGCTCGCGCACCACCGGCATGATGATCTTCTCCTTGATCATCGGCAGCTTCTCCGCCGTGATCACCGGCGCGGGCGAATAGGCGCCCATGCCGCCCGTGTTCGGGCCCTTGTCGCCGTCGAAGACGCGCTTGTGGTCCTGCGAACTCGGCAGCAGCACCGCGTCGGTGCCGTCCACCAGCGCGAGAATCGAACACTCCTCGCCATGCAGGAACTCCTCGATGAGCACCTCCGCGCCGGCGGCGCCGAACTTGTTGCCCACGAGCATGTCGTCGATGGCGGCCTCGGCCTGCGCGGTCGTCTCGGCGACGATCACGCCCTTGCCGGCGGCAAGGCCGTCCGCCTTGATCACGACTGGCAGGCCGTATGCGGGCAGGGCCGCCTTGGCGGCCGCCGCATCCGTGAACGTCTCGGCCTTGCCCGTGGGCACGCCGGCGGCGTCCATCACGTCCTTCGCGAATCGCTTGGAGCCCTCCATGCGGGCGCCCGCGGCGACCGGGCCGAACGCCGGCACGCCGACCGCCTCCAGCGCGTCCACGAGGCCCCTCACGAGCGGGGCCTCGGGACCGACCACCACGAGGTCGGGCCTGTTCGCCTGCGCCCACGCCGTCACGGCGGACACATCCTCCGCGCCGATCGCGAGATTCGTCGCGATCGCCGCCGTGCCCGCGTTGCCCGGCGCGCAGTAGAGCTCGTGCTTCGCCTCGTCCTGTGCCAGCCGCCACGCAATCGCGTGCTCGCGCCCGCCGGAACCCACCACCAGAATCTTCATGTGCCTTCCCTCTCGCTGTGTTCGCTCTTCAGTTCAGTTGTCGGCCGTCCGCACGATCAGTGGCGGAAGGAGCGCTGGCCCGTGAAGACCATCGCGATGCCGGCTTCGTTCGCGCAGTCGATCACGTCCCAGTCGCGGATCGCGCCGCCGGGCTGGACGACCGACGTGATGCCTTCGCGGATGCCGACCTCTAGGCCGTCGCGGAACGGGAAGAAGGCGTCGGACACCATCGCGCAGCCGGGCAGGCCGCCCTTCTCGGCCTTCGTCTGCTCCATGATCTCGGCCTGCTTCCTCGCGCCGTCCTCCTCGCCGAACGCCAGGCGCAGGTCGTTGAACGGCTTGCCGTACTTCTCCCAGGCGATCCAGTCCGCGTGCTTCGTGTACGCCTTGTCGCGCGCGATCTCCGCCACGCCCACGCGGTCCTGCTCGCCCGTGCCGATGCCCACCGTGGCGCCGTCCTTCACGTAGAGCACCGAGTTGGAGGTGACGCCCGCCTCGACGAGCCAGCCGAACACGAGGTCGGCGTATTCCCGCTCGGTCGGCAGACGGTTGATCTTGTAGTCCCTGAAGGAGACGGCGCCGGTCGCCTTGTCCGTGATCTTGCGCGTGCAGTAGGCCGGCATGAAGTCCGCGGGCTTGCGCGCCTGGGCGACGAAGCTCATCTGCGCGACGAGGCCACCGTCGATGAGGCTCTTGAAATCGACGACCGTCTTCGCGACGAAGTCCGTGAGGCGGGCCATGTTGCGGATGCGGAAGACGCGGAGGTTCTTCTTCGTGGCGAAGAGGTCCATCACGCCGGGCGCGAACTCGGGGGCGACGACGACCTCGGCGTAGTTCTCGACGATGAGCTTCGCCGTCTCCACGTCGCACTCGCGGTTGAGGGCGATGGCGCCGCCGAAGGCCGCGAGGCGGTCCGCCTTGTTCGCGCGGTAGTAGGCCTCGGCGAGGGTGTCCGCCAGGGCGACGCCGCACGGGTTGTTGTGCTTGACGATGACGGCGCACGGACGGTCGTTGAGGTAGCGCAGGATGTTGAGCGCGTTGTCCGTGTCGGTGATGTTCGTCTTGCCCGGGTGCTTGCCGCTCTGGAGGAGCTCAGGCACGGAGGCGAGGTATTGGCCCGCCTGAAGCATCTCGACGTCGCCCAGCACGAGGTTGCCGTTCACGAGCCGATAGAGCGCGGCCTCCTGGCCCGGGTTCTCGCCGTAGCGCAGCCCCTTCTCCTCGCCGCCGATGTTCCAGGTCACCTTCTCGTAGCTGAGCGTTTCGCGTTTCTCGCCCGTGATGAAGGAAATCTCCATCCTGGGCGCGAAGTGGTCGGCCTCGATGGTCTTGTAGGCGGCTTTCAGATCTTTCATGGCACTCCTTGGCTGTTGAAATCGAATGAATCGGGCGCGTATTCTATCATAAGAGGCGCATAGAGTCACGCACAGGCATCACTTCCCCACCCCCGCCGAACGTCAACTAGGCCAGTTGCGGCATTTGCAGGTTGTAGTCACGTCCGTCAATCACCACGCGCAACGACAACTCGCCGCCGAGCGCCGAAACGATCTTCTGCAAGGTGCCAATGCGCATGTTACTGCCGCGCTCACATTCCGCGTAGGTCGGCTGACTCACGCCAAGGCGCTGGGCAACCTCGGATTGCGTGAATCCGACCTGTTGGCGAATCTGCGCAAGGACATAATCGCGATGCAGGTCGTCGGCCTCGGCCTTGATGCGCGAACGACGCTCCGGGGTCATCTTCGACAACAGCTCGTTGAAATTACGATGTCCACTCATTTCGATTCCTCCTCGATCTCCTTCAAATGCTGTTCGTATATCTTCTCGGCCCGCGGCACGTGTTCCTCATACCATCGGTCATTTCCGGTTTTGTCTCCACCTAGAAGCAATAACGCATTCCGTCGCGGATCGAACACATACAGAATCCGATAGGGGTGGCCCCCACACTGAACGCGCAACTCCCTGATGGCATGAACCGTTCCCTTGATGTCAACAGCTCAAACTCGTCCATAAACTCGACTGTCCACTCCGCCGCCATGCGCAATATTATAGCATATTCCCTATTTTCTGGGTAAAGGAGGCATCCCCGTCAAACCCGATATTGGCCAATGGACCGAAAAGGGTAAACCTTCACAGGGAGTCGCCGTGCAACGACAGCCATCGGCCGCCTATCATTATAGTATAGTCACGCGCGCGCGGGGGCGGGCGCGCGAGGCCCGCGCGGACGTTGCCGAGAGGTCGCCCATTTTTCACCGACATCTCATCATACCAAAGCCGACGGGCGATGCAATCCCCTAGGCGATTCCGGATTCTACTGGGCAGTGGATTGAATTTTACTGCCCAGTGGAAGAAATTCTACTGCCGAGTGGAGGAAATTCTACTGGGCAGTGGAATCCGATCCACTGCCCAGTAAAACTCATGGTCTCCTAGGCGAGAACACGTTCTCACCGAGACGAGCCCCCGTCAGCCGCAGGGACAGAATGCGGTTGGCGGCGCCGTCGTCGCCATCCGAAATCAGCAATACGCTCCAGGAACCATCCGCGAGCTGCGGCCCGAGGCAGATGCCCTCGTACATCGCGAAGCCCGTATTCGCCCCGAAGAGGCGCCGCTTCTTGACGGGACGGCAGGCGGCACCCCGCAGCGAGACGCGGCCCGAAACGTCGTCCGCGTCCGCGCGGTCAATCTGGTAGATGCGGCAGCGGAAGGACGGCAGGAGCCCGCCCGTCTTGATGCTCATTTCACGTTCAAGGGCGAACAACGTGCCGTCCGCCAGACAGAGAAGGTCCGCAACACCGCTGCGGGACATCCCCGCAAAGCCGCCGCCCCCCACGGGGTCGGTCTCGTACATCCACTGCCCCGCGGGGCGCCACGCACCCCCCGCATCCGCCCGCATGAACCGCTGCAGCCGCACGCGGGACCCGCCGCCGCGCGTCGCGCGCGGGCCGTCATCGACCTCCGGCGTATCGGCCTTGACGGGCGCGGCCCCCTTCGCGGTGCGCCGCACGGCCTCCCGCCGATTGAGCGCCTCCTCGTTGCAGGTCCACATCTCGTGTCCGTTCGGATGCAGGGCCAGCGCCTCGAAGCTGAAGTTGTAGCGGAAGGCGTCGAAGACCTTCGGCACATCGACGCGCGCGCGTTCTCGTCCGTCGGCGGGATTGAAGGCCCGGATTGAACCATCGCCCTCGTCGGCCGTCCAGACGCACCGCCGCGCGGCGTCCCAGGCGACGCACTCCAGATCGTCCCGCCCCTCCAGTCGCCGCACGCCCGTGATCACGCAGTTCGTCACGGCGCCCGTCGCACGGTCCACGCCGATCTCCAGCGAATAGAGCAGCCCCCCGCTGTCCCGAATCGCGTAGTAGTCGTCCCCCGCAACGCGCGTAAGGCCGCTGAGCCCGCGCAGTCGCTCGCCGCCCCACGCCTGCGGAAGCGGCGCCTCACCCACGGGAACGAGGGAGAGAGCCGCCGCGAACAGAATCCCCGTCACGCCTTCACCGCCGAGAGGACCCAATGCGGCATCGGGGGCGGCACCGGGTGCGCGTCACCCGGCGCAAAGCCCGCCGCGACCAGCCAGGACTTCAGTTCCTCATCCGAGAACACCCAGCCGTTCTGGGTGGTGAGCGCCATGTTCACGGCAAAGAGCGCGCTGAACGCCGGCGCCGTGTGCGTGCGGTCCGTCATCATGTCGAGGATGAAGATGCGCCCGCCCGGCTTCAGGGCCCGGTTGGCGCGGGCGAGGATATCGACGATCTGCTCCGGGGACTCCTGGTGCAGCGCGCCGAAGATCGTCACGGCGTCGTAGGCCTCGGCCTCGTATTCGTCGGTGTGGTAGTCGCCGGCGCGGCATTCGATGCGGTCCGAAAGCCCCGCCTGCTCCACGCATTCGCGCGCGACGGCGCTCACGGCGGGCACGTCCACCGTCACGCAGGCGAGGCCCGGGTTCGCCTGGGCGATGAGCGTGGCGTAGGTGCCCGGCCCGCCCGCGAGGTCGAGCAGGCGCGTGCAGCCCGTGAAGTCGAGCATCGGCACGACTCCGCGCCCAATCGCCAGGGCGCGGCCACGCATGGAAAGCGCGAAGCGGCGCGTCCGCTCCGGATCGTCGCCGAGATGGAGCTGCGGCGGCTCGACGGGTTCGCCCGTGCGCGCAAGGTCCGCGAGGCGGCCCCACGCCGGGTAGACGTCCTGATTGTAGCGGATCGCCTGCGAGAGGTCCGCCGGACCTCCCGGCACGAGCGCCAGCTTGCCGGCCTCCGTGTTGAAGTAGGTCTCCTCCTGCTTGCCGAGCAGCCCCTCCGCCACGCAGGCGTCCAGCAGCAGACGCAGCCCGCGCGGCGCCGCCCCCGTCTCGTGCGCAAGGGCCGCGAGGTCGCCCGAGCCGCCGATCTCGGCCAGCGCCTTGAACACGCCCACGTCAAGCGCGGCGAAGAGCACGGCGCTTCCGTAGAACGCGCTCGCGAGATCGACGATTTCGGGAATGGTTTTATCGCTCATCTAACTCTCCTCTCGATTGCTTCCTCATGATGAAACGGAGTCGGCCCCGCCCGGGTTCACGAAGAGGCTCGCCGCAAGCGCCCGCATGGAGTCCCCCGCCACGCGCGCCTCCGTCGATGCCCAGGCGACCGTCGAACGGCGGCCGTGGGTACCCTTCACGCGCGACCAGTTCTGGCACGTCTTCGGCGGGAACGAGCGGTCGAAGAACAGTTCGCAGGGGTCGTAGCCCGGCTTGTTGTGGATGTCGATGTGCGTCGCCCAGTCCGGCGCCTCGCGGCGGTCGCTCCACCAGGGATAGGCGCACCAGCTCCCCTTCCGCGCGACGAGCAGAATCTCACCTGCGGATGCGTGCGCCCAGACCTGATCGCGGCGGACCTCGACGGACTCGTACGCATCCGTCTCGGCGAACACCCGCGCGACCGTCTCGACGTCCTCGGGGCGCCGCACGTAGACGTGGGCGATCTCGTGGTCGCACATCGCAAAGGCCCGCGAGGCGTAGAAGTCGGGATAGGCTCGCCCCGCGACCGGCCTCACCGCGAAGAGGCCCGCCCGCCGCAGCGTCGCGTTCGGCAGGGCCGGCGGCTGGTCCACCGCCGCGATCTCGTAGTCGCCGCACACCGTCAGCGCCGCGCCCGTCCGTTCCGCGAAGGCCACGATCTGTTCGAGCTGGGCGCGGAACTCCGCGCACGCCGCGTCCGCCGCCGCCGCGTCCGGCCCGAACCGCTGCGCCGCGTAGTCGAGCGTCGGCAGATAGAGGAAGGCGTAGTCCGGCTCGTGGACCGCCGTCATCGCGCGGAAGTTTGCGATCACCTGCCGCCCCACCTTCGGCGACGCGAGGGGCCCCCAGTACCGATGCAGCGGAAAGGTGCCGCAGCGTCGGTCGAGGATGTCGCCCATCTCCGCCGGCTGCGTGTAGTTGCGCATGATCATCCCGCCGCCGTGCTTGTGGATCGGCGCCGGCGAGATGAGGAAGTCCGCCGCCTCCCCGAGCGACTGCTGCCAGAAGTAGACACCCACCGTCTCCCCCGCCGCCCGCGCGCGCGCCCAGATGCGCGGACCCGCCACGAGCGCGGCGGACTGCTCCCAGAACGCGGGCTTCATCAGCGTCCGCGAGAAGAACCCGTTTGAGGTCATGCCGTGCTCGCGCGGCTCCAGGGCCGTGCGGAACGTCGCCTGCGCCGTGCAGGTGACCGCCGGAAACACGCTCGCCGCGGGCTTGAACTCCAGCCCCGCCATCTTCAGGCACCCTCGCCGCGCCAGCCCCTCGTACCCGAGCCCCGCGGCCATGACGACCAGACTCTTCATGCTTCCTCCGTCCGCTTGCCCAGTCGTTCAGTCGGCGATCCGCAGCGTGTCGCCCAGATCGTGGACGGCGAACACCCGCATCCGCTTCCGGTCCTCCGGGTGATTGGGCTGGTGCAGGCACATCATCAGCTGCCCGTGCAGCGTGCGGAACAGCATCCCGTGCCCGCCGTCCAGATCGAAGATGCGCTCGTGCGCCCCCCACGGCCCCGCCAGCTTCCCGCTTGCGGACCTCGTCACGTACACGCAGTAGCCCGTCTTGCAGGACGACGACCAGATCATCAGCAGCGACCCGTTGTGTGACCGATAGAGGTAGGGCCCGTCCGTCACGTGAATCTTCTCCGGCCCCGCCTCCGCGTCGGGCCGCGACGAGGCGCGGAAGAGCTCGAACGGCTTCCCCGCCGCCGCCCGCAGGTCGTCCGTCAGCGCCACGGCCATCATCCGCCCGTCCCGCACCTGCGTCCATTCGTGGCAGAACACCATGTACGGCGTTCCGTCCTCCACCCAGAACGTGCCGTCGAGCGTGGACCACTCGGGCGGCGGAATCGACTCGGCGCTCCACTCCCGGAACGGCCCCTCCGGCGATTCGGCGCGGTAGATCCAGGTGCCGCGCTTCGGCCGCGCGATCTTCGGCCAGTCGCCCGGCTCCAGCACCGGCAGCTCGGGGAATGCGCCCGGCCGCGTGGACACCGTGGCGAACATGTAGTACGCCCCCCGGTAGGCGTGCATCTCGGGCGCCCACACGGCCACGCACTTGCGCCGCGCCGGCACGCGCAGCACCTGCTTCGCGGGGGACCAGGTGCGCAGGTCCCGGCTCGTGCGCATCTGCACCCCCGCGCCGAACCCGTCCGTCTCGCGCGTCAGCAGGTAGAGCCGGTAGAGCCGGGCCGCCGTGTCGGTGTAGATGAACGGGTCGCTCGCCAGAATGTCGTTCCGCGTCAGCAGCGGCGGCGGAACCCGCTCCGTCACGTCGAGGAAGCGTCCGTCGCGGAACTCGTGGAAGTCGAGGCGAATCTGCGCGGGGTTCGTGATCGAGTGCCACTTGTGGCAGTTCCCGCCGAGCGCGTTCACGGTGAAGAAGCGCGGGTACTCGGAGGGGAAGAGGGACTTCGGGACCATTCCGAACCCCTCGGCGCACCGCAGATGCGGCGTGCCGCCGCACGCCCGGAGGTCGGGCGTGAACCAGGCGCAGGTGACCGGCGGCGCGCCGAACGAGTAGTAGCCGCAGAAGAGGCGCGCGCCGTCGGTGGCCATCGTCTGCACGCCGTAGTGGCACTGCCCGCCGTGGTCGGTCTCCACCTCCCCCAGCTCCTTGAAGTCCAGCGAGAGCCGCCCGATTCGGCACCGCCGATGCGGCGGCTTCCCGTAGAGGTCGAGCCCGTAGTAGATCGTCTCGCCGATCACGGCGCAGCCGTCGATGGCCCCCGACAGCAGGTGCTCGCCCACGACGTTGAGGTCCTCGTCCCACACGCGGATCATGCCCTTCTTGCCGTCGATCGGCTCCCGCAGGGCCAGCGCGCCGTAGAGGCGCCCATTCGCGTAGCCGACGTCGCCGAGATGGACGGGCGCCGCGCACTTCCGGATCAGGCGGCCATCCCAGCCGATCTTGTAGATGCCGCCGGCATGGGAGAGATAGACACCCTGCGTGGAGCAGGCCGCGCCCTGGACGTGCCCCACGATGTCGTCCAGTTCGCCGGGGACGGTGTACACGGCGCGGATCTTCGAGTCGGCCGCCGCCGACAGAACGGCGCACACCGCCGCCGCGAAAAGAAGCAGGTTCCTCATGCCCGCCAGTATAACACAACAACGCGGCGCACGCTACGAACCGCAGATGGAGGGCGCGCGGCGACGGATGAAGCGCATCGCCAACCAGAGCGCGGCGGCGACGGCGACGAGGTCCCGGTTCGGCGCCACCAGCATGAAGCCGACCTGAAGGTAGAACACCGCACAAATCGCCTGCCCCACCGCCCGGCGGCGCAGTTCGGGGCCGTGCGCCGCGCCGAGGGGCCACACGCTCACGCACCAGGAGGCCCAGGCCCACACGCAGCCGAGCGCCGGCAACAACCACATGCGCGGGTCCGGGAACCAGATTCCCGCCGCGAGCGGCATCAGGGCCGCGACGCCCAGCAGATACCGCCCCGCGCCCAGCCCCGCGCTCGCGCGTTCCTCGCCCTCGGAAAGCTTCGTCACCGCCGCGATGTAGAGCGTCCACCCCAGGGCGACCGCGCCCACGGCGCCGAGCGAGGGCGTCCAGACGAACTTCGGCGGCAGCGCCGCCGCCGCGCCGCAGAGGACGCTCAGCCCGCGGCACAGCCCCATCAGCCACAGCCCCTTCACGCGGTTGTAGAGGCAGATCGTCCCCGTGAGCGCCGTCGCCACGAGCCACCACGCCGGCGGCAGACCGAAGAGCGCCGCCAGCAGCAGCGCGCCGAAGAGACACGCCGAACGCGCCACCCGCGCCTGCCGCAGGGATATCTCGCCACGCGGAATCGGACGCTCCGGCGCGGCCTCGGCGTCCGCCGCCGCCCCCACGATGTCGTTGTCCGCAAGGCCGTACATGTAGAGGAGCAGAGCCGCCCCGCCGGCGACGAGCGCCGGGCGGAGGCTCCCCCCCGCCACGGCCATCACCACGGCGGCCCCCGCGAGCGCGTCGCCGGGCGCCGTCGGCAGGTTCGGCAGCCGGAAGAACTGAAGCCAGGGTTTGATTCTCATCAGAGCCTTCAGAAAAGGCGCCGCCCGGAGGGGCGACGCCTTCTCGTTCGCGCATTTGGCGCGTGCCTACTTCGTGATCTTGCGGCCCTTGATGCCGGCGGCCTTGTCGGCGCCGGCCTTCTTGCCCTCGTGCGGACGGAGCGAGCGGACGGCCTCGCCGGCCTTCCACATCTCGCTGTCGTGCATGTCCTGAAGCTTCGCGGCCATGAACTCCTTGTAGTCCGGGCGGCCCGTGTCGCGGATCACCTCCTTGGCCTCCTGCATCGTCTTCGTGCTCTTGTAGAGCTTCTTGAAGACGGGCTCGGTCGCCTTGCGGAAGAGCGGGCGCCACTTGAGCGCGCCGTGCTGCGCCGTCTGCGAGCAGTTGGAGTACATCCAGTCCATGCCGTTCTCGTCCACCAGACGGGCGAGCGACTGCGTGAGCTCCTCGCACGTCTCGTTGAACGCCTCGCTCGGCGAGTGGCCGTTCGCGCGCAGGGTGTAGTACTGCGCCTCCATCACGCCGCAGAGCGCGCCCATCAGAATACCGCGCTCGCCGACGAGGTCGGAGGTCACCTCACGCTCGAACGTGGTCGGGAAGAGGTACCCCGAGCCCACCGCGATGCCGATCGCGAGCGTCAGGTCGCCCGCGAGGCCCGTCGCGTTCTGGGCGACGGCGTAGGAGCTGTTGATGCCCGCGCCGTTGAGGAAGTTGCGGCGCACGTTCGTGCCCGAGCCCTTCGGCGCCACCATGATCACGTCCACGTCCGGACCCGGCTTCACGCCCGTGAGCTTGTTGTAGACGTACGCGAAGCCATGGGAGAAGTAGAGCGCCTTGCCCGGCGTCACGTACTTCTCGATCTTCTTCCAGACCTCGCCGACGGAGCCGTCGGACGTGAGGAGCATGATGACGTCGCCCTTCTCGGCGGCCTCCTCGATGGAGAAGAGCGTCTTGCCGGGAACCCAGCCGTCCTTGAGCGCGCGGCCCCAGGAGCTGTTCGCCCCCCTGCCCTTGCGCTGGCCGACGATCACGTTGATCCCGTTGTCGCGCATGTTGAGCGCCTGGGCCGGACCCTGGATGCCATAGCCGAGCACCGCGACCGTCTTGCCCTTGAGGACCTTCTGGGCCTTCTTGAGGGGGAATTCCTTACGCGTCACAATCTTCTCGACGACGCCGCCGAAGTTGATATCCATCTCTTTTTCTCCTTAGTCGTCCGCTAGTGCGGAACAAGTCGCCGGATATGATATCACATTCCCCATCGGGGAGCGTATTGTTTTTTTCGACTTACGCCCACTTCCACCGCCTACGGCGTCATCGTCACCTTCAGGAAGAACGACGACGCGGTCTCTCCCTTGGGCGTCACGGTCGCCTTGACCTTGCCCTCCTCCAGTGGGCCGAAGACGACATCGACCGCGTCCGCCGCGAACTCGTCCAGCGTCGCGCCGCCCTCGA
>JBJEWG010000062.1:0-3409 GCA_051884935.1 Kiritimatiellia bacterium | reverse complement strand
CGGGGCGCCTCATCGGCATAACTCGGGTCGGCTCATCGGCACAACTCGGGTCGCTCATCGGCATAACCCGGGGCCTCTCAGCCCCTAGCGATAGAGCATCACCGTCCCGCGCGGCCGGATGTAGAGCGTGCCGGGGCCGGAGAGCGACGTGCCCAGCTCGGGACGCTCGGCGGCGCTGACAAAGCCCGTATAGCCACGCCCCGCGATCCGCAGCGCGTAGATGGTGTTCGTGCCTGGGAAGTCGAGGCGCAGAGAGGCCCCGGCGGCGACGTCGATCGTCAGCGTCTCGGGAATCTCGGGCTCGGCGACGCGGTCGCCAAGATACTCCAGATCAACGCAGTCCAGTCGCACCGAGTGGTTGTTCGACGGGTCGCCTTTCACATAGAACTGCACGCCCTGAAGCCCCAGCGTATAGGGCCGGTCAATCTCCGCGACGTCGAAGGTGAACGCATATTGCAGGAACTCGTCGTGGTCCACGCGCGTGTGGCCAAGCCGTCGGACCGCCCCCGCATGATCCTTCAGCCAGACCTCGAACGGACAGTTTCCGCGATCGGGCTGCCCCGTCATGTCGTGGCGCTGGGCCGCCCAGACGGAGAGGCGATAGCGCCCCGCAGTGGGGAACGTGACGGGCCGCGACGCGCTCGCGCGCTGGGTCAGAATCAGGAAGCGCGATCCAGTCGGCGCCGCAGGGCACGTCTCAACGCCCCAGAAGTTGTTGGCGGGGTTCGTGCTGTAGCTCGACTGCGCAGCCGACGACTTCTCGCCGCCCTCGTCCGTGTGATTCTCCATCGTCCACTCCAGCGCCGAAGCCGGGCGGTCGTTCGCGAGAACCTTCGTGCCCGGCGCGATGCCCTCCCCCTGCGGCACCAGCACGACGTTGTCCATCAGCATACACCCCCGCGCGACCGTCGTCTCGAACTTGAGCGCCACCTTCTCGCCCGCCTTCACGACGAAGGAATCCGCGGCGAGCGTCGGCGTGAGGAACTTGCTCTTCGTCGAGAACGTCCCCACCTGCACCCAGTCGCCCTCCCCGGCCCGCACGCTCACGTTGACCGTCTGCCGCTCGACATAGGACGTCTGGGCCGTGCCGCCTGGCTGCGTGACCGTGAACCAGCCGATATCCGCCCGCACCCGATACGCGCCCGCCGGCACGTCGAAGGGCTCCGTCACGGCGTTCGCCCCCGTGCCAAAGAGCGTCAGCTGAGTGACGCCCCAGCGGTTCTCGCCGAGGTTGAAGAAACGGCTCCGCCTGACCCCGCTCCCCATATGCGGCTGGGCAAGCGCGACCTGCGGACCATACGCCGGCTGTTCGTCGAAGAGCGGCCCCTGCGTGAACGTCCACCCCGGCAGCACGTTGGCCACGCTGAATTCCGGCGTCGCGCGCGTCGCATCGCTTCTGATCGGGCAAGTGAAGGCACCCTCGAAGTCACCCTGCGGCACCTTGACGACGGTCTCCCCCTCCCCGTAGTAGGTCAGCGAGACGGCGTCGAAGAGTGAACCGGCGTTGAGCAGCACGCCGTTCTCAATCTCGCCGAACCCTTCGAAGAGAAGTTCCGCCGCGCCGGGCCTGACCTTCGGCGTCAGGTAGGCGTATGGGATGAATTCGCCCGCCCAGGTCGTCACCGTCGCGACCAGGTTCGTCACGCCATCCTGCACGATCTTGACGTGGTGCCGCTGGCCCTGGCGATGCGATAGTCGGCCGCACGCGGAGAACTGGAGCCGGTAGACGCCCTCCGTGTAGAACGTCACGGGGATCGAACAGGAGGCCCCGCGCGAGAGAAACATGGCGTATTCGCCGTCGGCGGCTGGAACTTTCGTGCCCACGCTGCCGTCGCCGCTGAGCGTTCGGTAGGGTCCGCCGTAGGAGCCCGCCGACTCCACCGAACCTTCGGCGTTGACGTAGACCCTCACGCCGTTCTCGAACAACTTGGAGGTCTCGATTCGGTTGAAGTTGCCGCCGGTCAATCCCTCGAACGACGTATCGACCACGTCGGGATCGCGAATCGGCCCCTCCCCGCCCGTCGCGCCCGTGCGGGCCCCGGTCAGCGTGAGGGAACCCGCGACGACGTCCAGCCGTTCGAGGTCCGCCGGCAGCGTCGCCAGAATCGCGGGGCCGCGCCCCGTCTTCGTGATCGTCTTCGCCGGGCCGTCCAGTACGGTCGCCGTCGTCTCCTCCACCTGAATCGTCTTCGCCGCGGCCACCGTGAGCGGCAGGGCCGGGCCCATCTGCACCGAAACGCCGGGGGCCGGGGCCACGGAACCGCCGAAGCGGAGCGCGGCGGCGTTCGTCAGGGCGAAGGGGCCGCGCGGCAGCGTCAGCGTGCCGTCGCCGGAGAGCTCGGCCGGCAGCTGTTCGGCCTCGAACGCGACCGTGGCCGCGCGCGCAAGCGAAAGCGCGGGCGGCCGCGCCGGGCGGCCCAGCCACTTGTCCATCAGGTAGGCCCCCACGGAGAGGCGTTCGACTTCCGTGAGGCGGTTCGTGAAGATGACGACCTCGCAGAGATTGTCGCCGCCCGTGCGGCTGATCGTGCCGTTCAGGAACCGCTCGTTGTAGAACGCGCTGGCCCGCCCCGGATTGAGGAACTCGTACTCGTGGAGGGAGAGCTGATCCCTCAGCACGGGCGTGTGCTGGGGATCGACGAGCTCGCCGTTCTGGTAGACGCGCGAGTGGTAGAGCTCCGTGCAGTCCGTCGCGTTCTGCCCGGCGATCGGCTGATCCGGGGCGCCCTCCGACCGCACCAGTCCAAAGGAGTGACCCACGTTCCGGGCGCCGCCCAGCACGTAGCCGTAGGCGTTGTAGACGCCGTGCACGTAGAAAGCGTGGCAGATGGTGGAGAGGCCGTTCGTGAGGGAAACGCCGTCCGCCGTGACGGACGATGAGAAGTGCATGGCGATGCCGCTCTGCGCGCCGCCGAAGTAGAGCGAGGGCTTGTCCGCCCCGATGGTCTGGACGACGGGGCTCTCCGCGCTGAAGGAGTGGTCCGCCACCGCGCGCAGATAATGGCAGTCGGCGGCGGCGGTGCCGACTGCCTCGCGGACGTCGTGCCACTCCCTGACGTCGGTTCCGTTCTCCTCGAAGACGACGTTTTGGCCGGCGTCCATCCAGAGGGCCGCCCGCGACAGCGCCTCCGGCGCGGGCACTGGCTCGGGATCGTGCCCGAACCCCGTCAGCGTCACATCGCCGGACTGAAGCCGCAGCGCGGCGTTCGACGCCGCGACGAACTTCGAAACGTCCAGCGTCAGCGCGTCCGCGACGGAAAGCGTGAGACGGGACTCGGGGCCCCACATCCACAGGCCCGTTTGGCCATCCGCCCCCTCGGCCACGACCGACCGGCTCTCCCGCAGGCCCACCGCCTGCTCGACGGTCGTCTCGCCCGCACCCGCCGCCACGGCGGGCACCGCGTAGCCC
>JBJEWG010000061.1:0-18216 GCA_051884935.1 Kiritimatiellia bacterium | reverse complement strand
CGATCTGGGGGCGACTTCGGTTGTCCTGCACAGGCTGTTCCTGAACAACCTACACGCGCTGACCTTCGCGGGTGGTCCGCTCCGGCCCATCGCGGGGGTGACGCTGCGCGGCGGCGCGGCGACCTTCCCCGCGGGTACGCTCGTGGCCCCGGAAGTCGATTTCGCGAATGCGCGCCTTGAACTGGACGCATCCAGCCCGGTGGAGCGCATCACCCAGGACCGCGGATGCCTCGTTCTGCCGAATGCGGGGACGATGACGGGGGCCTACGAGCTCGGCGGGCCGAATAGCTACGCGGCGGGTGGCATCGTCGAGGTCAATGCGGACGTGACCTGGAGCGGCGCGTTCAACGCGACCGCGCCCGTGGTGAAGCGCGGGGCGGGGACGCTGACGCTGACGAACGTGCGGAACCTGACCGGCGATCTGAAGGCACGCGACGGTGGGGCCGGCGAGTATGGCAAGGTGCCGTTCGAGGTCGATCCCGTCACCGGCTCGCCGCGTGTGGGGTATCGCGGGCTCACGGTTCTGGAGGGCACGGTGCTGTTCGACTGCGGCGAGAACGCGCTGTATCTGGACGGCGCGGTTCTGTGCGGCGGGTGGTCCACGCAGACGGGATCGGAGCGCGCGGGGCACGTCGAGTTCCGCTCCGGCACGTTCAATCTGAACGAATGGCTCACCGTGGGGCGCAACAACGGCAACGAACTGACGGCGCCGGATGGCCTTGAAAGCTCGTTCCGCCTGGAGCCGGGCGCCACTCTGCAGGCGACTGGAGTCTGGATCTCGCCGATGCTCGGCGACTTCTCCAATTCGACCTCGCGTGCCCGGTTCATCGTCGATGGTGGCACGATGACCGTGGGCGGCGAGTACGCCATGGATACCGGCATTCTCCTGGGCGGCGGCGAGAACCCGAGCGACGTGGCCGCGCCCGTTCTGCAGATCAACGGCGGCGATGTGACGCAGGTCGGCACCAGGGGCCTGAGCCTCGCCTACGCCAAGGGCTGGAAGGGGCGCGTGGAGTTGAACGGCGGGCGGCTGCGCGTTCATTCGGTGAAGATGGCCGCCGGGGGCGCGGGCGAAATCGTCTTCAACGGCGGCACGCTCTCCGTTTCCAACAGCGTCGTTCTGGGGAGCGGCCGCGGCGACATTCAGGGCGATCTCACGCTGAGGCTCGCCGGCGGCGGCGCGGTCGTGGACGTGACGGACGCCGATCACTACTTTGCCATCGCCCAGCCGTTCGCGGTGGAGCAGGGCGCGGAGCAGGCGGGGCTGATGAAGCTCGGGACGGGGCCCTCGCGGATGATGGCCTCGCAGACCTATCTTGGCCCCACGGTGATCGCCGCAGGCTCGATGCGCATCTACGACGGTGTGACCCTCGCCGGTCCCGTGGTGGTGAGCAACGGCTGCTGGTTCGGCCTCTCCGACGGGAAGGTCGGCTCCAGGTCCGCCATCGGCGGCCTCCACGCCGATGGGCATCTTGTGCTCGAAGCGGCCGTGGCGGAGGATGGTTCGCTGCTGCTGGACGAGCTCGTGGTGAACGGCGACGTGACGGGCGTGGCCAACATCGAGATCAACATCGACAGCAGCCTTGGCGTGGGCGTGCTCTACGGACGCACTTTCGACGTACTGCGCTACACGGGGCGCGACCCCGACGTCTCCGGGTGGACGCTGCGCGATGCGCCCGACGCCGTGTTCACGGCGGCCAACGGCAGAATCACGGTCTCGACGGGCGCGGCGCCGAGCGGCGGCGCGGTGCGGCACTGGGCGGCCGAAGGCGATGGCGAGTGGAACACGGCGGCGAACTGGCGGGAGAACGAGGTGCCGGGGGCGGCGCACGGCGCGCGGTTCGACCTAAGCGGCCCCGCAACCGTGACGACGCCCGAGGCGGGCGTGGCGGTGGGCGCGATCGACCTTGAGACCGGCACGCTGACGCTCGCCGGCGGCGCGGTGAGCCTGGGCGACGGTGCGCGGGTCAGCGTCCAGGGCGGCCGCACGCTCAACTTCACCGCACCCGTCGTCGTGGGGGCGACGGTGCAGGATACGGTGCGTGCGGTCGCGCGCAACGGAACCGTCAACTTCGCCGGGGAGCTCTCGGGGACCGGCACGTGGCGGATGCAGGGCGGGATGCTGGGGCTCGGCGAACGGACGCGCGCGTTCGCGGGCACGATTGACTTCGACGCGAATTCCTCGGTCACGCTCGCGCCCATTGGCACGGGACGCTGGACGTGTCCCATTCGCGCCACCGGGTGCAACTGGCTCACGCTGGCCCCGGAGAACGGCTGCTCTGCGACTTTCGCGGCGCTCGACGCGGAGCGCCTGTGGTTCGAGAGGCGCGCGGAGGTGGTTCTGGAGGCGGCGAGCCTCGGGCGCGACATCCGCCTGTACGCGGGCCGGCTCTCGACCCCTGCGGTGCCGGGTGACGCGGTGGTGATGGGCGTGGCCGCCCTGCGCTACACGGGCGCGGGGGAGGCGGCCTTCAATCGACTGATGATCGGCTCCTCATGGGGATGCCCGACCATCGATGTCGCGCGGCAGGGGGCGACGCTCACCGTCGCGGGCCCCGTCACCCTCTCGGGCACCGACTCGTATTTCATCAAGCGCGGTTCCGGGACGCTCCGCCTGACCGGGGCGGGGACGCTCGCCAACGGCCCTGGCGCCGCGGACTACATGACGACGATGGACAACCCCGACTTCGGGCGGGCGCCCACCTGCGGCACGCGCTCGGTGAACGTGGTGGATGGCGCGCTCGTCTTCGACGGCGACGCGACGTCCGAGTGGGACTGGTACAACACGCTCGCCATCGGCATGGCCTCGACGAAGGAGGCGGGGGCGGAGACGACCGGGCGCGTCGAGGTGCGCGGCGGGCGGCTCTTCGGGCAGGAGGTGGCGCTCTCGCGCGGCAACGGAACACGCGTCACGGCGCCGACGCCGCTCGTCGCGGAGCTTATCGTCAACGGCGGCACGCTGGAGCAGACGGGGAGCGGCGGCCTCTTCGCCTGCACGACGCTCAACGACCAGACCGACTCCAACGGGCAGGCGCGCTTCGTCGTCAATGCCGGGCGGGCCATCTTCAACGGCGCGTTCCAGGGCGGCAACGCAACCTCGGCGGTGGTGCGCGTCGAATGCAGGGGCGGCACGACGACGTTCGCAAAGGGCGCGGAGCTGACGAAGCGCGGCGGTGCCCGGACGACGTTCACCGTCTCGGGCGATGCGGAGGTCGCGATCGGCACGAAGGAGGGCGTGGTCAACTTCTCGTCGGCGGCGTCCGGCGCGAAGACGGCGACGGCGGAGATTCGCCTCGATGGCGGCACACTGCGTGCGCGCGGCTTCACGTGTGACGCCGGCGGCGCGGGCACGTTCACGTTCGCGGGCGGCACGCTTGAACCACTTGCGAGCGGCACGCTGATCCCCGAGAACACGCGGATCACCTGGGTGGTCGCCGCGGGCGGCGGCGCCATTCGGGTGCCGGTGGGCGAGGTCGCGGCGATCGCGGCGCCGCTGACCGGAAGCGGGGAGCTGACGCTCGCGGGCGAGGGGGCGGTCGTCCTCTCCAACACGGTTCACGTGGCGGGGGCTCTGAACATCACCGGGACGCTCGCCGTCGCGGCCCCGGCGACGCAGGCGCCCGTCGTCGCTGGCGCGGTCACGTTCGCGCCGGGCGCGCGGGTGAGGGTGATCGGTTCGCGCCTTGCGCTGACGGCGGGTGGGTCGCTGCCGATTCTGGCCGCGTCGAGCTTCGCGGGCGTCGAGAACCTGACGCTTGCCGCCGAGTCGGTGCTGCGCGGCTCGCTCGTGGTGCGGGAGGGCACGTTGTATCTGGACAACGCGCAGGCGGTGGGGCGCCACGAATGGACGGCGCGCGCGGGTGGCGCCTGGAGCGGGGGCGACAACTGGGACGTGCCGCCCGGCGCGGGCGCGGCGGAGGCGGCCGTCCGCTTCGGGAAGGCGGCACAGGCGCCCGCTGCTGTGGCGGTCGATACGGCCGCGACGCTCGGCACGGTTGAGTTCGAGAACGCCGTGCCCTATACGCTCGGCGGCGCCTTGCCGCTTACACTGGCGGGGGACGCGCCGACGCTGCGCGTCGCCGAAGGCGCGCACACGATCACCGCGCCTCTCGTCCTGCCGGACGGGCATGCGCGGGTGGAGCTCGCGTCGAAAAGCGCGTTGACGATCTCCGGCGGGCTCGCCGGCGCGGGGACGCTGACGCGCTCGGCCTCCGCGGGCAGCGAGCTCGCGCTGCGCGGCACGAGCACGTTCGCGGGCGAGCTCAACCTCTATTCCTCCAACAGCGTGGCCGGCGGCGCGCCGCTCGGTACGGGAACGGCGACGCTCTTCGGCGGCAGCACGCTTGTGGTGCCGCAGGGCGAGCAGGCGGACCTCCCGGGAGCGCTCCGCTTCGCCAACGGCGAGGGCGTGACCGTGCTCTCCACGCCCGCCGCGGGGACGACGCTGCGTTCGCTCGGCACGACCTCGCTGAGCGGCACGACGGGCGGCAACAACAAGATGCTCCTGAAGAAGGTCGGGCTTGGCGAGTGGCGCGTGCTCGGGGAGCTCACCGAGGCGGGTTCGCATCACATGAAGCTCATGATGTACGGCGGCACCGTGCGGTTCACGGGCGGCGTGCGGGCGCGGTTCGGCACCAGCCGGGACCGCGCGTCGGTGGACTTCAACTTCAACAACCTGAAGGACATGCCGATCGCGGAGTTCCGCGCGTTCGTCGTGGACGGCGGCGCGCACGTGGAGACGGGCGGCATCTTCCTCGGCGGATCGAAGACCCAGGCGCTTGAGGTCGGGACGGGTGGGAGCCTCGACCTTCAGGGATGGTCGGGTGATCTCAATGCGTTGGTCGTGGGCAACGTTGAATCGACGGCGACGCGCGTGGACGTCCATTCGGGCGGAGGTCTCTTCGCGACGAACGTCGCCAAGTGGGTGTCGCTCGGCGCGTATGAGGACAAGAAGGTGGCGTTTCGGGTCGATGGGGGCCTCGCGCGCATCTCCAACTTGTCGCTCGGCATGGATGTGATGGATACGGGGCGCAACGGCGCCGCCGCGACTGTCAGCGTCTCGAACGGCGTTCTGGAGGTGTTCAACCGGATGAACTGGATGGGCGAGAACACGGCCTCGCGCGTCAACCGCGTCATCGTGCGGCAGGAGGGCGAACTGCGGCTGTGCGACACGTTCCGCTCCAGCACTGGCGGCGGCACGGCCATTCTCACGCTCGATGGCGGCACGGTTCGGCATCTGCCCGGCGGCGCGGACAGTGCGCCCGGGCGCGACTGGCTGACGGGTCTGACCTCGATCGCCCTTGAGCGGGACTCCGTACTGGAGGTGGGAGCGGGAGACGCGGCGGAGACGGCGGCTGCGATCGTGGGCACGGGCGCGGCGCGGCTCTTCAAGCGCGGCGACGGGACCCTGACGCTGAAGCGCGTGCCGGAACTGTCGCAGGGCGAGATGTGGGCGGACGAGGGCGTGCTCGCGTTCGATCTGGCGGAACCCGGCGTTGCCCGCGTCCGGACGGGATATCTGGGCACGCTTTCCAACGCGACCGATCAGACGATGTTCGCGCTTCTGGGGGGAGAAGGGCGCATTGTCGGCCCGGCGACGGTGATGGGGACGCTCGATCCCGGCCGTGTGGTGGGAGAGGACGCCGGGGCGAGTCTGCGGCTTGCGGAGCTGACGTTCGCCGCGGACGCGACAAATCGCTGCGATCTCGTCTTCGGCGCGGACGGGCAGGCCGATGTCAACGACGCCTTCGCCGTCGATGGAAAACTGGCGATTGCCGGGGCCGGCGTGGTGGATCTGGGGCTGGCTGAGGGCGAATTGCCGCCGTCGCCGGCGAACAAGCGCGTTGTGCTCGGTTCGTTTGGCTCGCTTGAGGGGGTTGAGAATCTGGCGAACTGGCGTGTTGTGAACGCCGGCGGTCCGGTCAGCGACGTCAAATTGGCGGCGGAGGAAGGCTTGCTTGTCCTTTCCTTCAGAGTCCGCTCGGGATTCGCCATCATCCTCCGTTAAAGTAAGAGAGAGTGTGTGTTCAGTATCGGAAGGCCGGAGCCCCTGCGTGGCAACCGCCTTACCATCGGATTCTGTGCCCGGTTCGCCCTCAAACCTTGCATTCTCTTCCGTATTGCCAATAAACGCACGTTTATAGCCCTGAACTCCGTTCCAACTTCCCTTTCGTCACGGTTTTTGGTAGAATACGCCCCGTTTTTCAAACGAAAGGCAGCACCGACAATGAAGCAGGACATGATTGCGATTCTCGACCTCGGTTCGACGCAGAACACCGTGCTCGCCCGCGCCATCCGCGCGCTGGGCGTCTATTCCGAGATTCATCCCCATGACATCACGTCTGCGGCACTTCAGGCGCTGCCGAACGTGAAGGGCATTGTGCTGTTTGGCGGCGAAAACCGCTGCGTGGACGGGGTGAACGTGGAGGTGGACCCGGCGATCTACGCGCTGGGCATTCCCGTGATCGCGATCGACCATCCCACGGCGAAGTGCGAATGCTTCGCGGCGATGCCGGACGAGGCGTGGCTGAAGGGCTGGCTCTTCGAGACGTGCGGGGCCGAGGCGAACTGGAACATGAAGAACTTCGTGGCGGACCAGATCGAGTTGGTGCGGAAGCAGGTCGGCGACGGGAAGGTGCTGCTCGCACTCTCCGGCGGCGTCGATTCCTCCGTCGTCGCGGCGCTGCTCGTCAAGGCCATCGGCAAGCAGCTCGTGTGCGTGCACGTGAACCACGGGCTGATGCGCAAGAACGAGAGCGAGATGGTGTGCAAGGTGTTCGGCGAGCATCTGGGCGCGAATCTGATCTACAAGGACTGCACGGACCGCTTTCTGGACAAGCTGGCGGGCGTGGCCGCCCCCGAGGCGAAGCGCAAGATCATCGGCGGCGAGTTCATCCGCGTCTTCGAGGAGGAGGCGCGCAAGCTGGACGGCATCGAGTTCCTGGGGCAGGGCACGATCTACCCGGACATCGTCGAGAGCGGCACGAAGACGGCGAAGATGGTGAAGAGCCACCACAACGTGGGCGGGCTGCCGCCGGATTTGCAGTTCAAGCTCGTGGAGCCGCTGCTGCAGCTCTTCAAGGACGAGGTGCGCGCATGCGGCGTGGAGTTGGGGCTGCCGGCGGAGATGGTCTACCGCCAGCCGTTCCCGGGGCCGGGGCTGGGCGTGCGCTGCACGGGGGCGATCACGCGCGACCGCCTCGCGGCGCTGCGCGAGTCCGACGCGATCCTGCGCGAGGAGATCGAGAAGGCGGGCCTCAAGATTTGGCAGTACTTCACGGTGATCCCCGACGTGCGCGCGACGGGCGTGAAGAACAACGCGCGCGCTTTCGACTGGCCGGTGATCATCCGCTGCGTGAACACGGTGGACGCGATGACGGCGGAGGTGCCGGAGGTGCCGTGGCCCGTGCTGCGCCGCATCACGGACCGCATCCTCGCCGAGGTGCCCGGCGTCTGCCGCGTGTGCTACGAGCTGACCCCGAAGCCCTGTTCCACGATCGAGTGGGAGTGAGAAAAGGGGCCACGGGAGCAACATCTCTATATAATAAGGAATAGAAGAATGGGCTGGTTCGAGAAGAAGGTCGAGAAGGCGAAGATTCCGCCGACGAAGGCGCTGTGGCAGGTCTGCCCGCGCTGTGGCAGCTACATCGCGAAGGATGCCTGGAAGGCGAACAACTGCATCTGCCCCACGTGCAACTACCACGGGCGCCTCGGCGCGCGCGCGCGCATCGCGCAGCTGGCGGACGAGGGGTCGTTCACGGAGTTGTTCCGCGAGGTGAGCTACTCGGACCACCTGAACTTCCACGACGCCACTGGGCCCTACAAGGCGAAGGTGGAGGCGGTGATCGCCAAGAGCGGCGAGACGGAGTCGGTGGTGGTGGGCACGGCGAAGATGGGCGGCGTGCCGGTGATGCTGGGCGTGATGGACTTCGCGTTCATGGGCGGGTCCCTCGGCACGGGCACGGGCGAGCGCATCGTGCGCGCCTGCGAGCGGGCGATCGCCGAGCGGCGCCCGCTGGTGATCTGCTCCGCCTCGGGCGGCGCGCGCATGCACGAGGGCATCCTCTCGCTCATGCAGATGGCGAAGACCTCCGCGGCGGTCGCCCGCGTGAAGGAGGCGGGGCTGCCGTTCATCAGCGTGATCACGGACCCGACGACGGGGGGCGTCTCGGCCTCGTTCGCGATGCTGGGCGACCTGAACATCACCGAGCCGAAGGCGCTCATCGGCTTCGCCGGGCGCCGCGTGATCGAGAACACGATTCACCAGAAGCTGCCGGCGGACTTCCAGAGCGCCGAGTACCTGAAGGCGCACGGGTTCATCGACAAGATCGTGGCGCGCGCCGAGCTCAAGGGCTTTATCGTCAAGATGCTGAACTACTTCGGGTTTGCCGGGTGAGAGGTTGGAGCAAGTTATGGCTACGAAGAAGACATCTGTTAAGAAGTCCGCGATGGACAACGTGAAGCTGGCGCGCGATCCGAAGCGGCCGCACATCTTCGACTTCATCTGCGGCGTGTGCCGCGACTTCGAGGAGCTGCACGGCGACAGGTGCGTGAACGACGACCGCGGCCTCGTCTGCGGCTTCGGCACGATCTCCTCTCAGGAGGGGGCCGACGACGACGCGCCCGGGGCGCGCGCCGGGGATTTCCGCGTGCTCGTGATGGGGCACCACAAGGGGGCGACCATCGAGGAGAATATGGAGGCCAACTTCGGCATGGCGAACCCCGACGGCTACCGCAAGGCGATGCGTCTCGCGAAGCTGGCGGAGCGCTTCAACATGCCGATCGTCTCGTTCGTCGATACCCCTGGCGCGTATCCGGGAAAGGAGGCCGAGGAGCGCGGGCAGGCCGAGGCGATCGCGAAGTCGCTTGAGTTCCTTTCGCGGCTGAAGACGCCGATCGTGGTGGTGGTGACAGGCGAGGGCGGCTCCGGTGGCGCGCTGGCGATCGCCGTGGGCGATCGCATCCTCATGCTCGAGAACGCGGTCTACTCCGTCATCTCCCCCGAGGGGTGCGCGGGCATTCTCTGGCGCGACGGCGCGAAGGCGCCCGAGGCAGCGGAGGCGCTGAAGATCACGGCGCCCGACCTGAAGCGGCTGGGTGCGATCGACGAGATCGTGAAGGAGCCCGCCGGCGGCGCGCAGAAGGACCATGCGGCGGCGGCCCGCGCGGTGAAGAAGGCCGTGCTCGCCGCGCTGAAGGAGCTCGTGAAAGTGCCGGTCGACGAGCTCGTCGATCGGCGCTACGCCAAGTTCAGCGCGATGGGCCGGTTCGGCTGAGGCAGTGGGACGGAGGCCGATTTTCCACCGTTTCCGCTTGCGTTTCATCCGTGTATGCGGTATGATTATCGCCGTCCCCTAACAGGAAAGAATTTCATTCACAAGGAGCTACGAAGATGAAGTATTCGACGATGACGGCGATTGTGTTCTGCGGGATTCTCGCAGTCGCGATGACGGGTTGCAAGTATGACGACGACGAGCTGGCGAACGCGGGCGACGCGCAGGTCAGCGACGTCGCGACGGAAGGCGCTGACGAGGGTGCCATCGCTGCGGGTGCGGATGTTGGAACCGAGGCCGGCGCGGGCGGCGAGGCCGTTGACGTGAACGCCGACAGCTCCTCTTTGGATGAGACTCTGGGCAGCAAGCCGTTCGACCAGGATGCGAACTACGCGCGCTGCACAGACGTCGCGTTCGAGCCAGTCTACTTCGGGTTCGACGCCGACGCGCTCTCGCAGGGCGAGATGCCCAAGATCGAGGCCGTCGCCAAGCATCTTCAGGAGAATCCGAACCGCGTCGTGATCGTCGAGGGCAACTGCGACGAGCGCGGTTCCAACGAGTACAACCTCGTGCTCGGTGACCAGCGCGCGATCAAGATCCGCGACTATCTCGTGACGATCGGCATCGACGCGAACCGTATCCAGAGCAAGAGCTACGGTGAGGAGAAGCCCGCTGTGGCCGGTCAGGGCGAGGCGGCCTGGTCGAAGAACCGCCGCGGCGAGTTCGCCGTGTTCCAGCACAGGTAAGTTTCCCCGAGACGGCTCTTTAGATGACATTTGCGTTCATCTTTGAATCCGTGGGTGGCACCGAGTGGCTTGTTCTGCTCGGTGTCATACTTGTTGTCGTGGGGCCAAAGAACCTCCCGGCCGCCGCGCGCAAGTTCGGGCAGATCACGGCGCAGTTGCGCCGGGCGGCGGATGAGTTCAAGCGGCAGATCATGGCGATGGACGAGGAGGTGCGCCGGACGGTCGATGACGCGGTGAAGACCGACTACGTCGAGACGCCGAAGGACGACTCGGCTGACGATCCCTCGAAGGTGCCGGACGATGCCGCGGTGGATGGCGACGGCGACCGCGCCGTGACGGAGAACGACTACTACGGCGGCGAGTACGACGAGAACAGTCCCTATCCCGGCCACGCTTCCTATGACGGGGCGGAGAGCCCGGACGACGGCACGACGGGGGACGCCTCCGCCAATCCGCAGTCTCCCGAGCCGGACGTGGCGGCGCCTGTGGCGGACGTGAAGCCGGAGCCGAGGGCGGACCCCTACGCGATCAAGATCACCGTATCGACGAATGCCGAGAAGAAGAAGGGTGCGAAGGCATGAAGATGCGTCCGCTTCTGAAGAACCCCGACGAATACAACGATCCTCCGCGCCCGTTCTTTGAGCACATCGTCGCCCTCCGCGCCTGCCTGATCCACGCCGGACTCTCGTGGTTCTGCTGCTGCATCGCCGCGGGGTGCTTCTCGCGCGCGATTCTCCGCTGGCTCAAGGCGCCTGCAGACGCCCTCGTCGAGGCGGGGCGCATCGAGATCGTGAGCCTCAATATCACGGGTGGCTTCAGCCAAATCATGGACATCGCGCTCTGGGGAGGGACCGCGATCAGCTTCCCGTTCGTGATGTACTTCGTGCTCCGCTTCGTCTTTCCGGCCCTCACCCGACGCGAGAAGGTGGCGATTCTGTTCTTCCTCTTCGCGGGCACCGTCTTCTTCGGTATTGGCGTGGGGTTCGCGTTCGGCCAGCTGGCACCCAACGTGGTGAGGTTCTTCGATCTCGTCAACAACTGGGTCGGGCTGACGGTCACGCAGGTTCAGGTGGAGAACTACGTGCCGCTGATCCTCAAGCTCGTGCTGGCGTTCGGCCTCGTGTTCCAGATTCCGCTGATCATGTTCGTGCTGGGGTGGCTGGGGGTCATCTCCTCCGCCACGCTCCGCGGGTGGCGCAAGTTCGCGATCGTGATTGCGTTCTTTCTGGGCATGGTGCTCACGCCGCCCGATCCGATGAGCCAGCTGATGATGGCCGTGCCGCTGTGCCTCCTCTACGAGGTGAGCATCTGGGCCGTGTGGTTGAAGGAATTCTGTTCCGGCGAACATTGGAGGCGCGGCCAGGAGGGCGAGTGAAGCCCCGCGTGCCGATCCTGCTGGGGTTTCTGGGGGCGATTCTGGCGGGGATGCTGCTCTTCATGCTGCCCGTCTCGTCCCCGTCGCATACCTGGATGAAGCCGATGGACGCGCTCTTCACGGCGTGTTCCGCCGTGAGCGTCACGGGGCTTTCCGTCATCGACGTGGGCACGGAGCTTTCGCGGTTCGGGCACATCGTTCTGCTCGTGCTGGTGCAGTTGGGGGGCGCGGGGATCATGACGATCGCCACGTTCTTTCTGGTCGTCATCGGCAGCCGGCTCTCCCTCGCGGGTGAATTCTCCGTGGTGAACGCCTACGGCGTGAAGGGCGTGAGGGGGTGGCGGGGACTCGTCGTGTGGGTTGTGCTTTCCATGCTCGTGATCGAGCTTCTGGGGATGTGCGCGCTCCGTGCGAGCCTTCCTGGCCAGTCCTGGTTCCGCTGCTACTTCTATTCGGTGATGAGCTTCTGTAACGCGGGGTTCTCGCTGGACCCCGGGTCGCTGGCCGTCTTCCAGGGGCAGCCGCTCGTGCTGCTGACGATGGGGGGGGTGAGCATTCTCGGCGGCCTGGGTTTCCTCGTCGTCTACAACGTCTGCACGATTCAGTTCTGGCGGCGCAACCTCGTCAAGCGGGGGCGCTTGACGCTCCATTCGCGTGTCGTCCTTCTGAGCACGCTCCTCTTCCTCGTGGCGGCCTACGCGCTGTTCCTCGTCGCCGAGTGGAACGCCGCCCTTGAGCCGTACTCGCTCCCCGAGAAGTTCGCGGTGGCTTTCTTCCAGGCTGTGACGCCGCGCACGTGCGGCTTCACCGTCGTGCCGGTCCATGAGTTCCGCCCTGTCACCCGCTTCGTCTCGGAGGTGATGATGTTCATCGGCGCGGCGCCGGGTGGCACGGGCGGCGGCATCAAGGTGACCACGCTGGCCGTCTTCGTGATCACGCTGCTCGCCATCTGCCGGGGGCAGACGGACGTTGCGTTGTTCAAGCGCTCCCTGCCAGAGCTCGTGGTGCGGGAGTCGATCGTCATTGTGACGGTGTTCGCCCTCCTGATCTCCGTGGGCATGGCGATTCTCCTGGCGACGGAGGGGACGGGCGACGGGGCCCTGTCGTTCGAACATCTGCTGTTCGAGACGGTCTCCGCCGTATCGACGACGGGGCTCAGCTGCGGGACGACGACGGCCTCCCTCTCGACGGCTGGGCGGATCGTCGTGATGATCTGCATGTTCTGCGGTCGCCTGGGGGCGCTCGCGGTTGTCTTTCTGATTGGCGGGCAGGATGAGCGGCGCATGATCCGCTATCCCAAAGAGGAACTGGTGGTGGGCTGATGTTCCGGATTGGATGTCATCTTTCGAGCGCGGGCGGGTACCTTGCGATGGGGCAGACCGCCGAGGCGATTGGGGCGAACGTGTTCCAGTTCTTCACGCGCAATCCGCGCGGAGGGGCGGCCAAGCCGATCGACAAGAAGGACGTGGCGGACTTTCGGGCGTTTGCGTCCGAGCGGGGCATCGGCCCGATCCTCGCCCATGCGCCCTACACGCTGAACGCCGCCGGCGCGGAGGCGCGCGTGCGGGAGTTCGCCGAGGCCACGATGGCCGACGACCTCCGCCGCCTTGAACTGACGCCCGGCGCGCTCTACAACTTCCATCCCGGCAGCCACGTGGGGCAGGGCGCGGCGGCGGGCATCGAGCTCATCGCCGCGATGCTGGCCCGCATCCTCGCGGGGTTCGGGTCCGTGCCCGCCACGACAATCCTGCTGGAGACGATGGCCGGGAAGGGCAGCGAGATCGGGCGGACCTTCGAGGAGATCCGCGCGATCATCGACCGCACGGCCCAGCTTCTCGGGCCCGGGGCGCCACAGGCCCCCCTCGGCGTGTGCCTGGACACCTGCCATGTGTGGGACGGCGGCTACGACATCATCGACGACCTGGACGGCGTGCTCGCCCGGTTCGACGCGGTCATCGGGTTGTCCCGCCTCAAGGCGATACACCTCAACGACTCGCTGAACGCGCAGGGGGCGCACAAGGACCGCCACGCCTGCATCGGGAAGGGGCGGATCGGGCAGGATGCGCTGGCGCGCGTCATCAACCACCCGCAGCTGCGCGATCTGCCGTTCTACCTCGAAACACCGTGCGACCTCGACGGCTACCGCGCGGAGATCGCGCTGCTCAAGTCGCTTCGGAGAGGTGACTGAACGCCGAAAATGTGGTAGACTTGCAAAATCACAAAGGAGAACACATGAACATCACACGTAGAAACTTCCTTGGCGCCTCGGCCCTCGCCGGCGCCGCGTTCCTCGTCCCGGGCTGCTGCTGCCCCTGCTGCGGCGGCAAGAAGGTCGGCAAGCTCGCCCTCCAGCTCTACTCGCTGAAGGACTACATCGGCGGCAAGAAGAACGTCGGTCTGGAGAAGGGCCTCGCCGAAGTGGCGGCGATGGGCTTCAAGGGCGTCGAGTTCGCCGGCTACTACGGCAAGAAGCCCTGCGAGCTCAAGAAGATGCTCGCGGATAACGGCCTGGCGGTGGCCGGCACGCACGTCTCCAACGACAAGTACGGCTTCGACATGAAGAAGTTCACGTACGACCCGGAGGTTCTCAAGCGCACGGCCGATTTCGAGCTCGCCTACGGCAACACGCTCGTGATCTGCCCCGGCGGCGGCAACTTCCCGCCCGGCTGCAGCTGGTCCACGGGCCGCGGCGGCGAGCCCTGCAAGCCCTCCCAGGCGATCGACGACTTTACGAAGAAGCTCGTGGAGCTCTACAACAAGGCCGCCGTCGATGCGACGAAGCTTGGCATCAAGATTGGCCTGCACAACCACACCTGGGAGCACGCGATCTTCATGCAGAACGGCGTCTCCTTCTGGGACTACTTCTTCACGAACACCGACAAGGCCGTCTGCATGGAGCAGGACGTGGGCTGGTCGACCTGCGCGGGCGTCGATCCCAAGGCGCAGTACAAGAAGTATCCGCACCGTTCGCCGACCCTCCACGCGAAGGAGAACGGCATGGGCAAGAACGTGAAGGAGTTCGACGCCATCCTCGGCCAGCCCGGCAAGCCGGACGCGGTGCCGGTGGACTGGGACGGTCTCTTCCCCGTTTCGGACGCCGACGGCGTCGAGTGGTACGTGGTCGAGTGCGAGCGCCACTTCGACGACCCGAACGGCGCCGTCAAGCCCTCGATTGCGTTCCTCAAGTCGAAGGGCCGCGGTTAAGCGCACAAGGCGCATCTGCGCAAGATAAAGCCGTCCGCCGTTCTGGCGGACGGCTTTTCTGAAGGGCTGAATATGGGAGCGGTGATCAGCGCGCTGGTTTCACTGGGCTGGCAGTTGGCCGAGGCCGTGGCTTCGGTGCTTGCGTACGGCGCTGGTCTCTGCGGGGGCGTCGGAACCTGATTGCGTGCGGGTTCAAGAGGCGGTTTCGGAAGACAGGAGAGAGTATGGAAAGAGGAGAGCTGGGCGCGGAACTCGCCGAGGAGATTCGGGCCCGCGTGTTGGGGCCGGGGTTCATGAAGATCGTCCAGACGGTGCGGCGTAACGGCAAGACGTTCCGCATCTCGATGCGGCCCGTTTCGATCGGCGGCGACGTGCGCTATCAGGCGGAGATGGTGGACGACGGGCAGGTGCGGGTGAAGAACCTCGACACGAACGCCGCCGCCGAGGGGCTTGAGGAGATCATCGCCCAGAAGGGCGTCCGCGACCTGCACGTGATGACGGCGAAGGGCGACCTGCACGTGCGCGTGACGCGCAAGGGGCGCGTGATGGCCACGCGGAGCGCGGAGATGAACCGCGTGGTGGAGGTGCTGCCGCACGACCGCGTGAAGAAGACGCCGCTCACCTCCTTCGACTCGGCGGCCCTGCTGCGGGTGATCGGCCTCGCGGACGGCGAGGGTCGCATCCGCGCTTCCATGCGTGGCAAATACGACCAGGTGAACGAGTTTCTGAAGGTGGTGGAGGACGTGCTCAAGGGTGACCGCCCCGCGTCCTTCACCGTGGTGGACTGCGGTTACGGCAAGGCCTATCTGACGCTGGCGCTCTACTTCCATCTCACGCGGACGCTGGGCTTCACGGATGTGCGCGTGGTGGGAGTGGACCGGCGCGCGGACGTCGTCGCGGCGGCGACGAAGATGGCGGAGCAGCTCGACGTGGCGGACCGGGTGGTCTTCGCCGAGGCCGATCTTGGGGCGTTCGAGCTTGTGCCCTACCTCCGCGAGCGGTGCGGGTGTGAGGTGGAGCGGGCCGATCTGGTGATCTCCCTCTATGCGTGCGACACGGCGACGGACGAGGCGCTCGCGAAGGGCGTCGAATGGAAGGCGCGCTACATCGTCTCGGCGCCGTGCTGCCAGCACGAACTCCAGAA
Source organism: Kiritimatiellia bacterium (assembly GCA_051884935.1). Lineage (GTDB taxonomy): Bacteria > Verrucomicrobiota > Kiritimatiellia > RFP12 > UBA1067 > RUG572. Next base: position 2,475 of record JBJEWG010000061.1, on the reverse strand, counting down.
GTCGATTCAGGCGAACGCGGCCTTCGCGGGCGTGCTCCGCCACGGCATTCTGCGCGAGCGGCTCTGCGACATCCTCACGGACGCCTTCCGCGCGATGATTCTGCGCATTCTCGGCTTCAAGACGCAGGTGGTGGAGTTCGTCTCGCCGGACGCGACGGCGCGCAACATCCTGCTGCGCGCGGAGTACTGCGTGAAGCCCGGGCAGGGTGGCGCGGTTTCGGAATATCTGGACCTGCGCGACTACTGGCGGGTGACGCCCTGGCTTGAGACGCGCCTCGCCAAGCTGCTGGAACGCCATCTCAAGAGGTACGAATAAGATGCCGATGTACGTCTACGAGGCGAAGGAGCCCGCGAAGGGGTGCGCGCGGTGCGCGAAGGGATTTGAGATCATGCAGTCGATCAACGACCCGAAGCTGACGGCCTGCCCCGACTGCGGCGCGGCAATCTACCGCGTGATCCAGGCGCCCGGGCTGGGGCGGTCCGAGACCGATCTGCACTACCGCGCGAAGCGCGCGGGCTTCAAGTGTCTGAAGAAGGTGACGAAGGGCGAGTATGAGCCGATCTACTGATCGCGCGGGGACGGGCGCCCGCCGATTCGGCCTGCTGCTGGTTCTGGCGGGCTGGGCGTTCGGCGCCGGCGCGGGGGTGGATCCGGCGTCCCTCGAATTCGCGCGCGTGGCGTCGCGCCGCTTCATGCTGGATAACGAGCTGACGCTCTGCGAGTACGCGCCGCGGACCGCGGTCGCGGCGGGCGTGCAGCATCCCGCGCTGACGAACGGCCTGACGGTCGTGGGGGGCTACTGGCCCGCCGCGCACTACCGAATCCGCGTGGAGGGGCTGCCGGCGGAGATCGCGTTCGCGAAGAGGGACGGCGAGGTCGTCCTGCGGTTCCCCGTGGCGGGCAAGAACCTGCCGAAGCCGCCGTTCGACTTCTCGGTTCTGATGACCTGCGGGCATCGCCCCGCCGTGTTCGCGACGAAGGAGGGGAAGACGTCCCTGCTGGACATTCCCGAGTTCCCCCGGGACCTCAACCCGCGCCTCCGCGCGAATCTGCAGGCGTGGAAGTTCTGCTTCGGCGGGCAGGTCTCGGCGGCACGGGCCTCGCTCTCCGCCGGAATCGGCCAGGCGGACGTTCGGTTCGTGACGACGGGGCGCGACAACGCGCTGTACATGGAGGGGAATCGGGTGTTCTTCACCTTCAGCGCGCGCGCCTACGGGGCCTATCAGGCCGTGGCGAGCTTCGACCCCTCGCTGTTCGACGTGCGCCTCGAAGGGGTGATCCTCTTCGACTACGGGGACGGCGAACTGCGGAACGATCTTGCGAGCCACCTCTTCTACGATGACGTCGAGGGGTTCTGGAAGGGCTACGCGAGCAACTTCTCCACGGGCACGGACGCGCTGGGGCAGCGCCGGGAAGGCGGCCTGAACGCCGTCTGGAGCGAGCGGAATCCCCTGCACGGGCTCTCCGTGATGCGGGCGAAGGACCTCGCGCTCACGGGGATGAACGAGGACCCCTGCGCGACATGGGACGAGGCGGCCAAGCGCTGGTCGTTGCTTGTTTCGGAGTTCACGCCCGGGGGCATCCGCGCCTCTCTCTTGCAGTCACGCACGTGGGACGGCACGTTCGTGAACGTGGCGGGTCCGGTCGAGCGCGATTCCACGGGAACGACGATCACCCGCATCGGCGGCGTGCGCTATTGTCTTTCGGGCAGCGCGGACCGCGCCTGCTACGTCTATTCCTACCCGGACCTGAAGATGCGCGGCAAGCTGAAGTTCGACTTCCCGCCCTGGGACGCGGCGACGTGCCCCAACGGCCGCGTCTGGCCCTGTCTCGCGGAACTGCCCGACGGCTACCCGTTCCGCTACATTCTGCTCACGATGGACCGCGCCAACTTCCCGGGGATGCCCCGTCCGAACTGGACATACGGCGGTCTCTGCTTCTACGGCGCCAATTAAGCGTGTCAAAATGGCACACAATGCCGTGAACCGGCCTGTGCCCTCCCGACCCACGCCATTCCGTCGCCCGACAGAAAGTTTTCTGTCGCCCGACGGAAAGTTTTTTGTCGCTCGACAGAATTTCGTTTGTCGCCCGACGGAATTCCGTCCCTCGTCGCCCGACTCCCATCCCGATGACCGACCCCGAGTCATGCGGACAACTGGCCTATCGACCGTTTTGCAAACATTTGGAGTTTCCCAAAACTGGGCGGCGGGTCGGCGGATAGGACGGGGTGGGTGGCGGGGGATCGTCTCGATGGGCGCGCGGTTTCGTCTAGATGAGAGCGTGCTTTCACCTAGGAGAGGGTGGGGGAGTCGCCTAGGCGACTCAAAGTTCCACTGCCCAGTGGAATGAATTCCACTCGGCAGTGGAAGGAATTCTACTCGGCAGTGGAATTTACTCCGCTCGGCAGTGGAAATCTAGATCGTATAGGGGGCACATCGGTGGCGTCCGCGCCCGCCCCTTGGAACGTCACGGCT
>JBJEWG010000060.1:0-3433 GCA_051884935.1 Kiritimatiellia bacterium | reverse complement strand
TTCCCGCCGTTCATGCAGGCGCTCATCGCCGCCGGGGGGCTGGCGGCGTACCGGGCGCGGCAGGAGGCGAACGCATGAAGAAGACGATCGCGGTTGTGGCGGGGGACGGCATCGGCCCCGAGATCGTGCGCGAGGCCGTCGCCGTCCTGAACGTGGTGGCGGCGAAGTTCGGGCACGTGTTCGCGTGCGAGGAGAGGCTCGTGGGCGGGGCGGCGTATGATGCGTGCGGGGACTGCCTGCCGGACGAGACGCTTGCGGCGTGCAAGGCGGCCGACGCGGTGCTGCTGGGGGCCGTTGGCGGGCCGAAGTGGGACGGCCTGCCGGGGCCGAAGCGCCCCGAAAAGCGCGCGCTGCTCACGCTCCGCAAGGAGCTGGGCCTCTTCGCGAACCTGCGTCCCGCGAAGGTGTGGGCGCCGCTGAAGGAGGCGAGCCCGCTCAGGCCGGAGGTCATCGGCGACGGGCTCGACCTGCTCGTGGTGCGCGAGCTGACGGGCGGCGTCTACTTCGGCGCGCACGAGCGGGCGGCGGACGGGCAGAGCGCGCGCGACGAGATGCCGTACTCCGTGCCGGAGATCGCGCGCATCGCCCGCGTCGCGTTCGAGAGCGCGAAGACGCGCGGCGGGCGCGTGACGTGCGTGGACAAGGCGAACGTGCTCGAAACGAGCCGCCTCTGGCGCGAGGTGGTGCGGCGCGTGCGCGACGAGGCCTACCCGGAGGCGGCGCTCGACTTCATGTACGTGGACAACGCGGCGATGCAGCTCGTGCGCGCGCCGGGGCGGTTCGACGTGATCCTCACGGAGAACATGTTCGGCGACATCCTCTCGGACGAAGCCTCGCAGATCACCGGCTCGATCGGCCTGCTGCCCTCGGCGTCCCTGCGGGAGGACGGATTCGGCCTCTACGAGCCGATCCACGGGTCCGCGCCCGACATCGCGGGGAAGGGGATCGCGAATCCGCTCGCGACCATCCTCTCCGTCGCGCTGATGCTGCGCCACTCGTTCGGCCTCGCCGCCGAGGCGGCGGCGGTCGAACGCGCCGTGGGGGAGGTTCTGGCCCGGGGGGCCCGCACGGCCGACCTGGGCGGTTCAATGACCTGCGCCGAGATGGGCGCGGCCGTGGCCGCCGCCATCTAGACACCTTTCGCCTAGGAGACTGCGAGTTTTACTGCCCAGTGGAAGAAATTCCACTGGGCAGTAGAATTTATTCCGCTGGGCAGTAGAATAATTTCCACTGCCCAGTAGAATTCTGGATCGCCTAGGGGTGAAAGACATCCCGTCGGCTCTGGTGTTGTGTGGTGTTGGCGGGAGGTGGGCGGCCTCTCGGGAGCGTCCGCGCCTCGTCCGCCCATGGCGATGCGGGCGGCGGCGCGGCTAGCCTCCATATTTCCTTTGCCGCTTGACGGGTGGGGGCGGTTGTGTTAGACTTGGAATCGATGATGTGCGCTAATCTTATGAATCGAACGGGATTCCCTGTTTTTCCTCCACATAGGGGGGCTCGATTCCCTGTTCCGGGGCCGGGCGCCTCGGGAATCGGCGCGTCTCTCGTCGGCGTTGCGTTAGCCGCCGTTTCATCTATTTTTCCGTGTTGTCTCGCGTCGGGGACGGCGATTCTGGTCGCCGCCGTCTGCGCCACTGGTTCCCCATACCTTATAATAAGGAGATGATATGCGTCGTCTGATTGTTGGTTTGACGGTCTGTTCCGTGCTCGGTTGGGCGCGGGCGGAGGATCTGGAACATCCCGACTGGCACACGGTGGAGGTCGCGGAGGGCGAGACGAAGACGCTGACGGCGGAGGAACTGGCCGCCATCGGCGCGGAGACGCTCGTCAAGACGGGGCGCGGCACGATTCGCGCCGGGGACGAAATGGCGGATTTCGCGGGGGATATCCGCATTCTCGACGGTTTCTGGGACGCGACGACGGCGAACGCCTTCGGCACGGCGGACGGGAAGACCTACGTGAACGGCGGCACGATCCTGAGCCGCGTCTACTCGCCGGTTACGTGGACCGCCGAGGGAGGCAAGCCGTCCTACGGCGCCGAGGCGTTTGTTCTGGGCGGGACGGGCTGCGACGGCAACGGCGTGATCCGCGCGCTGAAAGAGTGCTACAACTTCGCCGGCGTCGGCGGCATCACCCTTGAGGACGACATCCTCGTGACGGGGGACAAGACGCTTGAGTTCCGCTATGGGACGATCCAGCTGAACGGCCACAAAGTCACCGTGGCGATGGACAAGCCCGATGCCGCATTTCGTTTCGTGGCGCTGAACCTTCTGAAGTCTGCGAACATGGAGGCTCTTTCGGGGCGGCTGGGGATGGAAAGCGATGTCAACGGCGGAACCAAGAACGACACGGCGACGATTCACTCCAATGCGACCTTCTGGGTCAATACGCTTTCAGTGGTACAGTCCCGGCGGTTGGTTCTGAAGCCGGGCGCCCGGCTTCGTCTCGGCAATTCGGCGGGGACGCTCGGAAGTATTGACAACAAGACCAATCTGGCCGGGCCGATCGAGATCGAGGGGGAGGGTGAAGACGTGCCGCTGGACGGCGATCAGCAGGGGCGCGTGATCACGTTCTCCGGTCCGATCACGGGGGCGCGCGGCATCCAGGCGCGGAATGGCGTGTGGCTTCAGCTCGCGAACGGGAACAAGGACCTGACGGGGAGGGTTGGCGCGGTGGGCGTCGTGGGGCCGGACGATCTGTCGGTGACGGGCGGCGTGGCCCTCGTGGGGCTCGCCACGCTGCCGCAGGACGGCGGCGGGGTTCTGCTGACGAACGCCCAGCTCGTCGTGCGGAACGACAGCCTCAACGCCTCCAACATCTGCTCGATCACCAAGCTGGACTTCCCCGATCTCGTGGTGCACGGCAAGAGCGTGGTGACGTCCGACATGACCTTTGCGGACATCACGCTCAAGAGCCTGCGCAAGACGGGGGAGGGGCCGCTGACGCTGTTCGGGCGCTACACGGTCGCGGGCGAGACCGACATCGCGGCGGGGACGCTGCGGTTTGGGTCCGCCGTGCCGCAGACGCCGTGCGGGCTGAACTGGTCGTATGTGTGGAACGTGGGCCGCGACTCGGGCACCGCGCCGGCGGCGGCCTATTCGCGCGGCGTCGATGCGCAGGGGGCCCGCTTCGGCTACCGCGACTGGCGGGCGACCTACGGAGAGAACGGAGCCGCGTCGCACAACCAGTCGCACTGGTACACGGGCTACATCAAGGTGCCGGGCGAGGGGGCGAGCGTGGCGTGCAACTTCATGTGCAACATGAACCGCAGCTGCTACGTCAGGATCGGCGACACGGTGGTGGTGCATATGCGCGACAACAGGGAGATGCTGACGGGGACGGTTCGGAGTGACTACAACCGGCTCTACGTGGGGCCGCGGCTGGAGCTGCCGACCGGGTGGCAGCCGATCTTCATCCACCTCGCGAACAGCTGGAA
>JBJEWG010000059.1:0-3443 GCA_051884935.1 Kiritimatiellia bacterium | reverse complement strand
AGGCACCGGACTTCCGGCGGGGCGAGGTGCAGGCGACGCGGGCGACGGCGAAGGTGGAGAGGCCCGCGCGCGGCTTCAGCTTCCTGCGCGACGTGCAGCCCATACTGGAGCGGCGGTGCGTGAGGTGCCACGCGCCGGCGGCGAACGCGAAGATACCCGACCTGACGGCGACGCCGGTGGAGGACGGTCCCTCGCGGCGCAGGTGGGTGAAGTCCTACATCTCCCTCACGCACGGGCGGCAGAAGGACCAGGCGCGGCGGTGCGGGAGCTGGTTCGGGAACCCGGACCACCCGATGGTGAACTGGATTCACTCGGCCTCCGTGCCGACGCCGATTCCGCCGCTGTGGCGCGGCTCCCGCACGAGCCGGCTGTTCACGGAGAAGCTCGACCAGGGCCACGCGCCGGGGCTGACGGAGGCCGAGCTGCGGGCGCTGGCCTGCTGGGTCGATCTCGGCGTTCCGTTCTGCGGAGACTACGAGGAGGCGAACATCTGGACGGAGGAGGAGCGCGGGAGGTGGCGCGCCTGCGTCGAGAAGCGCTGCCGCCACGCCACGCCGGGAGAGTGAGAGTCTATGACGAAACCATCGCTGAAATATCTGAAGGTACTGGGTACCTGGCGCGACGTGGGAGACGCCGCGCGCACGACGATTCGGATGCCGGAGGGGCAGCGGGAGCCGTCCTCGAAGTGGAAGAGGCGGATCCTGCTCGCGGAGCATTCGCCGATCCGCAAGCTGCTCGTGAGCTGGAAGTGGATTGACCTGCCGTACTGGGTGAGCGTCCACTTCGTGCGCCACAAATACGGCATCGAGCATTTCGTCTCGACGCAGCGCACGGACCGCACGGGCGAGGACCGCACGGCCAAGACGCAGGACGCGCCGGTGGCGCACGAGTGCTTCGCGAACGCGGCGGAGGTGATGTTCATCAGCCGCCGCCGGCTCTGCGCCCAGGCGAGCCCCGAGACACGCGCGGCCTGGAAGCTGGTGGTGGAGGCGCTCGCGAAGACGGAGCCGGAGCTTGCGTCCTGCTGCGTGCCGGAGTGCGTCTATCGCGGGTTCTGCCCCGAGTTCAGGAGCTGCGGCTACGTCAACACCCCCGCCTACGCGGCGGCCGTGCGGGCGTATCGCGGCGAGGAGGCGGCACATGGCTGAACCGACCGAGCGCATTCAGAACATCCTGAGCCATGCGGGGGTGGCGAGCCGGCGGCACGCGGCGGAGATGATCGCGGCGGGGCGCGTGGCCGTGGACGGCGCGGTGGTGACGGAGCCGTATCTGCGCTTCGACCCCGCCGTCGCGCGGATTACCGTGGACGGGCGGCCGATCGTGGCCGCGCGCGAGAGGACGCGCACGATCATGCTCTACAAGCCCGCCGGCGTGCTCTCCACGCTGAGCGACCCCTTCGGCGGGGAGACGGTGGCGGACCTTCTGCGCGGACGGGTCGCGGAGCGGCTCGTGCCGATTGGCCGCCTCGACAAGGAGAGCGAGGGCCTGCTGCTGATGAGCAACGACGGCGACCTCACGCTGCGGCTCACCCATCCGCGCTTCGAGCACGAGAAGACCTACATCGTGCGGGCGGCGGGACGCTGGAGCGACGAGAAGCTGCGGATTCTGCGGGGGCCGGTCGCCATGCCGGACGGCTACGTGACGCGTCCCGTGCCGGTGGAGGTGGTGCGCCCCACCGGCCGCGACAACATCACCGTGCTGTGCTTCAGGCTGCGGGAGGGCCGCAAGCGCCAGATCCGCTACATGTGCAGCGCGGCGCACCTGGTGGTGCTGTCGCTCAAGCGCGTCGCGGTGGGGGGGCTGCGCCTCCCCGAGGATCTCCGGCCCGGCGAGTGGCGCGACGTGACGCCCGCGCAACTGCGGCTGGTGTGATATCTGGTGTGGTGATTGAAAGAAGCGTGTACTATGACAACGAGAATATGCCTTGGATTTGTTGCGATCTTGCTTGGAATTGGGCTAAGCGGGTGTTGGTCAACATCGGTTCTGGATTCCAGTACTTTGCCGCCGATACGTGTTTTGGCCTCCGCACCTTCGGTTGAGAAGTTCAAGGGCGCAATCATCTTGGCTGCAGAACAACGACGGTATGTGCCGACGGAAGTCAATCCGTCAACGGTTCGGTGCACGCTGATACAGCGACGAAATCGCGTTGTCGTTGACATTTGCATTCACGACGCATCTACCTATATGATTACATGCGTGGAATGCAATGTCGGGGAACGTAAATATTATTCGTGGATGAAAAACCTTCGGGTCAGCATTGCGAAAAATGTCTTGAAGACGGAGTGACGTGGTCTAGATTCGGTAAGTTTAGTTGTTGAGGTCTTAGGAGGGAGTCGAGCTCCCTTGGTCGAAATCAGTTAAACAGGAGACAAGACGATGAACAGACGGAATTTCCTTTTCGGCGCGGGCCTGGGCATGGCGGCGACGGCGGTGCCCGTGGCCGCTTCGGGCGCGGAGGCGGCGGGCGCGAAGAGCGATTCGCGCTTCAACGTGAAGGACTTCGGCGCGAAGGGCGACGGCAAGACGCCCGACACCGAGGCGATCCAGAGGGCCCTGGACGCGGCCGGCGCGGTGATGGGCACGGTGTGGTTCCCGGCGGGCGTCTACCGCTGCCACGGCCTGAAGGTGCCGCCGCACGTGACGCTGCTGGCGGACCCGGTGTGGATCTTCCAGGGGGCGAAGGCGGGGGCGGTGCTCGACCTCGACGACCCGAACGCCACGTGCATGCTGGACATCACGGGGGCCTTCGGCGTGCACGTCCACGGGCTTGTCCTCAACGGCATCTGGGAGGCGCCGAAGCCCGTGCACGGCATCTTCCTCAACAATCCGGAGAAGTGGAGCCACAAGGAGGACTCCTTCGTCTTCGACGACATCAAGGTGATGAACTTCTCCGGGCACGGCATCTATCTGCTGCGCGTCTGGCTCTTCATCATCCGCCACAGCCAGTGCTTCCGCAACAAGGGCGACGGTATGCGCATCCGGGGGTGGGACGGCTTCGTGACCGACAACCAGTTCTCCGCCAACGGCGGGAACGGCTTCGCCTGCGACGAGGTGGGCGCCACCGTGATGTTCACCGCGAACCGCGTGGAGTGGAACGGGGGGGCCGGGCTGCTGCTGGGCGCCGGCGACGACTGGAACGTGACGGGGAACTCCTTCGACCGCAACTGCGGCGCGGGGCTCTGCGCGGTCGGCACGACGGCGCTGACGGTGACGGGGAACGTGTTCCGCCGCTGCGGGAAGGACGCGCGCCAGCTGGCGGAGGGCGAGCGCTCCTGCCAGGTGCGCCTTGAGGGGTGCCGCGGGCTCGCGATGACGGGCAACACCTGTCTCGCGGGGCGCGACGACGGCGGGAAGGGCCTCTACACACCGCAGGTCGGGTTCATCCTGAAGAACCTGGCCTATTCGGTCATCTCGGGGAACGCGCTCCACCACGGGTATATGCA
>JBJEWG010000058.1:0-3460 GCA_051884935.1 Kiritimatiellia bacterium | reverse complement strand
GACGCTCGCGGCGGCGGGCACGGTCTGCGTGACGAACGGCGGCACCTTCGGCTGGAGCGACCTGACGATCGCGTCGGGCACGGTGCGGATCGCGTCGGGCGGCGTGGTGGCGGCGAACCTGAAGACGCAGGGCGGTGGCACGCTGGTCGTTTCGGACGGGGCGGGCATCGCGACGCCCCTCACGCTCGACGGCGGCACGCTGCGCTTCGACGCGGACACGGTTCTGGGCAACCCCATCCTCCAGACCAGGGAGAGCGTGATCGCGGTGGCGGAGGGGAAGATGGCGACGCTGACGGGGCTGTATACGAACCAGGGCGGCAAGTGCAAGCCGAGCGGCCCGGGGGAGCTCGTGTTCGCGGGCGGCGGCGAGTTCAACGCCGGCTGCGAGCTCTTCGTGCAGGGCGGCCGCGCGGTGATCGAGAAGAAGGACTTCAGGATCGCGGCCTACTTTGGCGTGGAGCAGGGCGGGCGGCGGCTCGTCGTGCGGGACGGAGCGAAGGTGACGGGTCTGGAGAACACGAAGGGTTATGGTCTGCACGTGGGCACCTGGGGAGGGTTCGAGAGCGTCTTCGAGGTGGGCGCGGGCGGCGTCGTGGAACTGGAGGAGGGTTTCCACTGCCAGCTCGGCGCGAGTGTGGGCGGCGTGGGGCGTCTGCGCGTCGCCGAGGGTGGTGTGTTCAGGCACAAGTCCCAGGCGTATTTCAGTCTGGCCGGCGCGGCGGCGGCGACGGGGTCCGTCGAGGTCGTGGGCGGCGTGTTCGAGACCAGGAGGACGCTGGGCAAGGGGAACGGACCGGTCACCTCGCTTCTGTTCGAGAATGCTACCGTGAAGGCGCTGGATGGGCTGACGTTGCTGGTCGATGGGAACATTCCGGGTACGATGCGCGGCGCGAATACGCTCGACGTCGGCGCGAACAGCGTGACGCTGGGCGGCGCGTGGACGGGCGCGGGATCGCTCGCGGTGACGGGCGCGGGCGGGGACTTCTGCGTGACGACGGCGCAGCCGGGCTGGACGGGCGCGCTCGCGGTGAACGGCGCGGACTTGATGCTGGGCGACGGCGTGGCGCTCGACACCTATCCCGTGACGGTCGAAGGCGGCGAGATCGCCGTGGCGGCGGGGACGGCGTCTCTGCCGCTGCTGGACGGCGCGGCGGCGACGAAGACGGGGGCGGGTACGCTCGTTCTCGCGGGCGTGCAGGACCCGGCATTCGACCTCACGGTGGTGGCGGGCGGCGTGCGGGTGGCGCCCAGCGGGAAGATGCAGCCGGCGGGCGTGCCGGCCGGTTGGCTCGACGCGGCGGCGGCATCCTCCTTCACGCGGAATGGCGCGAACGTCTCCCGGTGGTCCGACCGCCGCAGCGGCGTCCCGTTCTACGCGCGGACCGTCGAGAAGCGAAACGCCCCGCTCTACAACGCGACGGGATTCGACGGGCGGCCCTTTGTCGATTTCGGCGTGATGGGGGATAACGAGAAGGGGCGTGCGGGCGACAACCGCGTGCTGGAGTTCAACGCGCAGCAGAAGAACATCCGCACCGTCTTCTGGATGGTCGGTAGCCGCAACGGCGGTGGCTTCCTGCTGGGGGACGCGACCGAGGACAGCGGCAGGCGCAGCTTCCACCGCGACGCGGGGCCCAACACGACCTACGGCGCCGTCGCGTCCGACCCCATCTGGTCTGCGGACAAGGACCGCGGCGGCCTGGTGAAGAACGGTACCACCTGGCTCAACGGCGTGACGGTGGACGGTACGAAGACGGGGCTGGGCGGCGCCTGGGACCTCGTGGGGTGGCGGCTGGCCGAGGGTGCCGCCGACACGCCGAGCGCCACCTGGCTGGCCTCGTGCTACAACCCCGAGAACGGGCGCCTCAACGGCGGGCAGGACCTCGCGGAGATTCTGATCTACACGAACCGCCTGACGGACGCCGAGGTGCGTGCGACACAGCGGTATCTGGCGGACAAGTGGATGCCCACGAACGCGGCGAACCGGGTGGAGATCGGCACGCTCACGATGCGGGGCGCGGGCACCTCCTTCACGGTCGAGGCGGGCGTGCCCGTCTCGGTGGCGAAGGTGGTCGTCGAGGGGCGCGGCGTGACGGTGCGCGGCGTGGCGGAGGCGAACGAGGTCGCGCTGGGCGATGTTGTCGTGGCGACGGGCGGCGAGTGGAACGCGGCGAACTTCCAGGGCGCGACGGTGACGAACCTCACGCTTGCGGAGAACGCGATCGTCGGCGCGGTGATCGACGAGGCGGGCCACGCGGACGCGCTGACGGTGCAGGGAACGCTCACGCTGCCGTCGGCTCTGCTCTACTCGGTTTCGATGCCCGAGAAGGCGACGGTGCACCGCACGGCGATTCTCGTGGCGGCGACGCTTGCGGGTTCGCCGTCCTGGGCGCGCGCGGAGGGCTTCGGTTCCGGCGCGGCGATTTCCGTCGATGCGGCGGCGCGCGCGCTGGTGCTTCGCGGCCTTTCCGGCACGGTGCTCTACTTGCGGTGACGTAGGCCGCCCGGGTGGCGGCGATTGGCGGCGGCGGCGGAATGGTGTATAATGGCGTCATGGACGCGATGCCCATTTTCGCCGCGCTGGTCGTGGGCGCGGCTCTGGCGGTTTCGGGGGCCACGCTTCAGAGCGTGCTGCGCAATCCGCTGGCCGAGCCGTACATTCTCGGCATCGTCGGCGGGGCGTCCCTTGGCGTGGCGCTCGCCTTTCTGATGGGATGGACGGCGGCGAGCGCGCTCGTGGTGCCGCTGGCGGCGGTGGCGGGGGCGGGCCTCTCGCTGGCGCTGGTGTGCGCGGTCTCCGCGTTGGCGGCCCGGCGGACGGGGCGGCGCGGCTTCTCGGGGGGCACGGTGATCGTGGCGGGGTTCGTGGCGGGGTCGTTCACCTGTTCGCTCCAGATGCTCGCGCTCGCCTATGCGACGCCGGAGCAGGCCGCGGCCGCGTCCCGGTGGGTGTGGGGCGATCTGCGCGCGGCGTCGCCCCTCGCGGTTCCCTACGCGGCGGCGGCGGTGCTGGCGGCGCTGGTGGCGCTGTATGCGTGCAACCGCAGTCTGAACGCGCTCGTGCTGGGCGAGGCGACGGCGCGGTCGCTGGGCGTGAACGTGCGCCGCACGCAGCTAATCGCGCTGGGAGCAACATCGGTGGCGACGGCGGCGAGCGTGGCGCTTGCGGGGGCGGTGGGCTTTCTCGGGCTGATCGTGCCGCACGTCGTGCGGCGGCTGGTGGGCGTGAACCACCGCGTCTATCTGCCGCTCAGCGCGGTGGGCGGGGCGGTGTTTCTGGTGGCGGCGGACGCGGTGGCGCGGCTCTTCCCGGGGAATCTGCCGGTGGGCGTGGTGTGCGCACTCACGGGGGCGCCGTTCTTCTTCCTTCTTCTGGCGCGGCGGGGATGAGATGCTGGAGATTCGGCACACGACGGTGAAGTATGGCGGGGTGGTCGCACTGGACGATGTGAGCCTGCGGATC
>JBJEWG010000057.1:0-18433 GCA_051884935.1 Kiritimatiellia bacterium | reverse complement strand
TCCCGCGGACGCCGCGCCCGCGACCGTCTTCAACGCCAGCCGCGCACAGCGGTCCGCCAGCGCCTTCTGCGCCGCGGGATTCTCCGGCAACGCCCCCGCCTGCATCGCCGGCAGCAGATGCTTCCACACGAGGTCAAGCTCCTTGTTCATCGGCCCGAGCCCCGCGTGAAGCGAGACGACCGCGTCCTGATCCGGCATCACGACCGTGTACTGCCCAAACGCGCCGTCGGCGCGGAAGCAGTTGTGCCGGCAGCGCCAGAACTGGAAGCCGTAGCCCTGGCTCCAGTCGCCGTCGCCGGGGCGCTGCGTGGAGGTCTGGTAGCCCGTCGCGAGACGCACCCAGTTCCGCGAGAGCAGCTGCCGGCCGCCCCAGCGCCCCTCCTGAAGATAGAACTGTCCGAAGCGGGCGAGCTCGCGCGTCGTCATGTTCATGCCCCAGCCGCCGCAGGCGACGCCCGTGGGGCTGTACGTCGTCCACGCCCGCGTGATGCCGATCTCGTCGAAGAGGCGCGCCTTGAGGAAGTCCATCAGCTTCATGCCGCTCTTCCGCTCCACGATCGCCGCGAGCACGTGCGTCGCGCAGGAGTCGTAGCGGTACACCGTGCCGGGCTCGTCCTTGACCTCGTTCGCGAGGAAGAGCTTCACCCAGTCGCCGCCGAAGTCCTTCCGCTCGGCGTCCGTGTAGGGCATTCCCGTCGTCATCGTGAGCAGGTCGCGGACGCGAAGCCGGTCGATCTTCGACGCGGACGGCGCGGGCGCCCTCTCGGGGAAGATGTCCACCACGCGCTCGTCGAGGTCGAGCTTCCCGTCGTCCGCGAGGAATCCGATCGCGGTCGACGTGAAGCTCTTCGAATGGGAATAGAGCATGTGCGTGCGCTCCGCGCCGAACGGCCGCCACCACCCCTCGGCGATGGTCTTGCCGTGGCGCACGATCACGAAGCCGTGGACGGCGTCGAGCTCGCGCTCGCACGCGTCGATCCAGGCCCCGATCGCCGCGGAGGAGACGCCCTCCGCCTCGGGCGTCGACCGCTCCATCTCGGCGGCCGAGGCCACACACGCGACAACCGCCGCGCACAGAAACGCGCACACGCTCTTCATCTCCAGCCCCTACTTCCCGAGTTCGAGGATGCGGACGTTGCGGAAGTACGGGCACGCCCCGCCGTGCTTGCCCTGCAGGCCGATCGCGCCCTTCGTGGGCAGCTCGGCCATCGGCTTCGAGAGCCAGGGCTGAACCGGCGTGCCGTCCGGGTTCACCTTCGCGTCCGTGTACTTCGAGAGGTCCACGTCCACGGAAAGCTCGCCGTTCACGGCCACCTTCACGTTCTTCCCCTTCGCCCACACCGTCATGCGGTTCCACTCGCCCGCGGGCTTCACCGCGCTCTTCGCCGGGCCGATGTGCCCGTAGAGGCCGCCGTTCTTCAGCCGGGGCGGGTCGTTCCGCCACTTGCTGCCGTGGTCGTCGAGCAGCTGCACCTCCACCGAGTTCGGAATCCAGTTCCCGAGGTCCGAGCAGTAGATGATCACGCCCGAGTTCGCCTCGGGGTCGAGCTTGTACTCGAAGTCGAGCACGAAGTTCTCGTACTCGCCCTTGAACCAGAGCGCGCTGTCGATCGTGGACGTGATGCCGTCCTTGCCGTCGCGCTGCCACGTGCCCGGCTTGAAGTTGGCCACCGTCTCAAGCGGCCCCTCGCCCAGCAGATTGCGCCAGCCCTTCTCCGTCGTGTTCGGGTGAATCCCCGCCGTCGCGCACAGCGCGCCCAGCAGCAGCCCCGCCGTCATCATCTTCTTCATGTCTCTTCCTTTCTGTTCGGTTTCACAAATTCGAATGTTCACCGCGCGTCCGTGCGGGCGTCGGCCAGCACGACCTCCAGGTCGTCCTCCTTCGACCGCGTCTTGAGGATGAACCCGCCCGGATGCGCGAAGAGCGTGTAGGGCTTCCCGATGCAGCGCGCGAAGTCCAGCCGCGGGTCGTCGTTGCAGCGCACCAGCGAGTAGCCCTCGCCCCGCCCGTCGCGCGTGAGCAGACAGGCCGGGTGGTTGAGCCGCACCCAGGCGTTCGAGCAGCGCGAGATTTCCTCCGTGAGGCAGGCCGTCAAGTCGGCGACGGGGAGGCCGGCGATCGTGCGCCGCACGATCTTCGGGCCCATCTTCCGCCAGCACGTCCGCGTCAGCGCCAGCTCCCTCCCGAGGGTGAGCGCGAGCTTCTGGCGCAGCACGGGGTCGTCGGCGAACCGACGCACCACCCAGTCCCCCAGCGGGTTGTCGATGAACCCCGCGAGGGCGTCCGCCGTGGTCCCCATCTTCCGGGCGGTCGCGGTGGGGCCGCACACGTCCATCAGGTTCCAGGCCGTGTACCAGGGGAAGAGCGTCCGCATCTCCTCGTCGAGCTCCAGCCACTCGGCGAAGAGGCGGAACGCGCACTTCGGCTCCTTGGTGCGCGCCCGCTGGTGGTGGTCGAAGTCCAGGCGGCCGGGGTCGTGGCGCCCCCCCACGTCAAGGACCAGCGTGGCGCAGTCCTCCAACTCCGCCGGCTTCGGGTTCCGGCGCTCAATCGGCGCGTCGTGCGGCACGCCGAACGCATACGCCATCGCGCACGACATGATGTCGTCCAGATGGGCGAGCCCCCCGTGGACGACGATGCGCCGCACGCCGGCGAGCCGGGTCAACGCCTCCTCGTTCATTTCGCCGCCTGCGCTTCCATCAGCTTGTACACCACCGCGCCGGACTCCAGCAGATCGCCGCCGCCGCCCTTCTTCGCGGCCAGCCGCTTCGCCGTCTCCTCCTGCCGCTTCACCTCGTCCACGAGCGCCTGCCACTTGCGGCGCGCGGCCTCCTCCTTCTTGACCTCGTTCTCGTATTCGAGCGAGCCTTCGAGGTAGCGGTGCTTGTTGCCGTTGAACACGAACGTGCGCGGCACCTCCGTCACGCCGTCCACGCGCTTCTTCACCCGATCCTTCTCGGTGAACACATACGTCTGCTTCCAGTTCCGCGCCGCCGCCGCCCCCTTCGCGGAAGCCGCCGCGTTGCGCCGCGCCCAGGCGAACACCTTCTCGCGGAACGTCTCGGCGGGCACCGTGCCGCCGAACGCCACCTTCGCCACCGGCACGTCCGTCTGCGAGCCGAAGGGACGGAAGTAGACCCCGTAGACGAAGGCGTCCGTCTTGAGCCCCAGCGCGCGGACCGTCTCGTAGAGGTCCCCGAAGTCCTGCTGCGCCGGGTCGAAGCTCCCGCCGGCCTCCGGCACGCGGCAGGGGGCCATGTCGGCGCGGGAGGGCCTAAAGTAGACCTTGTCCCCGCTCACCAGCAGATGCGGGAACACCGCCGCCAGCTGACGGAACTCCGTCGGCTCGTAGCGCTCGGCACTCGTGACGGAATCCAGCCGGTGCAGCGAGACGGGGCGGCCAAACATGGTCTTCAGCTCAAGGAACATCCGCCCGCCGTCGTCGTCGGGGAACACGTAGTGGAATGTCCGCTCGCCCTTCGCCGTGTCCGGCTGTTCGTCCTCCCCGATCGTCTTCCACGGACGCAGCGTCCCGCCCTTGAGCACCGCCAGCACGCGGTCGCACGCGGCCCGGCGGGCGTCCTGCGCCGCCGTCGCGGCCTTTTCCGCGGCCGCCTTCTTCTCCTGCTCGGCCCGCGCCTTCTCCGCCTGACGCCGCTTGAGCTGTTCCTCCCGCGCCGCCGCGCGCTTGCGGGCGATCTCCTCCTGATGCTTCTTCTTGGCCTCCTGGTATTCCTGCTCGACGCGCGCGGCCTCCGCCTTCGCGGCCTCCGCCCGGGCCAGCTCCTGCTGGCGGTCCCGCTCCGCCTGAAGGGCCTTCTCCTTCTCATGACGGAAATAGAGCCCCGTGAGGCCAACCACCGCCAGGACCATGATCAAGAAAAACACGGTCTTATGCATCGCTCAACTCCTGTTCCTGCCGACTGGCTTGTCAACTGGTTGTCCGGCCTGGGTTCGAACCAGGACTAAGGGTATCAAAAACCCCTGTGCGGCCACTACACCACCGGACAATTCAACGTGGGAGGAGATTATATCAAGTCCCCGCCCCTTTGCCAACGCTCGGAGTTCTCAAAACGATCGTCCCAATGACAAGGAGTCGGCTCGTCCGCACAACTCGGGGTCGCCCATCGGCATAACTTGGAGTCGCCCATCGGTACAACCCGGAGTCGCCCACCGGCATAACCCGGGGGCGCCCGTCGGCACAACCCGGGGCCGCTCATCGGCATAAGGCGGTCAAGTGGGTAGTCGTCGCACGAAGGGTATTTAGTAAACTCCGAGCGGCGGCCCGCCTCCCGCCGACATCCCCTCGCGCCAGAGCCGACGGGCGACGCAACTCCCTAGGCGATTCTGAATTTCACTGCCCAGTAGAATTTATTCTACTGCCCAGTGGAGTAAATTCTACTGCCGAGTGGAATTCCATCTACTGCCCAGTGGAATTTCCTCCACTCGGCGGTAAAACCCGCAACCTCCTAGGCGACCCCGCGCCCCCCATCTAGACCACTTGGCATTCTCCCCAAGGTGAACCCGCACACCCATCGCGACGAGCCCCCACCGCCCACCCCGTCCCATCCGCCGACCTGCCGCCCGGTTTTAAGAAACTCCGAACGTTTGCAAAGTGGCGGTTCTAACGAACCGCCTGAAGCTTCGCGCTTCCTCAACGGCCTTGCTTTGACCAAATGGCAGTTGATTTTGAGTCGGCGTCTTCGACGCCGAAGAATTCCCCGCCTGATGCTCCGCGACGCTTCAACGGCTGCTCTCCATCAAATCTCTATCAAACGACTTTATCTCTATCAAGCGACTTTTCTCCATCAAAAAGGACGCGACAAGAAGCCTGTTTTCGGTTCGGTGGCAGGGGCGTCCGCCCCTGCCAGCTCCTACCCTTATATATATCTGCATATATACCAGCCCCTATTTCTCATATACCAACCCCAACCCCCATTCCTTATATATAGGTATATCCTTCTCCCCATATATGGAAAGAGGCGATACATATATAGAGAGAGGCAAGTGGCCAGTTGCGATGATAGACAGGGGCAAATGGCCGACAGTGGCGGAGGGCCCCGTCTGCCGTCCCCGGCGTCGAAGACGCCGACACAAAGCCAGACCCCGTCAAATCAACCAGCACAGCCCTGGCCCATTCATGTCAAATCAAGGGCTATCTATGTCAAATAAAAGTCGTTGAGGCGTGCAAAGCCTCAGGCGGTTCGTTAGAACCGCCCCTTTGCAAACGCTCGGAGTTTCAAACCGGTCGAAGGATCAAGTCGTCCGCACACCTCGGGATCGGCTCATCGGGATGAGGCGGTCGGGGGTCCGTATGCGCATCACCACACCCAAATGGTGCGCACCATTTTCCGCGCCGATGCGCACCATCGTTCCCACCGGTGCACATCCAGGCAGCGTTTCGTCGGTCGAATTCGACCTTATCTCTACTTGAACGGCTCGACTTTCCAGCCGCCGCTCATCTTGACAAGCGAAAGGGAGGTCTCAGAAACCTTTCCCGCCTTCGAGGTCTTTTTGAGACTCACCTCCGCCTTGTCACCATCCACTTGAACATTCACAACTTCAACCTTCGCGTCCTTCCACTGTTTCATCTCCGCTATTTCTTTATCACCAAAGAGGGCGTTCATTGCCTTGGCGAATTCATCACCGTCCGAAGAGACGTACCTTTTGCAACCCTCAAAGTCGCATGCATTCATCCTCTGAACGAATGCCACGGCGACCCTATCGGGAGCCGCCCCGCCGCACCCTGTAAGATTCAGCATTGAGCCCACGCACACCGCAATCGTGAGCAACTTGATCAATGTGTCCATTGTTGCTTCCTTTTACTTTTGCCTGTCGAATCCGGCGGAAGGTTTCTTCAATTAAACCATTCCGCCGGAAATGAGAGCGAGGAACCCTCTCCAATGGGCAATCCCCAATTACTTCTTGAGCGCGTCAAGTTTGGCGGGAATGCTGACAATCGCGCGACAGAAGTCAAATACAAAGAATATGATAAGTGAAATCACATAGATCGTAAATGGCGCAACGAGAGGGAGAAGCGTTGTAAAAAGCAAAACTGTCGGTCCTAACCCCATAAAACCATACTCTAGGACATAGAGATCAAGCGCACTATTTGTAGAGAACGTTGCTATGATACCATAGACAAGCCCACCAATGGTTGCGATTCCAATGATGATTGACAATAACGCCAGCACGGCCTTCAACGGGACAAGCAGAATCGTGATCACCTCAGAAACGGCGTTCGTCGGATAATCGGCCTTGACGCCAATCAATGCCGGACGGGTCGAGACGATGATCACAATCAGTGAGAGAACCAAGAGCACGGCACATGCGGCGAAGTTGCCGAATAATGCAAAACAACCCGCAAGTAGAATGCCGCCGACACCCAAAATCACCTTGACAATATAAATCAACTCAGGACGAATGGCCCCAGATTCACCTTTCGAGACAAACGAAGAGGCAAGTTTCAATGCCTTAGGGGAAAGATGCATCGCGAAAGCCATCCAAACGAGCGGAATGAACTGAATCGCCACGAAGGAAACCGGGAGATCGTTCTTAATCGCAATGACCAACCCCGTCGCAGTCGTGCACACGCCCGCAATGAGGATGATCCCCGGAAGCACCCGTGCAATGCATTCGTCGGCGACCTTCAGCCAGTCTTCCCAGGGATGATCGCCGAGAAAGCCCAATATCTTCTCGACGAAGCCATCAATCTTCGCATTGATTCCGTTGACCTTTTTGGTTACGACGGTAACGCCCTTCCCTCCAATTTGAAGGGCCTTTTCTGTATTTTCTCCGTTCATCTTGACTTTCCCTTCGTGAATGATTGAGGGGGTGCCCCCCACACCCCCCTGTTTCCTTTAGAACCGGCTCTCGAAAGCCGCCTTCCGCTTCTGGTGCGCCTTCTTGGCTTCCTTCTTCAAGGTCGCCTTGCTCACGCGACGAAGCTTGTAGGAGTGCTCGTCCAGATCCAAATCGTCGAGATCCAAGTCGCCCATCGGCGTTGCCTTGGACATCTTCGGCCCCACGCGGGAAATCTGCACACGGCCGACCTCGTCGCCATCATCATCAAGGGCCGCACCCGTATCCGGGTCAAACAGCATCTCGCCACATTCCACAACGTCGAAGATGTCCTCTTCCTTGACTTCCTCGTCCGTCATGTTGATCGTCACGTCCTTCTTGCCGACCTTGACGATCTTCGCCGGATAGCAATGATCACGCAGCGCATCGACGATCATATGCGCGGCCTCATCGACTGCATCCCGCATGCCGCCGCTCGTCTGCTGCTTGAATCCCTCCGTCGCCATTGCCTTGTCAATTCCCATGCCGATGGCGGACTTCTGAACCAGAATCTTTCCGGTCTCGCCATCCGTGATCTTCAGCTGAACTTCGACCTTGCTCTTTGCCTGGGCGGCGGCAACGCCATCGGCCGAACCGGCAGCCCTGTCAACGCCATAGGACAGAACCGAGCCGTAGATGACATACGACGCGGCCTTGATCTTCCCCTGTTCGGGCGCTTCGGCATCATCGCCATCCGTGATGCCGGCTGCCGCCAGATTGGCCTCCTTCATGACCGTCTTGAGCTGTTCGCGCTCAACGACCTCGAACTTGCGCGTACCGACAACGCACTGCTGGACGCGCGACTGAAGAGTCTCGATCTTGGAACCGGACGCATCGCTCTTGTTGTCGAACTTGTGAATGGCGACAAACATCCTTTCAGGGCCGGCCTTCTTGGCCTTCTTCGCCTTTTTCTTGGCCTTCTTCTTCGGAGCGGCCTCTTCCACTTCCTCATCATCGTCCGCATCTGCCGCCGCATAGAGCTCAGTGCCGGACACCATGAGCGCCGTTGCGCCCAACAACGCCAACTTGACCAACTTGTTCATGTTATTCTCCTCTTGTACCTTTTTGTTTACCAGATTCCAGCGTCCTCTCAGAGATCGTTCAGATCGGTCGGAATGATGGCCGACTTCACGATGCGATACTGACCACCGGGGATTCGTTCGACTTCGGCCTTGACGACCCTGTGCTTGGCCCGCTTGAACTTGAAGGTGAGTTCAACCGTAACGCCTATGCCGGCATTCGTCTCCGCTTCGCCAAGGATGTTCTCGTCCTTGAGGCCGCCGTTCGCCTCGGCGTCGTCCGTGAAAAGTTCCGTGAACTTCTTGAGCGAGACCAATCTGCGGTATTTCGGCGACATCGCCCACCACAGCCGTTCCCAGTCCTCGTCCTTCCACATCTTGCAGAAATAGCGAACGAGGCGACGGGGCTCCGCCGCTTCCGCGGCCGGGGGCTCGGGAGGTGGCGGAGGCTCGGCGACCGACGAGGCAGGGGCTTCCGGAGCCGCTTCGGCGGTGCTCGGGAGCGCGACATTGATCTGCACCGTCGTAACCGGAGCCTTTTTCTTCTTGCGCCGCACGACGACTTCCTCATATTCGTCAGCGTCGCTTCCAGCAGCAGCGGTGTCTGCACGGCAAACCGTTGCGCAAACCGCCGTGAAGGCAACAAACAAGAACAACCGACTCATGGCTCTCAAACCTTTCTTACGCTATCAGAACAGTTCGTTCACTCCGGTCTCCTCCACCAGTTTGCCGCCCAAACCACCATCCTTCCGTCCGGTGATGCGAACGTAGACCCCCTTGCGGACGTTGACCTTCTCGAAATCGGCGACCTTGACCCACGCAGCCTTCGGCTCGACTTTCTTCACCGTGCCGCGGGCAACGAGGTTGCTGTCACGCGCATCACCGCCAAGCGCCGAATTGTCCACAATCTCATAGAACTCAACTTCCATCCCCGCAGTCAGCCCATAGTCGTCGCCAATGTTGATGCGTGCCGCCGCGCCATTACCGCGCGTCTGCAACACACGGGCAGGCGGCGCGTACTTGCTTGAAATGGCCCGCGAGAACTCTGTCGCCGCCGTCTCGGCTGCCCGACAGAGGACGCCAACGACTTCATCCGCACTCTGCACACTATTCACCTTCGGCGTGATGCTCCTCTTCAGAATCACCTTCTGGCTCTCGCCCATGGATATCCACGTGAAATCGAACTGGACGTCAATCGCCGTCAGCTTCCCTCCGTTGCTCACCACCCCAGTGTCGCGCGTCGTCACGGAGGTTATCTTCGCCACCACGACAAAGTCGGACTCAATGCCCTTCAGGCTCACTTCCGAGATGTCGCCGGCACTCGCCGCCTGCTCCTGCAAAACGGCGCTCGCCGCGCCATGATCAACAAGATCGAAGAAAGCGAACCTCGCCAGCCGGTCATTCAACGTGCTGGCAAGAGCCTTGCCCACAACGTCATACTGCTTGTATTCCCCAGGCGAGGCTCGGACGGCCACCTTCACCTTCGTCTCCGCGCCTCTCTCAACTGCGCCGGCGTCAACGTAGACAGCCTGGTCACGTTGCGTCATCGGCATTGTCTCAGGATTGAAGGCACAACCGGCAATGGCCAACGCCAGGCACCCCACCGTCGCAATCTGTACGAATTTCTCCATCACTTTCCGCTTTCCATTTCTGATTTATCACGTTCTTGAACCACGCCTCAAGGGAACAATCCAATCACTCCAAGGCACGAAGGTATTATGGCAATTCTGCATCGGCACGACAATTTCCTAATTGGCCGAAGAGTTCACGATTCTTCCGAAAGGTTTCGGAAGTGCCGAAAGATTCACGCATTATCCGCGTTGACGAATCTCTCGGGCCGTCTTTCCGGTCATTCGCTTGATGAAATTCGCGAAATACGTCGCCGAGATGAAACCCGTCTCCAGGGCGATCTCCGACACGGGCTTCTGCGTCGTCAGCAGCAGCCGCTTCGCCCATCGCAGTTGTTCGCGGCGAATGAACTCGGCCGGGCTCCCCATGCCCGATTCCACAAACACCGCGTGAAGGGACGTGTGCCCAACGTGAATCTGCTCGTAGAGCGGGGTCAACCGGACGATTCGATTTCTGAGATTCTCCCGAATCTGCCGAATCGCCGCATACAGTATGCCATTCCTCTCCCGGAAGTCGTGGGCGAAGGTGACAAGGGCGTCGGAAAGCCGCGCCACGAGGTCCACATGATTTGGCGTGCCCTCGCCCGCAAGATGGCTTTGGACTTCGCGGAAGACCTCCAGCTGCGCGCTGGTTCTCCCGTGCGCCCCGTCGAAGAACCCGATCTCGTCGAAATAGGCGGCGACGCCGTCCCCGGCCAGTATCGCATGAACGAGCCGACTGCCTTCGTCCAGTATCTCGATCGTCACGCGCTGCCCGGGGTAGACGACAATCGCCTCCCCGGCGTGGATGACGATCGGCGCGCGGTCCTCAAGCGTAAAGCGACAACGCCCCCGAAAGCACCGGAAGACGCCGCCGCCCTCGAAGTAGACGTCGCGCATCAGCGCGCCCGGGCCGGCGATGCGCTCCTCCATCCGCCGCACGCGCACACATCCCCTTCTGACCAGTTCGCTGTCGGAAACGACCATCGACAGACACGGCGCAGGCGCCGTCCCGCGCCGCCGCATGGCCCCGCCCTCGCATGATGTTCTGCCTGACGTCACATCTCCTCTTCATCTTGAATTCGTCCACCCCTTCAAGATAAAGAGAGGTGGCGTGCTCCCGATCATCACGTCTATTCTGAGGCATCGGCAAACGCCCAAGTAAAAACACAATGATGAAAACACGCCACGTGACTGCTCACGTAGCGCGATCACCGTATTCCGCCTTTACTTTAAATTTTGCCGATTTTCAGAATAAGCGTCATACGCTGAATTCGCGTACGCTGCGCGGGTTAGCTTGCGCACCCCGCGCATCTCCTCGCTCCGGGTTCATCCGTGGGGAGCCGGCCGCCTAGGTCGCGCGACCGGTATAAGTCGTTCAATCTTCTACCCGCTCTGCCTCACTTCCAGTGTAGGGGTATCGCGTTTCGAATCGAGGGCGCGCGCCGCACGTCATTCCGGGCGGCTCAGCGTGTAGGTGCCGGCGACGAAGTCCTTCGGCTTTTCGCCCGGCAGCTTCACCGTGGCCGTCGTGTTCGCGGGAATCGTGAACGTCCAGGAGACCTTGCCGTCGTCGTCAAAGCTCCACGCGCTCTCGATCGGCCCATACGGCGACTTGAAGCAGGCCTTCACGCGCCCCACGCGCCTGTCGAAGACCGGGGCGAGGACGATGTGCTTGAAGCCCGGGGCCGAGACATCCTCCTGAATGCCGGCCATCGAGCCGTACATCCACGCAAGCACCGCGCCATAGGCGTAGTGGTTGAAGCTGTTCATGCCCACGGGGCCAAACCCCGTCGCCTTGACGTAGCTGTTCCAGCGTTCCCAGATCGTCGTCGCCCCCTGGTCCACGGAGTAGAGCCAGCTCGGGTTCTTGTGCTGCAGTAGAAGCGTGTACGCCATGTCGGGCATCCCGGCCTCGTTCACGAGCGTATCCATCAAAATGGACGTGCCGAGGAAGCCCGTCTGGAGGCAGTTGCCGTGGTCCTCGAAGTTCCTGCGCAGCGCGGCCCGTGTCCGCTCCCGGGCCTTCGCGTCTTCGAGGAGCCCCAGCTTGAGCGCGAAGAGCGCCGGCGTCTGCATATCGCGGAAGAGCTCGATGAGCTGGCCGTCCTTCGCGACGAAGTTCCGGCGCAGATAGGCGCGCGCGCGGCCCTCGGCCGCCTTCGCCCATGCGGCGTCCTCGCTCTTCCCGAGGACGTTCGCCATCGTCGCCATCATCTGCGCGTCCCACAGCCAGTAGCATCCGCCGAGATACTTCCAGTAGGTGAGCGCGTCCGGGCGCACCCTGCGGCCCTTGCCGTTCGGGTTCGGCTCATACGCGCCCCCGCCGCAGCTTTCGAGCTTCTCGTAGGAAAGCCAGTCGGCCCATTGGTGGCCCTGCGCCTCGGGCGAGGCGTATTCCGTCTCGTCGATGACCTTCAGGAACCGCTTCATCGACTCCCAGTTCTCCTCCACGATGCGGAGATCGCCATACTGCTTCCACATCGTGTAGGGCACGATGATCCCCGCGTCGGACCAGCCGAGCTGATGCCCGCGCTCGCTGCCGTACTGCGCTGTGGGGGCGACGCCCGTGTAGGCCCCATCCGCCTTCTGCGTATCGACGAGGTCGCGCATCCACTTCATGAAGAACGCATAGACGTTCGCGTTGTACGAAGCGGCCTCGCAGAAGACCTGTGTATCCGCCGTCCAGCCCAGACGCTCGTTGCGCTGCGGGCAGTCCGTCGGGACGCTGAGGTAGTTCGAGTACTGCCCCCAGCGGACGTTCTGCACGAGGCGGTTCAGGTCCTTCACGCCCGTCTCAAGCGAACCCGCCTCGTTCTGCGGCAGAATCGACGTGACGGGGATGGAGCGAATCCGCCGAATCGTCACCGCGTCCGTCGCCGTCACGGAGATGTAGCGGTAGCCGAAGAACGAGAACTCCGGCTGATACGTCTCAACGTCCCCGCCCGCGAACGTGTAGTTGACCAGCGCGCGCGCCTGACGCAGGTTGAGGCGGTAGACGGAGCCCTCGGGGCCGTCGTTGCCGCGCGCCTTCGCGCCGTTCGCGTCGTTGAGCATCTCGGCGGGCCGCACCGTGAGCGTGGTGCCCGCCTTCGCCGCGAAGACGAAGCGCGGCACGGCGGCGGCGTTCTGCGCGAAATCGACGACGAGCGTCTCACCGGCGGCAAGGGCGATCTCATCGCCGTCCTTGTACGCGCGGACCTTGTTGACCGTGCCGTGGTTCTTGGCGTCGGCGCCCGTCACGCCCTTCCACACGTACATCTCCACGGGCGCGAGCGCGAGGTCTTCGCGCAGACGCACCTGCGCGCCGGGATTGGGCAGCAGCTCGCCCTTGAACTCGACGTTCACCTCCGAGGCGCGGAACGCATCGTCGCGCGCACCCGTCATCCACGGCGTCTTCACGCGGGCGTCGTAGTCCTCGCCGTCGAAGATCGCGGCGCGCGCCACGGGGCCCGTCGTCGCGGAGAGCCACGTCGTATCCGTGCCGATCCGCGACTCGCTGCCATCGGCGTGACGCAGAATCAGCTGCCCGCGGAACGCGCTCTTCCGCCCGGCGAAGTTGACGATCTTGTCGCGCCACCAGCCCGCCGAGACCTGGGCCGAGAAGGTGTTCGCGGCGTCCTTGCCGGTCTTCATCAGATGCGTGACGTCGTAGGCGAAGGAGTACTTCGTCTTCTGGTTCTGCGTGAAGCCGGGCTTCAGGAAGTCGCACACGAGGCGCCCCCCCGCGGCCTTGCAGCCCTTGCGGGAGACGGGCGCGCCGTTGACGTAGGCCTCGAAGACGCCCAGGCCCGCGACGGCCCAATACGCCTCCGTCACCTCCTTCTGGTTTCGGATTGTCTTCGCGAAGCACGCGGTGCCGTCCTCGGCCTCCTGCTTCCCCTTGGTGCTATGCCCGGCCACGGGGGCTCCGCCCCGCACGGGCGCATCGACCGCAGAGATCCAGACGGACCCGTTCCAGTCCCCCTTCTTGAAGAGGCCCGTCTCGAAGAAGCCGCGCGCCGGGCGCAGCCACGCGCCCGTCTCGTCCCTGACGGCGACCTGCCAGACGTACTTCGTGGCGCTCTTCAGCTCGGGCCCGGCGTACTTCACGCCCACGGAGGCCCCGCACGCGACTTCGCCGGAGTCCCAGACCTCCCGCCCGTCCTCCACGCCCTCGAAGACCTTCAGGCGATAGGCCTGCTGCGCGGCGCCGACGCGCTTCGCGCGCATCTGCCACCCGAATGCCGGACGCGCCGCGCGGTTCGCGGGCGAGACCATCTGGTCCACGGTGAGCCCCACCGTCTTCGCAAGGTCCCCGTCGCCCGCGCCGTGGCCGCAGATGCAGCCAACGACCAGCGACGCGCCCGCAGCGGCAAGCCACATCCCCTTCATGTCCACTCCTTTTATTTGGCGCCGCACATCTCGAAGACGAGCTCGCCGCCCGCCATGATCTGCTCGTGCGTGATCTTGAATCCCGCGAGGGCCTTCCCGTTCAGCGTCACGCGCTTCACGTACTTGTTCTCGCGCGAAAGGCCAACCGTCTTCACCGTGAAGGTCTTCCCGTTGCCGAGGGCGAACTTCACGCCGGGCACCTGCGGCGCGCCGAGCACGTACTCGCCGCTGCACGGGTTGAACGGATAGAAGCCCGCCACGCTGAAGAGATACCAGGCGCTCATCTGCCCGCAGTCGTCGTTGCCGCAGAGACCGTCGATCTTGTTCAGATAGAACTTGTCGCAGACCTCGCGCACGAGTTCCGCCGTGCGGGCGGGACGGTCCGCGAACTGGAAGAAGTAGACGACGTGGTGGCTGGGCTCGTTGCCGTGGGCGTACTGGCCAATGAGGCCGGAGACGTCCAGCACGAACCCGGAGCCCTCGGTCTTCTCCGGCTGGTGGAAGAGCGACTCCAGCTTGTCCGCGAACGCCTGCTTCGACCCGAAGAGGGAGATCAGCCCCTCGGGATCGTGCATCACGTGCCACGTGTACTGCCAGGAGTTCCCCTCCGTGAAGTCGTTCGGGATGTTCGCGCCGTGGCCGAGCTGGAAGGGATCGAACGGCGTGCGCCAGCCGCCCTTCGTGTCGCGGCCCCGCACGAGCCCCTGCGTCTTGTCGAACACGTTGCGGTAGTTCTGCGCCCGCTTCGAGAAGAACGCGGCGTCCTCCGTCTTGCCGAGCGCCGCGGCGAACTTCGCCGCGCACCAGTCGTCGTAGGCGCACTCAAGCAGGCGGCTGACGCTCTCGCCCTTGATCTCGTCGAACGGATAGTAGCCGTACTTGTCGAGCAGGTCCCAGCGCTCCTTCTGGCGCCCCTTGTGGGCCACGCGCAGCGAGTTGTTCACGGCCTCCCAGGCGGCGTTCCAGTCCACGCCCTTGAAGCCCTTGCCGTAGGCATCGACGATCACGGGGACGCTGTGGGTGCCGATCATGCACTGGTTGTCCTTGCCCCAGAGCGTCCAGATCGGCAGATAGCCCGCGGCCTTCTGGTGGGCGATCATCGTATTCACGAACGAGGGCACGAGCTCCGGCACGAGCACCGTGTAGAGCGGATGCGCCGCGCGGAAGGTGTCCCAGAGGGAGAGCGTGGAGAAGTAGCGTCCGTCCGGCGCCGTGGCGACCGCGCCGTCCGCGCCGCGATAGCGTCCATCGACGTCCGCGATGTTGTTCGGCTGGATGAAGAGATGGTAGAGGGACGTGTAGAAGTTCGCCTTCTCGTCCGGCGTTCCGTCCGTGATCTCCATGCGGCGGAAGTACCTGTTCCACTCGGCGCGGGCGGCCGCCTTCACGCCGGCGAAGTCCCAGGCGGGAATCTCGCGGGCGAGGTTCTTCTTCGCGCCATCGACATCGACGCCGGAGAGGGCCACCTTCACCTGAAGCGTCTCGCCGGGCTTGAGGTCGAAGTCGAGGACGTAGCGCGTCGCCTTCTCGGCGGGATCGACCTTGGGGAGGGTCCGCACGGCGACGATGGGGCGGTCCGTCTCCAGCACGAAGCTGAACTCGCGCTCCACCCAGTTACGCACGCGGTTGCGCCCCACGAAACGGTTCGGGCCCTCCTGCCGCACGTCGCTTTCGAGCACGTGGTTCCGCAGACGCTTCGGGAAGACGACGCCCCACTGCGGGTCGAGCAGCAGGTGCGCGGCGCCCTTCTTCCCGTAGGTGAAGCGGTAGATGGCGGCGTGCGGGGCCACGGCGATCTCCGCCGCGACGTCCGCGTCGTCGAGCGTCACGGCATAGTAGCCGGGCGTCGCCGTCTGCGTCTCCTTGCGGTACTTGCTCGTGACGCCGGCGGCGAGGCCGTCCCCGCTCCAGGGCATCAGCAGCAGGTCGCCGAGATCGTTGCAGCCCGTTCCGCTCAGGTGCGTGTGCGAGAATCCGAAGATGTTCGTATCCGCGTAGCGGTAGCCGCTGCAGTAGTCCCAGGACTCTGTACCCGTGTCCGGCCCCGCCTGCACCATTCCGAACGGATAGGCCGCTGCGGCGAAGCAGTGTCCATTGAATGCACAGCCCACATAGGGGTTGACGTACTGCGCGGGGTCCGACTGCGGCGCGGGCGCGCGCATGCCCTTGCACACGGTCGCCAGAAGCACCAAGGCTAGAATTGTTCTAAGTTTCATACGCCCTAGTATAGCATATCGCCGACCCGAGATGGCGCCCACACGGCGAATACACCCTACGCATGCGCCAGTTCGGGGCAATCCTCCAGCAGCGTCTGCCGAAAGAGCACTGGCTGACGTGAGGCGATCGTCAACAAGACCCGTGCGGCGCCCGTTGGCTTCCGGCGTCCCTGTTCCCAGTTCTGAAGTGTATTGACGCTCACGCCCATGATCTTGGCGAACAGGCTCTGGCTCACGCCGAATTCAGTGCGAAGCGCCCGCACGTCCTCCTTGGTTTGAACACGTCTGCCATCCTTTACGGACCATGTGCGCGCTGCGGCCTTCGTGCCACGAAGTATCTCGCCGCCTTCCTGCATGCTCTCCAGAAGTTCAGTGAAATTGGTTTTGTTCATGTCTGTACGCCTCCGCTATTTTCCGCATCGCCTTCTTCTGTTCCTCGGTCAGATTCTCCCGCTCGTTCTTCTGATAGACGTAGAGCATGAGGATGCGGTCACCACAGTCCCAGTAGTAGATCAAGCGGGAGCCGCCGCGTTTCCCGCGCCCCGAACCCGCCCAACGAATCTTCCGAACACCACCGCATCCGGGAATCATCGCTCCGGCATCCGGATAACGCGCGAGATGGCCTTGCAGCGCGGCATAGTCGTCGTCGCTCATCGCATCGACGATGCGTCCCGTGAACACTTTGGTTTCAAGAAAAATCACGGGCGTATGATACGCCATTGGCGTATGCGCTGTCAAGTGCGTCCAGGGGAATCCACACAAACACGCGGCGGCGCCACAGTCATGGCGCCGCCGCGGACTGACCCAATCCTCCTCGCGGAGGCGGGAACGACTTTACTTCACAATCGGCGTGAGGATGATGTTGCGGAAGTCGGCGTCGGAGTGGTCGCCCTGCAGATAGAGGGGACCCTTCACGAACTCATCGCTCGTGATCGCGCCGCCCGTGCAGCCGAGAACCGGCTGGTTGTCGATGATGTTCACGCCGTTGAGGACGACCGTCACGTGGCGATTGTAGAGCATCGCCTCCACGTGCTGCCACTCGCCCGCCGGCTTCTCGGCGGCGACGCGCGGCGTGATGCGCCCGTAGAAGGCCGCCATGTGGTGGCAGTCGACCGGCTTGCCGTAGCTGTCCAGCACCTGCAGCTCGTAGATGCCGCGCAGATAGACGCCCGAATTGCAGCCGGGCAGCACGCGCACGTCATAGGATATCTTGAAGTCGAAGAAGTCCGCGCGCTTCGTCTTGAGGTTGGCGCTCGCCCCGTCGCGCTTGCCGTCGGCCGTGCGCTTGATGCGGTTCGAGAGCACGCCGTCCTTCACGGACCAGCCGAAGTAGTTGTTCGGGTTCATCGACTCCCAGCCCGCGATGCCGTCGGCGAGCAGGTTGATCGGCTCGCCGAAGACGGCCTTCGAGCGGTCGGGCGCAGGCGGCAGCGCGGGGATGCGCTTCGCCTTCGCGATTTCGCGCCCCAGCTCCTTGCCGGTGCCATCCGTCGTCACGAACGTGACGTCCGCGCACGCGCCGTTCGCCTTCACCGTCGTCACGCGGAAGCGGGCCTTCGCGGGGTCCTTGTCGCCCCTCGTGCACTGCCGCATCGTCGCGGTCGCGCCGTCGAGCTTGACGTCGGCCTGATCGACCGGCGAACCGCCGCCCCACAGCAGCTTCGCCTTCGGCGCGCCGTCCTTGTTGCAGATCCCGAGCCAGAACGCGCCCGGCTTCTGAATCGCCCAGCGGCCCTCCGCGCCCTTGCAGACGCAGTCCGCGCACGCGCACGCGGACTTCTCGCACTTGCATTCATTCGATGCCGGCTTGCAGGCGCACGAAGACGCACAGCCCGCGAACACGACGACTCCGGCGGAAACAACGCCCGCCGCCAACAGTGACTTGATAGTATTCTTCATGCCGCCAGTATACCAAATCCAATTTGATTATCAAAGCGTCAATCACCGCTCAAGTAAGTTGCACAACATTCCACTGCCCAGCAGAATGAATTCCACTGCCCAGTAAAAAACATTCCACTGCCCAGTGGAATAAAATCTACTGGGCAGTGGAATTCGCAGTCGTCTCGGTGAAACCGCGCCCCCCGTCCAGACCACCCCGCGTTCCCCTCTCGGTGGCCCCGCGCGCGCGTCCGGATTGCAAACGTTCGGAGTCCAGGTCCCCAAAGGCCCCGACGGCGGACGAAAAGGGGCGGCGCGCCGATGCACGCCGCCCCCTTTCGTGTAGTCTCCGTCAATCAGCGCCCGAGGGCGCTGCGGCGGACCTTGAAGAATCCGCCCGCCGCGCTCCGAGGCACCACGAACGTGACCTCCCCGTCCGCCGTCGCCGCGCCCTGCGCGGGCGCGCCCACCTGCTCGCCGAGCGCGTCCGGGCTCGCC
>JBJEWG010000056.1:0-18529 GCA_051884935.1 Kiritimatiellia bacterium | reverse complement strand
GGGTTTAAATACTTCAATTATGCCCCCCCCCCCCCCCTAAAATCGTTGTTTTGGCCACCTTGACGGGGCGGCCACGATTTTGGTACCATAACGACAACGTGCGGATTGTGTCTTCTCAGATGCAGATGCGTGGTGTCCTTCTGAAGAGTCTGTTTCATCATCCTGAAAGCGAGTGTCATGAACATCAGAAAGATCGTCGTGGGGTTGGCCGTGGTTGCGGCCTGTGGGCTGGTCGGCGCGGAGTGCGTGTGGACGGGTGCGGCGGGTGATGGCCAATGGGCGACCGCCGGGAACTGGAGCGGTGGCCGGGTGCCGGGCGCGGCGGACGTGGTGGTGTTCAACGATGCGGCCGCGGTGTCGTTCTCGGGTACGGGCGCGGCGGCCGGGTTCGTGTTCAACGCGGCGGCCACGGTGACGGCTGGGGAGGACTCGTCGGCCAGAATCCTGTTGGGCACGCCGGGGAGCGAGACGGTCGCGTCGTTCACGGTCGCGGACGGTGTGAAGGTGGACTTCAACGTCCGCATCTACGCGGCGGCGATGGATCAAACCCGCCTCGTGAAGGAGGGCGGCGGCGAGATTAAATTCCAGCAGTATGTGGGGCGGGACGCGCCGTTCGACGGCTTCGAGATTCTGGAGGGCGTCGTTCGGTTCGGCTTCGCGCAACATTCCGACGGCGCGAACTTCGGCGCGGGTGCCAAGGTCGTCGTCCACGACGGCGCAGAGCTGCATATCGGCAACGACAACCAGGTGATGAACCGCACGGTGTTCGACGTGCGCGCGGGCGGATTGCTGGATTTTGGCGACAAGGGCGACGTGATCGGCGGGTTCATTGGTCAGGGCGTGGTGACGAACATTGGAGGGGCATCCCTCACTTTCTACGGCAGTCCGCTGCTCTTCGCCGGGCGCGCCTATGGCCGGATGGGGCCTGCATCTGAAAGGGACGGGTTTGCTTCGGACGATCCCGCGATCATCGTGGGAACTGCGGATGCCTTCGCCGGCGTTCGGTGGCTGGCGGGGAAGGGGACCGTCAATCCGCTTCGGTTCGCGCCGAACATCGGGACCTTCACCTTCGAGCGGTATGAGGAGGGTGCGGATGCGCCGCTCGCGCTCGTCGATACGGCGGGCCAGCCCATCACGCTGCGGACGGGGTTGGGGTCCACGCTGGAGGGCCGCATGACGGGCGCGGGGTCCCTTGTGAAGACGGATGCGTTGGCGTCCCAGACCGTTGTGACGGGTGACCGGTTGGCGCTGACGGGCGCGGTGGGCCGGGAGGGCGGCATGGCGCTTGTCTTCGGCGATGGCGCGGACGAGGCGAACAACGTCGATTTCTCGTCCTTCGGCGCGCTGTGGAACTTCGGTCCGGGCGAGTACATGGGCTTCAAGAACGTGGGCGACTTGCTGCTCGATCTGCCGGTCTACGGGGACGGCGAGTTCTGCAATCCAGGCCCGGGGCGCGTGACGTTCGCCGACCTCCGCACGACGAACGCGACGATCAACGCGGGTTCGACGGCCCCGATCGACATCGCCGGCGGCGACTGGAAGGGCCTGACGATCCGGCAGACGAGCTGCGCCACGAACACGATCTCCGGCGGGCGGGGCGACGGCCTGCGTCTCTTCCCCACGTCAGCGGGGGGTGTGATCAACGTGACGGGCGGCTCCTTCACAAATGTGTTCCTCGGCACGTCCGGCGGGGCGGCAGCCTATGCCATCAACATTCTGGGCGGGGAACTCTACGCGACGAATACCGTGGACGGTTTCGCCCAGCGGACGTACACGGTGGACAACGCGAAGCTGACGCTGGCGAACGGGTTCTCGGCCGGCGGTGGCGGGCTTTACGAGATGTTCACGATTACCAACGGCGCGACGGCGACGTTCATCTCCGCGCCGTCCTGGAATCGGGGGCTCGGGTTCTCCATTTCGGACGGATCGACGCTGACGCTGAAGAACACGTCCTACTACAACTTCCGCATCGCCTCCGACGGCACGTCCCACCGCTGGTTCGTCGGCGACGGCGGCCATGTCATCTCCGACGGATTCCAGATCTGCTCTGTGGGCTCGACCGTCGCGAGCACGGGTACGCTGGAAATCGCGCGCGGCGGACGCTTCACGCTCGTGGGGGCGGGAATTGCGACCCCAAGTACCGATCTCGGCTACGGCGAGGTGGTGCTCGACGGCGGCGTCTTCGAATACGCGCCCAGCGGCTCGACCGGTACGATTCTGGAAAGCGCGACGCGCGAGGCGATTGTCGTGACCGAGCGCGGCGGCGTGATCGAGACGGTGCTGGGGGCACCCGGCGGCAACAACCGGCAGGGAACCCTCTCGACGAAGATTCTGCCGCGCACGGCGGCGGGGGCGGTTGACGGCGGGCTCACGAAGCTTGGCGTGGGCGCGTTGTCGTTGGGTTCGGGGATGGTGAACGAACTGTGCGGTCCATTCCGCGTGCTGGAGGGCAACGTCTACGCTTATTCGCCGCATCCGTTCGGCTTCGGCGACGTGTACATCGCCCATTCATACATCACCTGCGACGTCACGGGGAATCAGACCCAGCGGATCTCCGACGGCGCGGGCTCGCAGGTCCACATCTCCGGCGTGCCGCTCTACTACCTTCGGTATCGGTCGGGCGAGAAGGCGACGCTCGTGATGGGTCCCGAAGACGCGGCGGCGGATTCCGTGCTGGTGGGCGACACGCCGAACGCCCTGCCGATCTTCATGACGGACTACAAGGAGGTGAACGATCCCTTCGACGGGACGGGGGCGCGCGTCTTCGTGAACGGCGGCGTCTCCCTGACCCCGGCGGGGCTGACCTCCTTCCCGGCGCTGGCGCTCACCGTCCCGAGCGAGAACGACCGCGGCCTTCTGCGCTTCCTCACGTATGACGCGGAGAAGGGGTTTGTCGCGGCGCCGCTGACGGAAGGCCTGGCGGGCGGCGCGACGAGCGTGGCGAAGGTGGAGTCGGCGCCGCTGACGGTGACGGCGGACGCGCACGTGGGCGCGCTGCGCGTCCATGCGCAGAACGGCGTGGCGCTCACCCTCGCGGGCGGCGCGACCCTGCGCGTGGGCGATGGCGTGAACCCCGCGCTCGTCATCCTGAACAACGAGAACGCAAAGAGCCAGACGGCCCGGATCGACGGCGCGGGCACGCTCGACTTCGGCGCGTCGATGGGCGTGATTGCGGCGAACTGGGCGCGCAGCAACACGGAGGAGGCGAAGGTGGGCGCGGTGATCGCCGGGTCGGGCGGGCTCTCGCTCGTGGGCACGGGGCGCTACTACCCCAGCCTGATCGGCCTCGGCGCGGCAAACGTCTACACGGGCGACACGTACATCGACGGCGTGCAGGTGACGATCTCGAACGAGCGCGCGCTCGGCACGGGCGACGTCCACATTCAGGGCAGCCGCGCGTATGGCGGCGGGCTGAATCTCAATGTGACGCGCCTCGCGAACAACCTCTATGTGCGTGGGCGCGGACTGCTCCGGAGCCAGAATTCGGCCCAGGCGGAGGGCGCGCTCGTGTTCGCCCGGTCCGCGACGCTCTCCGGCGATATCGAGGTCGTGGACTACGCGACGTTCACCACGAAGGACAGTTCGCTTACGCACACCCTCACGGGACGGCTCTCCGGCGGCGATCTGACGTTTGAGGGCATTGGCACGTTTGTGTTCGGGGGCGACAACGATCTGACGGGGACCGTCACCGTGGCGGGGTGCACGCTGCGCGTGGCCACCGGCGGCGCGCTGGGTACGGGGCCGGTGGTGAACAACGGCGTGATCGAGTTCGTCAACGAGGCCGACATCACGGTGGCGAACGAACTGCGCGGCACCGGGCAGATCATTCTTTCCGGCGCGGGCAAGGTGACGTTCACGTCGGTGAAGGGCTTTGCGGGCGTGGTGACGATGGGCGACGACACTCGGACGCTCGACATCGGCTCCGAGACGATGGGGGTGGCCGCGCTCTCCGGGGCGGGCCGCGTGACGGGGAGCGCGGGCGGCGTGCTGGAGGTCGCCGGCTCCACGGCCGGCAGCGACTTCGGCGGCGTCATCTCGGGCGGCATCTCCTTCGTGAAGACGGGCGCGGGCACGCAGCACCTCTCCGGCGGCAACACCTACGCGGGCGCGACGGAGGTGCGGGAGGGTACGCTCGCGCTGGGCGCGCGGAAGTTCTCGACGACCCTTACGGTGCGGGACGCGCTCTTCCAGCTCGACGCCTCGGATGCCGGGACGCTGGAGGTGGATGCGTTCGACCGGGTCACACGCTGGGCGGACGCGCTGGGCGGGCCGCGGGTCTTCACGAACGTCACCGACTACACGGCGTTCCCCACGCGGCGCGCCGCCGCCGTGAACGGGCGCGACACGGTGTGGTTCGACGGCGACCGCGACGGCGTGAACAGCTCGCTTTTCAGCGAGACGGCGGCGACGGGCGTCAAGACGGTGTTCGGCGTGTTCCAGACGTCCGCCGACCCGCATCCGAATGGCTGGAACTGCGCGGGCTTCTTCGGCGCGCGCGGGAAGGACGAAGGTCTGCGCCTGTACGGTGCCATGCAGTTCAACGCCGGCAACAACTGGACTGAAGGCTCCGCGTATCGGGTCAACGGCGCGGTGGCCAACACCTTCCAGTCCGCCACCGCCACGGTGTGGAGCGTGGAGCTCGCGACGGCGCGGGGCGGCGACAAGGGT
Organism: Kiritimatiellia bacterium; assembly: GCA_051884935.1. Classification (GTDB taxonomy): domain Bacteria; phylum Verrucomicrobiota; class Kiritimatiellia; order RFP12; family UBA1067; genus RUG572. The sequence continues at coordinate 13,861 of JBJEWG010000056.1, read as the reverse complement.
CTTGCCGTGGGCGACTACTGGAACGACCCGCGCTATCTTCGCTGTCTGTATGGCGACCTTTGCGAGATCATCGCCTACGACCGCGCGCTGACGGCCGCCGAGACCGAGGAGGTGACGACCTATCTTGAGAAGAAGTGGCGGAACCGTCCGGACCCGGTGGGCGTGGCCGAGAACGTGCTGCCGACGGGGACCGAACTGCTGGTGGACGCGGCGGGCACGCTGGACCTCGCGGGCACGCCGCAGACCGTCGCCGCGCTGACGGGGGCGGGCGCGGTGATCGACTCCACGGGGTCCGGCGCCGTGCTGACGGTGACGGGTTCGCTGGAGGGCTTCACGGGCACGCTGAGGGGTCTCACGCTCGCGGTGCCGGCCAACACGACGCTGACGCTCGCCCCGCGCGCGACGGTGTCGCCCGACTGCTCGCTGCGGCTGGGCGACCACGCGGTGCTGGACCTGGGCGGGCAGACGGTGACGGTGCTCAATGCCTCCGGCACGGGCCGCGTGGTGAACGGCACCTTGATCGTGACGGGCGTCGATTCCCGCCACGGCCTCGGCACGATCATCATCTTCCGCTAGGATGCGCCATGAGAGCTAGGGTTTTGCTGGTGGCGGCGATGGCCGCGGTGACGGTGTTCGGCGGCGCTTCGACGGGGCTTGGCGCGGCGCGGTTCACGCAGCTCAAGCCGGGCGCCGTGAAGCCGACGGGCTGGCTGCGCGAGCAGCTGCGTCTGCAGGCGGAGGGGCTGACGGGGCATGCCGAGGAACTCTACGACGACATCGGCAACTCGACCTGGCTGACGCACCAGAAGGGGAAGAACGCGCAGTACGACTGGGAGCGCGGGCCCTACTACGCGCGCGGACTTCTGCCGCTCGCCTGGCAGCTGGACGACGAGAGGCTGAAGGCGAAGGCGCGGCGCTGGGTGGAGGCGCTGTTTGGCTGGCAGATGGAGAACGGCGACGTCGGCCCGCGCCGCGAGAACTGGTGGGCGAACATGCTGGCGCTCGCGATCGTCCGCGACTGGTATCTCGTCTCGGGCGACGCGCGCAGCCTCGACTTCATCACGAAGTACGCGAAGTTCCAGCTGGAGGCGTTGCCCGCCGCACCGCTGATGCGGGACTTCGGCGACCACAAGGGTTCGCCGCCGTGGGCGTCGGCGCGCGGTGGCGACGAGATCGAGGTGCTGCTGGACGTCCATGGCGTGACGGGGGACGAGACCCTTCTCCGGGCGGCGCGTCTGGTGGCGGACCAGACCGCGCCCTGGACGGACTACTATCACGTGGGCACGCCGAACAAGGCGTACCAGCAGCACATCGTCAACTTCAATCAGGGGCTCAAGACGCCGGCGTTCATGTGGCGGCTGGGCGTGGGCGACGCGGACCGGAACCGGAGCGCCTATGCGGCGGCGACGCGGGGGGACGGCTGGGCGCAGCTCTACGCGGGGCGCCCCGACGGTATGCAGAACGGTGAGGAGCCGCTGCGCGACCGCGAGACGACGGGCGGAACGGAGCTCTGCGCGCAGGTCGAGCGCATCATCTCCTGCGCGGACCAGATCGCGGTCTTCGCCGACGTCGCGGCGGCGGACGACATGGAGACGGTCGCCTACAACTGCCTGCCGGCGACGCTGGCGCCCGACGGCAGAGGGCTGCGCTACTACCTCGCGCTGAACCAGCCGAAGTGCACGAACGAGAAGACCGACTATGCCCACAACGGCGTGAAGGTCAACTGCCTCGTGCCGAGCCCGCATTCCGGCTTCGGCTGCTGCCGCTCGAACTTCCACATCGGTTGGCCGAAGTTCGTGCAGTCGATGTGGATGAGGACGGCCGACGGCGGCTACGCCGCGGTGGCGTATGGACCCTGCCGGCTGGAGACGCCGGAGGTGACGATCGTCGAGACGACGGACTATCCATTCCGCGACCGCGTCACGCTTGAGGTCGTGAAGGGCGGCGGCGACTTCCCGATCTACGTGCGCATTCCGCGCTGGGCGAAGGAACGGGATGCGGGGAGCTTCCGCCGCATCGACCGCACGTGGAAGCCGGGCGAGAGGATCGAGCTGCGCTTCGCGGCCGAGACCGTCGTCGAGACGGGGTGGAACCGCAACGCCGCAGTTGTCCGCAGGGGCGCGCTGCTCTACAGCTGGCCCGTGCCGAGCGTGGGCAAGGTCACGGCGGAGCACGGGGGCGGTTTCGTCACGCGCGAGCTGCATCCCGTGGTCGCGTTCAACGTCGCGCTCGATCTGCGCGGCGCGTTCGCCGCGAAGGTCGTGGACGAGGGCCGGCCGCTTGCCGCCCAGCCGTTCGACGTCGCGTCCGCGCCGGTCCGCCTGCAGGTGAAGGGGTGCCGCACCGACGAGGCGGAGTGGGGCACGTTCCGGCGCGACGCATGCGGGTTGATGAATGAGCCGCCGCCGTCGCCGATCCGCGCGCCGCAGGGGGAAGAGGTGCTGGACCTCGTCCCGCTCGGCTGCACGCAGACGCGCATCACGCTCTTTCCCTGGCGGCGTTAGGCTGTCTGTAATTGTGATATACTGGCGGCATGAAGAAACTTCTCATTGCCGCCGTCCTCTCCGGCGTGGTCGTTGCGCTGGCCGCGTCTCCGTCTCCCATCGATTTCGCCGCGCGTGCGCGTAGTTCGTACGCGGGAACCGTCCGACGGGCGGAGGTGCACGATCGCCAGATGGGCGTGATCGAACTGTTCACCGCCGCCTACCACTTCTGCGAAAGCGGGCTGCATCTGGACAAGCTTGACGTGCTCTTCGACGTCGCCGCGGAGATGCAGGACCGCGACTCGGAGAGTCGCGGGTACGGCAACTACCGCTGGTACTACCGCGATGGGTTCGTGATGGACTACAACGCCGTCGATTTCTGCATGCAGACGGGCTCGATCATGGCGCGGCGGCATCGGGAGAAGATGACGGCGGCCCAGCGGACCAAGTTCGAGAAGCTGCTGGAGCTCTCGATCCAGGGTTGCCTCAATCACCGCGTCCGGCCAAGCTACACGAACATCGCGATCATGAACGCGGTGAACCTGATTCTCCTCGGCGAGGCCTGTGACCGCGCCGACGCCTTCGCGGCGGGCGTGGAGCGGCTGGACGCCTTTGTGCTCAACACGGCGCTCTTCGGCGTCAACGAGTATTCGAGCCCCACCTACACGGCGGTGGACGTGGCGAATCTCCATCGGCTTCATGCGAACGTGCGGGACGCGCGGGTGAAGGAGACCTGCGTGCGGCTGCTGCGACTCTTCTGGACGGATATCTGCGCGAGCGCGTTTCCGGGCGCGGGGCGTCTGGGTGGTCCGCACAGCCGCGACTACGACTATCTCCACGGGATGGGCGGCGTGGCGCAGCTGCTGCGCGCGGCGGGTGTGGCGCCGCCGTTGGCGGATGTGGATCGAAAGGGAAAACGGCGGGCCGTCAAGGAGCAGCCGCCCCTTGAGTTCGCGCTGGACGATTGGCGCCCGGATGCGGCGACGCGCGCGCTGGCGACGCGGGCGGGGCGTTTTCTTGAATCCCGCTGGGGCGATGAGAGGGAGAGGACGCGCAGCTACTGGGCGGGGCGGAACGTGGCGCTTGGGATCGCCGGCGCGAACTACTGGAACATGGATATTCCGCTCGCGGTGGATTTCGTTTCGGAGCGGCGGATGGCGCGGGGGTACTTCATTCCGGACGCGCGCCGCGATCCATACGGAATGAAGAAGATTCCCGAGGGATCGGGACCGCACCAGAAGACGCTGCACCTGCGTCCCTTCTGGGGTGGCGCGCAGCGGGGGCGCGACGCGCTTGGACTTGTGGTGTACCGCGCGGCGGACATTCCACCTGAGACGCCGACGCTGGAGAGCCACTTCGTGTTCCCGAGCGATGCGGACGAGATCTACATCGGGGACGAACGCATCGAGCGGCCTGAACAGGGAAAGCCGTTCGCGCGTCCGTTGGCGCCCAGCGCGTGCGTCTTCGTGCGTCAGGGCGGTGGCGCCTTCGGCGTGCGGGTGCCCTGGGCGCGCGATCTGCGGGGAGAGCCTGCGAAGATGGCGCTTGTGTGGGATGGGGCGCCTGGTGTGCAGGCCTGTCGCTTCACGGTGGCGCATCAGGACTTCTGGGGCTGCCCGGTGAATCCGGACTGCCTGCCGGGTGCTTCGTTCTGGGTGCGGGTCTGCGACGAGGCGGATGACGCGGCGAAGTTTACGGCGTTCCGATCCGTATTTGCGGCGGCGAAGAGCGAAACCCGAGTCGAGGCGGAACACGTGGCGGTGTCGGTTCCGGGCGAAGAGGGACGCCTTGTGTTGGCGGCGGGTGCGCCATTCGCATCGTTGGAGACAATCGAGCCGGCGCCGCGCCAGGTGGTGCTGGCGGTGGACGGACGGGATCTGGGCGCGGAGATTCTCGGGGACGTGCCGGGCGTGGCCGCGTATCGCGCGGAGATTGAACGCGCGAGGCGGGAGATGGCGGCGAACCAGGTGTTCGTGACGGATCTGCGCCCGGTGACGTGGGAGGCGGAAAAGGGCGCGGTGGTGCCGAACATGGCGATCGGAAAGGATTCCGGAGCATTCGGCGGGCGGTATGTGTGGACGCCGGGGGAACCGGGTTCCCGTGGAAGCGGTTCCGGCACGGCGTCCTGGCAGCTGCGGGTGGAGAAGACGGGTGAATACCGCCTCTGGGGCCGCGTCTCGACGGCGACGCCGGAGGACGATTCGTTTCTCGTCTCGGCGAATGCGGGCGACTATTCGGCTACGGAGCGGAGGGGGCCGCAGATTTTCGCGCCGACGCCGTGGCATCTTGGCGTCACCAGGGGGCTGTGGAAGTGGGTACCGTTCCTCGAACCAATCAAGCTGTCGAAGGGTCCCGTGGTGCTCACGCTCTATGTGCGCGAGGATGGCGCGAAGATCGACCGCCTCTTCCTCTCCTCCGACTCGTCCGAAGACCCACAGGATTGAAGGAAGAGAGTCCGTGCGTTGACGCGAAATTTCTCAAAGGGAAATGCGGTTGGACTAAGAACGGGCATCTGCTGATCTTTCCCCAATTGGAAGGATATGTCAAACGACGAGATGGATAAGGTCATTGATCAACTGTTGGCGCACATAGACGCATCCCGTGACGGGAACGCCCGGATCGAGACGCTCGAAGAGCATATGAGGCTGACGGCGGAGATCGCCGCGCGGCTGGCGGAACCATTGGGATTGTCGGCTACGGCTGATTTGCTCGGGCGCATCCACGACCTAGGCAAGACGTCGAATGAATTTCAGGCCTACATTCGCGCCTCGGTGGGGGACACGGAGGAGAACGAGGACACAACGGAGGTTCAAGGGCGGCGGCGTGGCCCAGACCATTCGACCGCGGCGGCGAGATGGTTGTACGACAAGGCGGGGCTTCCGGCTGAAGTTGGCGGCTTACTGGGTTACGTTGTCGCGGGACACCACGCGGGGCTGCCGGACGGTGCCTCGGATTCCCATGGATGCGAGGAGTGGCGAATTCGCAAGAAACCCATTTGTGAATGGGAGTCGATTGCACAGGCTCAGCTTCCTCGGGAGTTGTTTTCACTGGATGGGCGGACCATTTTCGCAGAACTTACCCGGATGGCGCGTCCGGACGTCCTCTCTCTGGCCAATCGAATCCGTATGTTATTCTCCGTTCTGGTTGACGCTGACTTTCTTGCGACCGAACACTTCATGGACGCCGGACGAAGTTCCGTGCGGAGCGCGCCACAGTTGGGAATTGCCGATCTTGAGAGACGACTGATGGATCATCTTCGGTTGTTCGACGCGGCACGACAGGCTTCCCCGTCTCCCGTCGATGGGGCTCGGCAGGATATTCGCATGGCCTGCCTTGCCGCCGCTGAGCGAAAGCCGGGGTTGTTTACGCTTGAGGTTCCAACGGGTGGCGGCAAGACGCTGTCCTCTATGGCCTTCGCCTTGAAGCATGCGCGGCTTCACGGACTTCGTCGAGTCATCTACGTGATTCCCTTCACGAGTATCATCGAGCAGAATGCCGAAGTGTTCCGTAGGATATTCGGCGAGGATGCCGTGCTGGAGCATCATTCCAATCGGGATCCAGACGGCATGAGTACCCGTGCGAGACTTCTGACGGAGAACTGGGACGCGCCGATCGTCGTCACGACGAATGTCCAGTTCTTCGAGTCCCTCTATGCGAATCGTTCGTCGCGGTGTAGGAAACTGCATAATCTCGCCAAGTCGGTGATTGTTCTGGATGAGGCACAGTCCCTGCCGGCGCTATTCCTTCGCCCCTGTCTTCATGCGCTTGACGACCTGATGTGCAACTACGGCTCTTCTGTTGTCATTTGTACGGCGACGCTTCCTGCGTTCTTCAAGGGAGAGTTGAAGAACGCTCCAAAGAGGAATGGATCGTGGTCCGGCCTCGCCGGGAATGTCGAGGGACGCAGGGACATTGCCGCCGGATTGTCTCTCGATGCGCGACTCTGCCGGACGAAGGGCGAGCGGATTCAGGAACGTCTGACAGACGAGGAGTTGGCTCAACGCCTGAACGATGAGACGTCCGTTCTTGCAATCGTGAGTACGCGGATGCACGCACGGAGACTTTTCGAGGAGCTTAAGAGTCTGGACGATTCCGGCTCTGTATTCCATCTGAGTGCGCAGATGTGTCCGGCGCATCGGTTAACGGTCATCAACGTCGTGAAGTCTCGGCTTGAGGCCGGATTGCCCTGCCGACTGGTTTCAACTCAGTTGATTGAGGCCGGAGTGGATATAGATTTTCCGTGTGTCTACCGTGAGATTGCCGGGTGCGATTCTATCATTCAGGCGGCAGGGCGTTGCAATCGAGAGGGACGTCTTAAGACCGGCCGCGTAGTCGTATTTGAGAGCGCGGAGCCGCACGCCATTCCGCCAGGAGATATTCGAATGGCTGCACAGATGGGGTACGAAGTGCTCTCCTTGCCCGAATGTCAGGGAAATTTTCTCTCCACCGACTCGGTACGTAGATACTTCCAACTACGTTATTCTGACCTCGATTCTGCGGACAGACTCGATGCGAAGAACATCTTTGGCCGATTTGTCTGCGAGGGGACGAATCCATTTGGGTTTGCTTTCAAGACCTGTGCTGATGACTTCTGCCTGATCCCCGAGACCGGGCTCACGGTATTTGTGCCCTATGGGGAAAAAGGCCGGGAATTGTGTGAGCAACTTCGTTCAACCTATGCAATCGGAGAGGTTCGGAAGATCGCAAGGGAATTGTGCAGATATGCCGTTACGGTCCATGGAGTAGAACCTCGTGACCGGGATGGAAACTTATATGCGGATCGTGTGCACGATCTGTTCTGGGTGATGACTTCACCGGAGCAGAACTATTCAGATGAGTTTGGTCTCTCCATCGCTCCCATGGAGGGAGTGGTGGTGATGACCTAAGGAAAGGAAGCGGAAATGTCCAAGGGAATACGATTACATGTGTGGGGTGAGAACGCGTTGTTCACTCGCCCCGAGATGAAGGCCGAACGGGTCTCGTACGATATCATGACGCCATCTGCGGCGCGTGCGATCGTGTCGTCGATTTACTGGAAGCCGCAGATTGAATGGGTAATCGACCGAATTCACGTATTGAAGCCGATCCGCTTCATGTCGGTGCGGCGTAATGAGGTATCTGCCAAAGCTGTGAATCCAAAGGCCGACGCTCTTGCGGGGCATGAGGTCAATCGCTTGGGAATTGACATTGTGGAGGATCGGCAGCAGCGCGCGTCCTTGATTCTCGTTGACGTCGCCTATGTGATTGAGGCTCATTTCAACGTATTGAAGGCCACGGTTGAGAAGGGCGGTCCAGAGTTATCGTTGGCGGAATGTGAGGCGAAGCACATCTCGATGCTCAATCGTCGGGCGCGTGCGGGGCAGTGTTTCCGAATGCCGTACTTTGGTTGCCGAGAGTTCCCCGTGTCGTTTCGTCTGCTGGAGGAGGGGGATGCAGCACCCGTATGTGAATTGCCGCCTGAACAGGCAAACAAGGACTTTGGATTCATGTTCCACGACTTCGTATATCGAGAGGAGAAGAAGGGGCCAATCATTGAATCGAATATGGGGCGACATCTCGTGGCGGAGGCGAGGTTCTTCCGTGCGATTGCGAAGAATGGAATCATCGAGGTACCGGATCTGAAAGGCGAGGAGGTGCGGGCATGATCCTCTCGAAACTTGTCGAACTGTATGATCGGTTCGCGGAGGACGACGAGATCAGCCCCCGGCTTCCGCGAATGGGAACAAGTTCTCAGAATATCAGCTTCTATGTGGTATTGACGCCCGAGGGAAAGCTCTTCGACGTGCAGGATGCGCGTGTGACGGAAGTCATTCCTCCCAAGAAGAAGGGCGGAGAACCAACGGAGAAGTTGGTCCCCAGAAAGATGATTGTGCCTGGTGGTGCCCATCCGACGGGTTCAGCGCCAACACCGCGTTTCCTTTGGGATCAGCCTGCCTATATTTTCGGGTATTCGGAGAAGGATGATGCCAAGGCCCGCGAGAAATTATTCCCTGCATATCGTGACTATCACCGAGAGTTTGGGGTGAGATACGCCATCCAAGACGAGGGATACCGAGCGGTTGTTCATTTCCTCGAATCGTGGACGCCGGATGCAGTTACAAATGAACTGCGGGAGAAGATTGCCTCGTTTGGCCCTGGCTTCGGTGTGTTCAGGATTCAGGGCAGATCTGGCTTTGTCTACGAATCCCCTGAAATTCAGTCAGCATGGGAACGGGAGTCTGGGACAAAGAATCTTCCCATTGGTGATTGCCTTGTGACAGGGAAGAGAAATGTTCCCGTAGTACCCGTTATTGAAACAAAGATTAAACTTGCCGGTACAGCGGTTGGTGGTGGGGCCATCTCATCGTTTAATGCCTCCGCCTATGAGTCATATGGGAAATCGCAGACACTAAACGCTCCTATTTCCGAGGAGGCGGGATTCAAGGCCTGTAATGCGCTCAATGTCCTCATTCAGGACGATCGTTTCCATGTCAAGGTGGCGGGGACGACGGTCGTTTTCTGGACGGGGCGGAAAACACAGACGGAGAGCCTCATGGGTTTTCTCTTTGGGAGTTCTTTCGGCGAGTCGGCAATGGACGCGGCCTTGGAGGAGAAACTTCTCAGACTTTGGCAGATTGTTGGCCGTGCAGGAGACCCCGACCTCACGGAACTGGGGGACGATGTATCGACGCCGTTCTATATGCTGGGCATCGAGCCGAATGCGGCACGTATCGTGATTCGCTTCTGGCATAAGTCCACTTTGGGCGACATAATTGTGAAATTACGACAACACCACGCGGATATGGCGATTCAGCGGTCTTTTGAAGACGATCCTGAACCGATTCCGCTTTGGCAGATTGTTCGACAGACGGCGCGTGCCGCAGATGGCGTGCCACCTCTTCTGGCGGGGGCGTTCTTGAGATCGGTGATCGAGGGCCTCCCCTATCCGGCCTCTCTTTACCAGCTTGTACTGAATCGAATTCACGTAAGCCACCGAGATGAGAATGGTAAATACCGTGTGGGAGGCAAGGTCACCTACTGTCAAGCGGCTATCGTCAAAGGTTATCTAAAACGCAACAAGCAAAAAGGAGTAATGGGAATGAGTCTCGATGTAACAAGTAAAGAACCAGCCTATCTTCTCGGTCGTCTTTTCGCGACGCTGGAGAAGACGCAGGGCGAGGCGCAGGGAGATATCAACGCGGGAATCGGCGACAAGTACTATTCCGCCGCTTCCGCCACGCCGCGTGTGGTCTTTCCGATGCTGCTCGACCTATTTCGCAAGCATATGAAAAAGCTTTCGGGAGACAAGAAGGGGCTTGCCGTGGTGCGGGAGAAATTGGTTGGTGAGATTCTCGACGGTATTGACGCCGCAAAGGGTTTCCCTGCGAACCTCTCGTTGGATGATCGCGGTTTGTTCGCGCTCGGTTATTATCAGCAGATGCGCACGTTCTTCACCAAGAAGGACGACGGTGTTTCAGAACAGTAATTCAATCAGAACAGAAAGGAAACAAAAATGTCACTCAAGAATCGTTATGAATTCGTGTTGCTCTTCGACGTCAAGGATGGCAATCCCAATGGCGACCCCGATGCGGGAAACCTGCCGCGTGTTGATGCTGAGACCAATCAAGGACTCATCACGGACGTCTGCCTGAAGCGCAAAGTGCGCAACTTCGTGACGTTCGCGAAGAAGGATCAGCCCGGATTCGACATCTACGTTGCCGAGAAAGCCGTGTTGAGCCTCCAGCAGAAGAAGGCCTATGTGGCGCTCGATCTCGAGAACAAGCCTGAACACGCATCCAAGGCGAAGGCCTGGATGTGCCAGAACTTCTTTGATGTGCGCGCCTTTGGCGCCGTAATGAGCCTGAAGGACTATAACTGCGGTCAGGTGCGTGGTCCTGTTCAGATGACTTTTGCGCGTTCCGTCGATCCCATCCTGTCAAGTGAACACGCAATCACGCGAATGGCCGTGGCAACGGAGAAGGAGGCAAAGGATCAATCCGGCGATAACCGGACAATGGGCCGCAAGTTTACGATTCCCTACGCACTCTACCGCGAGAACGGATTTCTGAACCCCTTCTTCGCGGCGGATACGGGCTTCTCCGACGCCGATGCGGAGCTCTTCTTCGATGCTCTGAAGAAGATGTTTGATTTCGATCGTTCGGCGGCTCGCGGTCTGATGGCGACGCAGAAGCTGATTGTCTTCAAGCACGCTTCGCAGCTTGGCAATGCGCCGGCGCATGTTCTCTTCGATGCCGTTAAGGTCGTCAAGAAGGAGGGCGTTGAGTATTCGCGATCCTATTCCGACTACGAAGTGACGATTGACAAGGCGGTGATTCCTGAGGGCGTCGAAGTGATTGAGATGTAGCGTAGACCGTTAGGGTCAACTGATTGAGCCTGCCTCCCGTCGGACTAGTTCCGACGAGAGAAGGGGCGATATTGTGAGTGCAACTCAGATGAGTGATGCAGATGATGAACTGGTGATGCTTAGTGCGCTCCAGCACTATCTGTTCTGCCCCCGGCAGTGCGCGCTGATTCATGTGGAAAGCGTGTGGTCTAACAACTATCTGACGATGTCAGGTCGCGTACTTCACGACCGTGTTGATCGCGTGGGTGGCGAGACGAGAGGCGATGTCCATTTCGCGACGTCCCTTCGGCTTGTCTCCCATCGTCTGGGGCTGACGGGTGTCGCGGACAAGGTCGAATTTCGACGCGTGGACCAACCGAAAGATGAGGCTGGGTGCGTTGTCTCCGTCCGATTGCCGGGACGGGCGGGTTACTGGCGGCCGCGGCCGGTTGAATACAAAAGAGGTCGGCCAAAGGAGCATCGGGCCGATGAAGTCCAGCTCTGCGGTCAGGCCCTTTGTCTAGAGGAGATGTTGGGTGTGACGATTCCTCGGGGCGATCTGTTCTACGGTGCGACACGCCGACGAGTCGAGATAGCCTTTGACGAGGAACTTCGCCGACTCACGCAAGATACGGCGAATTATGTGAGGGAACTCTTTCGAAATGGTGTTACGCCGCCGCCGATTCCTGATGGAAAATGCGAGGCCTGTTCGCTTAGAGATCAGTGTCGTCCGGAGGAGACATCCACAGGACAATCGGCGCGAAGGTGGCTGGAAAGCCAGTTGAACGAGGTACTCGGGAAATGAAGAAGCTACTCAACACGCTGTACGTGACGAAACAGGACGCCTATCTGCGCAAGGATGGGGAGACGGTGGCGGTTGAAGTCGAGCGGAAGACGGTGTTGCGTCTCCCAATCCACACTCTCGCCGGCATCGTGACCTTTGGGAATGTGATGGTGAGCCCCTATCTACTGAGTTTGTGCGTGGAACATGGTGTATGCGTTTCCATGTTGAGCGAACATGGACGCTTTCTGGCTCGCGTCGAGGGGTCGGTCTCGGGGAATGTTCTTCTGCGCCGGGCGCAGATGAGGGCCCATGAGGATGCTTGCGTCAAGGGGGAGTTGGCGCGAAGTTTCGTGATTGGCAAGCTCTGCAATTCGCGCGCCGTCATACAACGTCGGATTCGGGATCATGGGGAAACGGAACGACTGTGCGAGGCGGATGGTAGGCATAGAGATGTCCTGCGGCGGTTGAGGGAATCCCCTCCAGAAGCGGCTCGTATTCGCGGCCTTGAGGGCGAGGCGGCGGCGGTCTACTTCGGTGCCTTTAACGACTTGCTTGTCGTGCAACGTGATGAGTTTTCGATTGCCTCCCGAAGTCGTCGTCCACCCTTGGACCCCATGAATGCATTGTTATCCTTTCTCTACACGCTTCTCGCACATGAGTGTCGGGGCGCATTGGAGGGGGTGGGGTTGGACCCTCAGGTTGGATTTCTTCATGAATTACGTCCAGGCCGTCCGGCGCTCGCATTGGACTTGATGGAGGAATTGCGCGCCATTTTGGCTGATCGTGTTGCCGTTTCGCTTGTGAACCTGAGGCAGATCGCGGTAAAGGATTTTACGAAAACTGACAGTGGAGCCGTTTTGTTGTCGGATGATGCGAGAAAGACGGTTATTACGGCGTGGCAGAAAAAGAAGCAGGAACAGATTCGCCATCCCTTTCTTGATGAACAGGTCCCACTTGGTCTTCTTGCCCACGCCCAGGCGCTTCTGTTGGCGCGCTATCTGCGGGGTGATTTGGATGCATATCCCCCATTCCTCCTGAAATGAGGCCCTTATGTTGATGCTTGTGAGTTACGATGTAAGCACGGTCAATGCTGCTGGTCGTCGCCGACTTCGCCGGATTGCCAAAGTCTGTGAGGACTGGGGTATACGGGTTCAGAATTCGGTCTTCGAATGCCACGTGGATTGGGGGCAGTGGACGGCGTTGAAGGCGCAGTTACTCTCTATCTGTGAGCCGGGGACGGATAGTCTTCGCTTTTACAATCTCGGGAATACCTACACTGGCAAGACGGAACACTTTGGAGCCAAACCGACTGTTGATCCTGTTCGTGACGAGCTGATCGTTTAATATGAAAACGGTCGTTGTCTAGGCCAAATGTTGATCTCGTAGTCGTTTCATTGACATCTTTAAGCGTATCGTCTGTGGTAGCCGCTCTATTGCGCAATCGCGCCAAACTTGGGCGCGAACCTCTTGCGCGAACCTCTACCCCACAGACTTTTCTCAGTAGGTTCGCGGGAAAGTGAACCCTGATTCCATGAAAATTACTGATTACAAAGGATTCTTATTGGGATGAAGAGTAAAATTTGTTATCATGACGTGGCTTTGGACATGGCAGTTCTTGTCCTAGATGGCGATATTTGCAAAAATATCGCGGTCGCCCCCCGCGTGGGGGCGTGAATTGAAACTTGTCTAGTCGTAATATTAAGCTGACCAATGGTGTCGCCCCCCGCGTGGGGGCGTGAATTGAAACGTTGCTTGCGTGCGCGCGTCTCGCGTGCGCGTGTCGCCCCCCGCGTGGGGGCGTGAATTGAAACTCACGGGTATAAGACGACTCTCGATGGTGGTTTGTCGCCCCCCGCGTGGGGGCGTGAATTGAAACTGCGACGAGGCAAGAGACACGACTATTTTACTTCGTGTCGCCCCCCGCGTGGGGGCGTGAATTGAAACCGATAGTGGCATCACTGTTTTTGGCGCTGATTTGGTCGCCCCCCGCGTGGGGGCGTGAATTGAAACGCTCATTTGGGTGAACAGCCTGTCTATGAGCGTGGTCGCCCCCCGCGTGGGGGCGTGAATTGAAACTTGGTTACCAAGAACGCTATGCCGAATACCGGTGTCGCCCCCCGCGTGGGGGCGTGAATTGAAACTTCTGCCCGTGGATATCTCGCCGGAACTGGTTTTGTCGCCCCCCGCGTGGGGGCGTGAATTGAAACTGCCGCTTACCATTATAATCGACCCAAACCTCACGTCGCCCCCCGCGTGGGGGCGTGAATTGAA
>JBJEWG010000055.1:0-18797 GCA_051884935.1 Kiritimatiellia bacterium | reverse complement strand
GCGATACGCTCCGGTTCGGCATTCCGCAGGGCACCATCATGATCCTGCGGTGACGGCGTGACGGCGGCGTGGGACCACGCCGCGTGCGCGGGGCTCAGAAGAGCCCGTGCACGTGGCCGGTCTCGACGTCCACGTCGATCCGGCGATACGCGGGCGAGGCCGAGGTGCCCGGCATCAGCTTGATTTCGCCCGCCACGGGGACGATGAGCCCCGCGCCCTGGTAGATCAGCACGTCCTTCACCGGCATCCGCCAGCCCTTCGGGCGGCCGAGCAGGTTGGGGTCGTGCGAGAGCGAGTACTGCGTCTTCGCGATGCAGATGGGCAGGCGCGCCGTCTCGGGATTCGCCTGGAACTGCGCGAGCTTTTCGAGCGCCAGGGGCTCGAAGTCCACGCCGTCGCCGCCGTAGACCTCGCGGACCTGCTTCTCGATGCGGTCCCGCAGCGGTTCGGCGAGGTCGCAGAGGAAGTCGAAGGAGTTCGGCTCGTCGCACGCCGCGATCACGGCCTCGGCGAGTTCGAGCGCCCCCGCGCCGCCCTTGAGCCAGTGGTCCGAGACCGCGAAGCGGGCGCCGGCCTTCTCGGCGACGGACTTGACGAGGTCGCGCTCGGCCTGCGTGTCGGTGTAGAACGCATTGAGGCACACGACGGGCTGCACGCCCGCGCGGCGGATGATGTCGATGTGGGCGAGCAGGTTGTCGCAGCCCTTCTCCAGCAGTTCGAGGTTCTCGCTCGTGTAGACGGGGTCGAGCGGTAGGCCGGCCTTCACCTTCGGCGCGCCGCCGTGGGCCTTGAGGGCCCGCACGGTCGCCACGAGCACCACCGCGTCCGGCTTGAGGCCCGAACAGCGGCACTTGATGTTCCAGAACTTCTCGAAGCCCATGTCGCTCGCGAAGCCGCTCTCCGTGACCACGTAGTCGCCGAGCGCGCAGGCGAGGCGGTCCGCCACCACGGAGTTCTGCCCGATCGCGATGTTGGCGAACGGCCCCGCGTGCACGAACACGGGCTGCCCTTCGAGGGACTGCATGAGCGTGGGCTGGATCGCGTTCACGAGCAGCGCGCACATCGCGCCGTCCACTTCGAGGTCGTGCGTGGTGACGGGCGCGCCGCTCTTCGAGTAGGCGACGATGATCCGCCCGAGGCGCGCGCGCAGGTCCTTCAGGTCGGCGGCCATCGCGAGGATCGCCATCACCTCGGAGGCGACGGTGATGTAGAAGCCCGACCGGCAGGTGAAGCCGTCCAGCCTGCCGCCGCGGCCGATCTCGATGTCGCGCAGCCCCTGCGCGCAGAAGTCCATCGCCCAGCGGAACTGGATGCGCTCCGGGTCGATGTCGAGGCGCCTCAGGCCGCGCTCGGCGAGCCAGGCGTCGTCGTGGTTGCGCTCGTGCTGCATGCGGCTGTTGAGCGCGACCATCGCGAGGTTGTTCGCGTTCGTGATCGCGTCGATGTCGCCGGTGAGGCCCAGCGAGAGCGCCGTGAGGGGCACCACCTGCGCGAGGCCGCCGCCGGCGGCGCTGCCCTTGATGTTGAAGGTCGGCCCGCCGGAGGGCTGGCGCACGCAGCCAATCACCTTCTTCCCCAGGCGGCCCAACCCCTCCACGAGGCCGAGCGTCGTCGTCGTCTTGCCCTCGCCGAGGGCCGTGGGCGTGATGGCCGTCACGTCGATGTACTTGCCGCGCCGCCCCGCGCCGAGGCGCCGGAGCACCTTCGTCACGTCCACCTTCGCGAGCACGCGCCCGTAGGGCGTCCACTCGTCGTCGGCGAGCCCGAGCTCGGCCACGAGGTCCCTCACGGGGCGCAGCGTCGCCTCGGCCGCCTCGGCGATCTGCCAGTCCTTCATCTTCGTCGGGTCAAGATTCCGCATCTGCTCCACTCCTGCCTTCCTTGCTTCGGGCGCCGCGCTCAGGCGGCCCCGCCAACCCACGGACGCTTCCGGTTTCTCATGCGCGGTCCCTCAGCGGGCGCCGAAGAAGTAGCGGTTCGCGTTGTTGTAGGAGATGTCCTGCACGATGCCGCCGATCCAGGCGATGTCGTTCGGGATCTCGCCGCGCTCGATCTCCTCGCCGAGCCTGCCGCAGAGGATGCGGCGGAAGTACTCGTGGCGCGTGTAGCTGAGGAAGCTGCGGCTATCCGTGAGCATCCCCACGAAGTTGCCGAGGCAGCCGAGCGCCGAGAGGGCCTCGATCTGCTTCTTCATGCCGTCCTTCTGGTCGAGGAACCACCAGGCGGCGCCGAGCTGGATCTTGCCGCGGTCGGGCCCCTTCTGGAAGCTGCCCATGAGCGTGGCGAGCATCTCGTTGTCCTTCGGGTTGAGGGAGTAGAGCACCGTGCGCGGGAGCGCGTCCTCAAGTTCGAGGCGGTCGAAGAGGCGGGCCAGCGACTCGGCCACGTTCCACTCGCCGATGCAGTCGAAGCCGGTATCCGGCCCCAGCTTCCGGAACATGCGCGTGTTGGCGTTGCGCAGACAGCTGTAGTGGAGCTGCGTGGACCAGTTCGCGCGCGCGTCGGCGCGCAGCCCCTCGTAGAGCCAGGCGCTCTTGAACTTGTACGCCTCGGCGGGCGTCGCGACGCCGCCCGTGCGCACCTTCTGGAAGATGGCGCGGATCTCGGCGGTCGTGTAGGGCGCGGCGAAGACTTCGGTGATGCCGTAGTCGGAGATCACGCAGCCGCAGCTCTCGAAGTAGGCGTGCCGCTTGTCCATCGCGTCGAGGAAGTCGTCCCACGTCGCCACGGGCGCGCCCGCCGCCGCCGCCAGCTTGTCCATCCAGGCGTTCCAGCCGGCGGGGTCGTCGATCTTGCTCGCCTTGTCGCTGCGCCAGGCCGGCAGCACCTTCACCTCGAAGCCGGACTCGGCGATCGCCTTGTGGTGCTCAAGCGTGTCGATGGGGTCGTCGGTCGTGCAGACGGCCTTCACGTTCGATCGGACCATGAGCCCGCGCGCCGAGAAGCCGGGCTCGGACATCTTCGCGTTGCACCGCTCCCAGATGGACTCCGCCGTCGCGCGGCAGAGCCTCTCCTCCACGCCGAAGTAGCGCGCCAGTTCGAGATGGCTCCAGTCGAAGAGCGGGTTCTTGAGCAGCACCTCCATCGTCTCGGCGAACTTCACGAACTTGTCGTGCCAGCTCGCGTCGCCCGTGATGAACGCCTCGTCCACGCCGTTCGAGCGCATCTGGCGCCACTTGTAGTGGTCGCCCCCCAGCCACACCTGCGCGATGTTCTCCCACGTCTTGTCCTGCGCGATCTCCGCCGGGGGCAGATGGCAGTGGTAGTCGATGATGGGCATCTTCTCCGCGTAGCCGTGGTAGAGCTCCTTCGCCGCATCGGTCGTGAGCAGGAAATCGTCGTTGATGAAAGCCATTGAATCTCCTTCGTTCGGGTTTGACTGTGAGAGTATAGCAAAAAAGACACGGCGCGGGCCGTGTCTTCTCGAATCATCCTTGTATAAGGATAGTGGCCTTAGGCCTTCTTCGCGATCTCCACGATCTGCTTGAAGCCCGCGGGGTCCTGAATCGCGATCTCGCTGAGCATCTTGCGGTTGAGCGTCACGCCCGCCTTGATGAGGCCGGCGACGAACTTGCTGTAGCTCAGCCCCTCGGCGCGGGTCGCCGCGTTGATGCGGGCGATCCAGAGGTGGCGGAAGTCGCGCTTCTTCAGCTTGCGGTGGACGGTCGCCAGACGCTGGGCGCGATCGACGGCCTCCGTCGCGGTGCGGAAGAGTTTGGAGCGGGCACCGCGAAAACCCTTGGCGAGTTCCAGGCGGCGACGGCGGCGGAGACGTGAAGCGGGTGCATTTGTAACGCGCATTTTCGGTATCCTCCTTAGGCGTAGGGCTGCATACGGTGCATCGTCTTCTCGACGGAGACGTCAGTGACGGTGATGCCACGGAGGTTGCGCTTGCGCCCGCGGCTCTTGTAGCCGTTCAGGTGGGCCTTGCCACCCTGGGAGCGCATCACTTTGCCCGTAGCCGACATTTTCATGCGCTTGGTCGCGCACTTCTTTGTTTTCATCTTAGGCATTTGAGTTGTCCTTTTCTGCTTCCTAACCGGTCAGGCAGTCGGTTATGAGCCTGATCCAGACGGAAAAACGTCGCGTAGTGTACCAAACCCCCGCCCCATCGTCAATGCGAATTTTGCGTTGACCGCCATGCGGCGGATCGGGCGGATGCCAGCAGCCCTCCCCCCCGGCCACCTGCACCACACAGCCCGACGGAAAGTGTGTCAATTCGACACTCTCCGCTTCATCACGTCGCTTTGAAGGCGCGCGGCTCAGAGGAGATCGCCGAGGCGGGATGTCGGAGGGTTGGAAGGCGGCGTGAAGCGGGGCAGTGGCCCGCCGGAAACGGATTCGAGCTGCAATACGCCGCGAACCCACTCGCATTCCGCACGATTCTTCAGGCGCCGGTAGGCGACAAGTTCCAGCCGCGCGCGCTCAACATCCTCCGTCTGCACGGAGGGCGTGCGCGCATAGTCGGCCAACCGCCCTTCCATCCGCTTCAGGAACGCGCAGCCGTCGTCGGAAAGGCGCGTGAACCGCGCATCCGCCGTCCGGTAGAAGGCAAAGGCCGACTCGACTTCCCCCTGAATCGCCAGCCGCAGGGACTGCACGCGCGCATCCGCGGCATCCGCCACCAGACGCGACTGCCTGACGGAATCGCCCAGCCAGGTGAAGATCGGCACGGAAAGGGCCACGCGGATCTGCCAATCATCCTCCCGCCCGCTCTTGTGGCGGCGTGTCATCACCCCCCGTTCCGTCCCCCAGTCCTCGCCCGAGGAGGTCTGGTGCGTATAGGACCCCTCGACGAAATCGAACCACGGCATATGCGCCGCCTTCGCGGCCCCGACCCCGGACCGGGCGGCCTCGAAGTCGGCCAAGGCGCCCGCCAGGTCCGGTCGCCGCGCGAACGCGGTCTCCACCAGCACGGCCGCATACGTCGCGTTGGTCGAGGGCGGTTCCGGCGGCGTGTAGCGGATGCGCAGTTCATCCTCGCGGACGCCCGCGAGGAAGGTTATCTGCTGGCGCACCGCGCGGAGCGCCTGTTCGGTCTCGGAGAGCTTGAGCAGGGCCTGCTCCCGTGCGATCTCGGCCCGCAGCGCATCGAGGGGGGACTTCGCCACGCCGCTTTCAAGCCGCCGCTCGAAGTCCGCGCGCAGACGCTCCGCAATCGCCAGCTCCTCGCGGCGGAACGCGGCCTCGCGCCCCAGAAACTCGGCGTCCAGGCACAGGGACTTGACCTCGCAGTAGACCGCATACGCCTCGGCCCGCACACAGGCCTCCAGCGCCTCGACCTGGGCCGAGCCGCGCCGGCGCAGCTGCGCGTTGACGAAGGGGTTCGAGATGGGGACGCGCAGCCCGATCACCGCCGACGCGCCGTCGCCGTTGGCCGGCGGCTCCGCATACCTCCGGTCGCGGGCATCCTCCCAGGCGTGGCTCAGGCGCAGCTGGGGGTCCTTCCACGCCAGATCCTCGGCGACGCTCTGGCGCCGCGCGGCGGACTTCAGCAGGGCGATCTTCGCCTTGTCCGAGCGTTCGCCGGCGCGCCGCGCCAGCTCCTCCCAGGTCCACTCGCGCGGGGCCGCCGCGCCTGCGGACGCCAGCAGAAGGCCGACGCCGACGGCCAGCCAGCGCCTCACAGGCCACCGCCCTTCCGCGCCTCGAACAGCCAGTCCAGGCCCCCCGCCCCGCCACTCGTGATCAGCACCGTCTCGCCGGGAATGAAGGCCGCGGCGTCGCCCATCAGGCGGATGCGCACCTTGCGGCCGCGCGCGGGGGCGCGCGGCGCGCTGTTCATCGGGTCGAAGAAGTCCAGCACCTCCGGATCGACCGTCTCCACGCGGCCCGTCACCGTCACGGGCGGCGTGCCGCGCCCCGCGATGAGCACGCGGCTCACGATGAGCTCGTCGCCGGGGTGGACGGAATCCAGCAGATCGGAGGGCAGCATCCCCGTCACCGTGCGCGCGTCCGGCGCGGACGCCACGCGCACGATGGCCTCACCCTCCGGCACGATGTCGCCCGCGCGGCGGAACACCTGCGAGACGACGCCGTTCGAGAGGGCCCTCAGCACGGAGGCGTCCGTGCGCTGCAGGTCCTCGTAGCGCCTCAGCGCCGCAAGCAGCGTCGCGTTCGTCTCGGTGGACCGCGCGTCGAGCGCCGCGATCTGGCCGCGGATCTCCTTCAGATTCTCCTTGGCCTGTTCGAGCCGCTTCGCCAGCGCCCCCAGCAGCGGTTCGTAGCCACCAACCGTGCGCCGAAGCGCGTCGGCCTTCGGGCGGAGGGCCGTCAGTTCGAGCTCGCTCACGAGCTTCTGCCGCACGAGCGGCGTGAGGCGGGCGATCTCGGCCTCAAGGCCCGCCAGCTCCGCCTCCTCGCGCAGACGCTCCATGCGGCACTCCTCCAGGGCGACGTCGGCCTCCCGCACAAGCTGCCGGCCGCGCCGCTCCGAGTCCTGAAGCTCCGTGCGGAAGCGCGTCGCGCCCTGTTCGCATTCGCGGATCTTGACCTCGTTGAGCGCGAGCTCCATCAGGCGCGCCGTGGAGTCGAAGCGCACGAGCACGTCCCCCGCCGCGACGGTCTGCCCGGGGACGACCTCCACCGAAACGATGCGCGCCGACTCGACCGGACCCACGTTCTCGGCCCCGGCGTCCACGATCCCGTGGAAGCGCACCTCCTGCTCGCGGCCGAACAGCCACACCAGCACCAGCGCCGACGCGGCCAGCACCAGCAGCCCAAACACGACGCTCGCCCCGGACCGCACGAGCTGGCGCAGCGGCCGCCGAAGTCTCGGCTTTTGGTAGACGTTATCCATGCTCGCCCCTCGTCCCGGCGCCTACAGTTCAACCGTGCTGCGCTGCAGCAGCAGCACGGGCGAGGCGAAGTGCCCCGTCTTCTTGAGCTCCGCCACGAGGTCCCGCCGATAGGAGGGGTCGATGAGGCGCACCTGGTAGGAACACTCGGTCTCCTCCCCCTGCGCGGCGTCGCTCACGCCCAGCAGGCAGTAGGAGCTGCAATACCTCACGAGGATGGCCTGAAGCTCCGCCTCCAGCCCCGCGTCGCCCTTCTTCATCGAGAAGCGCAGCATCCCCTCGTAGTCGCGGCGGCTCGCGAACGGCAGCACGTGGAGCAGAAAGGCCGTCACCGCGAAGAAGAGGCCCCCCGCGACGGCGACCACGTAGGCCCCCGCCCCGCAGGCGATGCCCGCGCCGAGGCAGGCGAAGAGAAACACCGCGTCGCGCGGGTCGCGCACCGGCGTGCGGAAGCGGATGATCGTGAGCGTGCCGAGGATGCCCAGCCCGCGCGCGAGGTTGTTGCCCACGGCCATGATCAGCATGCACGTGACGATCGCACCCAGCACCATCGACTGGATGAACGACCGCGAATACGTAAACCCCCGGAAGGAGAACTGGTACACCACCGCCATCAGCACCGACAGCAGCAGCGACAGCCCCATCGAGACGAGAATCACCGCCGGCGTGAGCGCCTGCCCCCCGCCCAGAAACATCTGAAGATAGTCGTTCGTGTTCAACTCGGCACCTTTCCCTCACACCGCCATCGAGAGGACCTGCTGCTGCGCGGCGTTCGTCGGCGGATAGCCGGTGAACGCCCCCTCCCGCCAGATGGCCGTCGAATACTTGCAGTTCCCGCTGCGCGACAGGTCGAAGCGCCTCACGAGCTCGATCGTCCACGCGGGGACCGTGTTGTAGGTCTTGATCTCAAGGACGACCCCGGAATACGGCAGGCCGAAGCCCTGCGCCGTGGCGGAGTCCATGCCCCGCCACACACCGCCGCGCCCGAAGTCCGTCCAGGAATCCGTCCGCTGATACTGAAGCCTGCGGTCGAACGTCACGCGCACGTAGTCGTCCACCACGCCGATGTAGGATTCGCGCGTGTAGCGCACCAGCGTCTCGGGGCGGGCGCCCGTCTCCCACACGACGCGGCGGAAGGTGAGGAAGTCGATCTCCTGCCGCGCGTTCCTGAAGACGCGCGGCACGCGCGTGCCGTAGACCAGCTCCTTCGTCCACGCCTCGAACGGCACGCAGGCCCGCGCCTTCACGATGGTCCGCTCGTACTTCGCCTTGATCTCGGCGAAGACGGGCGCGGACCCGATCTCGCCGTAGGTGCGCACCCGCAGCTTGAAGCGGGCGTCCATCTCGTTCTCCTTCGCGAAGTGGAGCGCGTAGCCCGGCGTCTCAAGCTGGAGCGTGGTGATCACGTACTCGGGCGGCGTGCCGCGCGTGTGGGGGTCCGGCTCGCAGAACGGGCGGATGAAGTCGCGGATCGGCCCCACGAGGGACCGTGGGATGATGTACTTCGACTCGTAGCGCGAAACCGTGTCTGACTGCGCGGCCATGGCATGCACCGGCGGGCGGCTAGTCCGTCACCCGCACCTTGAAGAACCCCTTCTCCCCGTTCGTCGGCACCGTGAGCGTCTGCACGGCGCCATCGCCGGGCCTCGCCGCCCCCGCGTCCGCCCACTCCGCCGCGTCGTCCGGCGATCCGGCCCTGCGCAGCCAGTACGTCAGCCCCGCGAGGGTCCGCACGGAGACGTTCACCGCGTCGCCCTCCACCGTGATGGCCGCCACGCCGTCCGTCGCCAGGTCGGCGTACTGCGGCGCCGCGAGGGCGTTCAGCGCGAGCGTGACCATCTTGGTGCGCCCCGCCGCCGGCGTGAGGTCGTAGTAGGGCGGGATCGTGAGCACGTCCCCCTCCCGCGTCGTGATCGTGTGGTCCGCGACCAGCGCCTTCTTCTCGAAGACGAGGGGCGTCGCGCTGTTCGCGTCCGAATAGGCCTCCGCCACGGACTTGCCCTCCGGCGTGGAGGCCGAGTGGCCGGGCACACTCACGAGCAGGTTGAAGACCGAGCCCGCCGGGAAGTCCGGCAGACGCGGCTTCACCGTGAACGCCACGCCGTTCGTCGCGCCGTCGAGGACGAGATACTTCGACCCGAAGTCGGCGGCGGGCACCGTGCCGTAGAAGGTCGGCTGCACGAACGACTTCTTGCCGACCGTGCTGGACCCCGAGCCGATGGGCTCGGCCGAGACGCCGTCCGTCGCGATCACGACGCCGCCGCAGATCGTGAGCGTCTTCCCCTTGTTGACGTCCAGCCCGTGCGTTCCCTCCGCCGTCGCATAGGCGCGGATGTCGCCCCCGCTGATCGTCAGGCCGCCGTTCGCGTCGAGCGCGTCGTCGCCCACCGAGACGGCGCGGATGCGCCCGCCGGAGATGTTGATGTCGCCCCTCGCGTGGATGCAGTCGTTGCCCGCCACGAGGTCGAACGTGCCGCCCGAGATGTCGATGAACGTCCCCGTCGTGGAGTCGGTCGTGAACACCTCGCTGCCTTCAAGCGGCAGATCGGCCTCGAAATCGCCCCCGGTGACCGTGATCGAATAGTCCGCCTTCACGGCGCTCAGCGTGTGTGGGTGGTAGACGGAATTCGTCATCTTGGACGTGATGTTCGTGGTGAACTCGAACGCGCCACCCTCGAACGTCAGCGTGCCGCCGTTCACGAAGCGGGCCTGCGGCCCCTCGAACTCCATCTTGCAGGTGCCGCCCTTGAATCGCCCGAAGCCGGACTTCTTGAGGCTGATGGCGCGCGACTTCGTGCCGCCCATCTCCGCCTTGAACGTGCCGCCCTCCATCGTGAACGACGTGCCCACCTCGTCGAAGTAGACACCGCACAGCTCGTTCGTGCAGTTCTTCTTCGACGAATCGACCTTCATCGAGCCGCCCGTCTGGAGGTAGTTCCCCTTTAGGTAGATGCAGGGCGTGTCGCTCTTGTCGTTATCGAACGTCACCTTCGTGTCGCCGCCGACCACCGTCAGGTTCCGGCAGGTCAGCAGTCCCTCGGTGCCGTTGAGCTTCTTCTTGCTGTAGATATCCAGCGTTCCGCCGCCGGTGATGATGATGTTGGATTCCTTCGTCGCCTTGATGCAGTAGACGTTGAGGTTCTCGCTCCTGAAGCTGTTCTGCGTGCCGTCCACGAGGTTGAGGGTGAAGGTCACGTCGCCTTCCAGCTTGAGACGGCAGTCGGTGAAGGTTACGCCGTTGAGGTTGATCGTCGTGTCGCTCGACGCCGTAATCAGCTTCTCCGCCGTGTAGGTACCAGAAAGCGTGACGGGCGGGTCGGCGTATGCGGCGCCTCCCCAGACAGCGCACAACGCGATCAGGATCAGGCGCAACACGCCGCGCGGCGCGGCATATTTGAACGGCACTCTCATATCTGCTCCTTTCAACGGCCCCAGTCTACCACATCTCGGCGCGTCTGTCACCGAAAGTCGCCCCGCGTCAGTCGGCGTCGTCGATGGCCGAGAGGAGCGATTCGGCGGTCACGGGGACCCCCTTCACGCGCAGCACGAGAATCCGCGCGATGAGCGCGCTCTCGAAGTCCGTCAGGCTCACGCCGTCCTTGCGGTCCTGGAGGATGCGCAGCAGCTCGTCCGGCGTCACCCGTTCCCGCGAACGCGCGCGCGGGGCGAAGAGGCCCGTCACCGCCATCGCGGGGGAGGTCAGCGGCGCGAAGAGGCAGTTGAACACGCGGAACGCCGGCGCCAGGCGCAGCGTGCGCCGCAGGGGACGCGCCGAGCAGAGCAGCTTCGGCAGGAACTCGCCGAGCGCCAGCATCACGCAGGCCGCGCAGAACCCCCACACCGCCTGCGCGGCGACGGACCCCGCGAAGAGCCGCGTCGCGAGCGCCGCGCTCGCCGACGAGAACAGCACGCTCCCCAGATTGTTCCCCACCAGCAGCGCCGTCAGCGTGTAGGAGAGGTCCGAGAGCGCCGCGTGGACGATCTTCGCCGCCGCGCTGCCCTCGCGGGCCATGTGCAGAATCCGCCCGCGGCTCACGGACGTGAAGCCCGTCTCCGCGCCGGCGCAGAAGGCCGCGAGCGCGAGCGCGACGACGAGCGCCGCCACGAGAAGAAGCACCCCCGTCATGCGTCCTCCTCCGTCCGCTCGACCGCCTCGTCCGTCTCCGCGAGCAGTTCCTCGTCCGTATCCACCGCCGGGTATTCGACGACTTCGAGGCGCACCTGCACCACGCGCCGCCGCCGCCGCCTGAGCACCGTCGCGCGGCAGCCGTCGGCCTCGATCTGCTGCCCCACGTGCGGGATCCGCTCGGCGTGGAACGCCACCCAGCCCGCCAGGCGGTCCGCGTCCTCCGCCTCCAGCTCGATGCCGAGCTCGCGGTTGATCTCGTCCAGGCTCGCGCGGCCGTCGATGAGCCAGGCGTTCCGGCCGACCGCGCGGATCGAGGGCTCGTCGTCCGGGCGCGCGAAGACGGAGGGCCCCACGATGATCTCCAGCACGTCGTTCGGCGTGATGATGCCCGCCGTGCCGCCATATTCGTCCAGCACCACCGCGAGCGGCTTCCCGCTCCGGCGGAAGACGACGAGCAGATCGTCGAGCGTGATCTGCTCCGGCACGAACAGCGCGTCCTCGATTCGTCCCGTGCGGACGTCGATGACGCCCTCGATCACGTCCGGCGTGCGGCGGAAGACCGGCAGGAAGGCGTGGCGCGCGTGCGCGAGCGTCTCCTTTCGCACCTCCTCCGGCCGGTCGGAGTCCAGCCCCTCGATATCCACGCGCGGCGTCATCTCGTCGTTCGCGTGCAGCTCGGAAAGCCTCAGCACCCCCTCGATCATCTCGGCGTCCGCCGCGGCGAACTCCCCCTTCTCCGCCGCCGCCTCGACCACCGACACCAGCTCCGCGTCCGAGAGCGCCCGGCGTTCCCGCTTCAGCGCCGGCGCGAAGGCGCGGGAGGCCAGCGCGAACACCTGGTTGAACGGCGTGAGCACCGCCCGCCAGAAGAGCAGCAGCGGCGCGCAGACGGGCGCCAGACGCTCCGCGTACTTCAGCGCGAGGCGCTTCGGCGTGATCTCCCCGAAGAGCAGCAGCACAAGCGTCGTCGCCGGCACCGCCGCGAACCCGCCCCACTCCGGGAACGCCTCCACGAACAGCTTGTAGGAGAGCGTCGCGATCGCGAAGTTGACGAACGTGTTCCCCACCAGCAGCGTGGAGAGCAGCGCGGCGGAGTCCTCCACGCACGAGGCGATCCACCGGTCCGCACGCGGGTTCCGCGCGCGGATGCGCGCCCGCTGCACGCCCGTGAGCGTGAAGAGGATCGTCTCGGAGCCGGAGAAGAACGCCGACAGGCAGAAGAGCGCAACCAGCGCCACGGCGGACCACACGATGGACATCAGCGCAGAATCATCAGGCTCCCCGCCGCCGGACGGCTGGGATCCAGCTGGAAATAGTCGAACCCGATATACCTCTGGGGATCCGCGTTGGTCCCGGCATGGGTCAGCGTATCCAGATTGCGGAGCGAGATGATGTTCTCGCCCGACGGGAGGTCCGCGGACGCGATCGGGATCTCATAGTCCGTATCCACCTTGACGATCCTGTCGAAGACGTTCACGCCGTTGAGGTCGATGGCCAGACGCGAATGGCCGTAGATCTGCCCCTTGGTCCTGAACCGGAAGGTCCAGTCGTAGCGGCGGGCGAGCTCCCGCGGCATGTACGAGTGGAAGCGCATCGCGTTACTTGGATAGCGCGCGCCGAGGAGCACGCGCCTCACGTCGCGCATATTGCCGTCGCTCACATAGTAGTTGATCTGGCCATAGGTCTCGTGCGCGAAGTCGCGGTAGCCGTTGTCCAGCAACCCCACCTGCCAGCCGCCGCCCATGGCCGCGACGTCCATCCGGAACGGCGCCGTGCCCGCGTCGAGGCGCGTGAAGACGAGCGTGTTCGTCCCGGCGCGCAGCAGGCTCGCATCGACGAACCACCGCCCCCAGTTCCCGGCGCGCACGACCTTCGAGCCCAGGCCGACGCCGTTGAGCGTGGCGCCGAACAAACCGTCCGCCGACGTCTCCGCCGCCTTCAGGCGCACGATCTGCGACGCGCGGTCGTCCCAGTTCGCCGCGAGCGGGAAGTTCAGCGTCACGCGCGCGCCGGAGGCGATCGCCTGCGGTACGGGCCAGGACTCGCCGTCAACCGCGAGGCCGCCCTCCGGCTCATCCCCCGAGAACTCCTTGACCTCACCGTCCTCCACGCCCACGCGCCAGACGTCCTGACGCGGGTACCCCATCGCCATCAGCAGCTCCGCCTCGTTCATCGACCGCTTCCACATCGCGAACTGCTGGAGGCTGCCCTGGAAGAGCTTGTATTCGTTGTTCGCCGCGGAGGGGTTCACCGCCGGGTGCGGGAGCGGCCTGCTGGAGAGGGACTCCGTGCCGAGCAGCACGTCAGCCGTCGGGTCGGGGGCCAGGCTGACCTCGCTCGAAATCGTGTAGGTGTTCTTCTGCAGCAGTCCGTCCATATCGCTCAGCTTGGCGCCGTCGCGCATCACGATGACGGTCAGCTTCTGCCCGTCCGCCGAAAGCCCCACGTCCGTCCAGCCATTCGTGACCATCATCTGCACGTTGCAGCCTCTGCGGCTCTTGGATTCATTCCAGTCGTCTTTGCCGTTGTTGTAGTACATCGGCGACAACCCCTTGCTGCCCGTGTACAGCGACACGTACTTCCAGCTCTTGCCGTCCCCTCCGGAAAGGCCGAACAGCAGGCCCATCTTCCCGGTGTGGCCGAGGTTCAGCAGCCACTCGCTGGTCGTCTGGATCTTCGTGCGGCCGAAGTCGGGGCGGAAGCGCAGCACGCAGGACCAGTGGTTCGTGTAGTCGATGAAGCGGGGCAGCCTGACCGAACAGGGGTAGAGCGTGCCGTTCGTCCGGGCCGAGTCGCCGAAGACGCGGTCCTGCGGGAACCAGAGCGTCTGCATCCGGCGTTCGACGTTGCGCCCCGGCAGGCGGACGAACTCGTTCGAGATGACGGGGCGGTGCCCCTCCGGGGCAAACACCGTCGTCGCGAACGTCCGGCGGTTGAGGGAATCGACGAGCTCGTTGTTGTCGAGAATCTTGTTGCCGTTCGCATCGACCGCCATGCCGCGCATCCAGAAATCGACGTCCGCGAAGACGTCCGTCGTGCGCAGGTTCGCGAGGTCGATCGCCGCGCTCGCCTCCAGCGCGGCGGCCCCCGCGAGGCCGCCCGCGTAGAAGGCGCCGGTGCCCGCGTTCCCGTGGAAGGTGCCGTTCACCGTCTCCCGCGCGCCGGCGACGCCAGCGTTCAGGTAGGGCCGGTAGGTCCGCACGAGCGTGTTCGACTCGCTGACCGCGAGCTCGTAGAAGAAGCCCGTCAGCTTGTTGACGTAGGTCGTCTCGCCCGACCGGGCGGCGAAGATCGCGAGGGGGAAGAGGGCCGTGCCCGTGCGGTTGGCCGCGGTGACGGCGACGTCAAGCGCCTCCGTGAAGTTCGTCCAGCTATTGACGATCTGGAAGACGCCGCCGAAGTTGTCGAGCGTGATCTGCGTGCGGTGCGGGATGAGCTCGACGCGGATGATCGTCCCCCTCCAGTTGCCGGTTCCGTTCCTGCACCCCCAGGCCCAGCACGAGGCGCCGTTGTAGTCGAAGCCGTTCATGTAGGTGGAGAACGTCAGGTAGCCGGCGTCGCTCGTCTCCGAGCCGAACGGACGCTGCTGGTTCCAATGCGTCTTCGTGGGCATGAAGTCGATCGTCGCGGCAGTCCCCGCGTTCGGTCGATAGCCCGTGTCGATGCACTGCGTGCCGTCCGCCCGCAGATAGCCGAGCGGGGCCGAAAGTCGGCCGTCGAAGAAAAAGAGGCGCGCGCACTGCGCCGACTGGGACGGCTCCGGCAGCGTGTACGTCGCCTGCGTCGCCCCGGCGGCCACCGTCCCGAGGGACTCGTTGTGCGGCCAGGCGGCGAAGGTTTCGCCGTAGTCCCTGTCGCCCCACGCGCACCACAACAGCCGATCCGCCGACGCGGCGTTGCACGTCACCTCGACCTGCCCGGGCGCATAGACCGTGCCCGAGAACTTCGCGACCGTCAACGCCGCGGACGCGCTCAGCGCAACCCCGAGCGCGACAACCGACAAACCAACCCTCAGATTCATGCCTTCTCCTCTTTCCGCCTAGACCATCTAGGCTATCCAAAAACTCGCAGTATCTCACATTTGCACGCTGCCGTCAAGAGCGAATCGAAAATACGCACAACCATCCGACAGCTGACCGAAAATCCGCCTCATCCCCGCTCTTCCCCACCATCCACCATACCCCCGCCGATATTTCGCCTTATATATAAGGACGCGCGCGCGAGGGACGGAGCATGAATCAAGCCACTGAACAGCCGTCCAAACAAGAGCCGAATCGTCCGCAGGGCTCGGGGGCGGCCATCTGCACCGCCCCCCCTGCGGTCCGATGCACAGGACCCCGGCGGTCTGATGCGCAACACCCTGCAGGAGGGTAGCGCGACCCTAAGGCCGAGGGTGGCGCGACCCTCCGGCAGGGTGCTGGGCAACAACTCGGCAGGATGTCGGCGAGGAGGCCCCGCTGGGTCAAAACGACACAATCTGACGGAAAGTGTGTCAATTCGACACACCGCCCGGCGTTCAAGGAAAGAGGCCCCGCACGGTTCGTGCGAGGCCCCTATTCCTTATATAGAGGACGGCGATGGCGGTTTTCGACCGCCCACCGCAGGTCTGGTTCGCGCTAGCGGGATTCGACACGCGCGCGGATGGCGTCGTGGGCCTTCCGAAGGACCTCGGGATTGTACTTGAGCACCTTGCGGTCGTAGGTGAGAAGGCCGTTGATCTCGACCTCCACGTCCGTCGTCTGGGTGTAGACGCTGCCGCCGAGGCCCTTGGCGGCGAGTTCCTCGACCTTCTTCATCAGGTCCAGGTAGGTCTTTTCAAGCCCCTCGCGCGTCTTCGTATCCTCGATGCCGCCGTACCCCCAGCTGCCCTTCGCCTCCTTCCAGAGGTGCCCCTCGACGGGATGGCCGAGGCCGCCGAACTCGCCGAGGAACGACACGCGGCGGTCGTTGACCGCGAACATCGTCGGGCCGCGGTAGAGGTGCATGTCGACGGCATCGGAAGCCTCGCACACGCCGGCGGGCAGGTGTTGGGTGAGCACGCGCTTCTCCCACGCCCAGCCTTCGGGCAGAAGGTGGCCGCCCTCCCAGTCCCAGCAGCCGGAGGGGCCGTTCACCAGGCGGGTGGGGTCGTAGCGGCGGACGAAGTCGAGCGTCGAGTGCGTGAGGAACTGGCCCGGCTGCGTCCAGCCCTCGTTGTAGGGCACCCACATGACGATGGAGGGCGCGTTGTAGAGGGTGTCCATCATCTGCCGAAGCTCTTCGCGGTAGAGGCCGTAGCGCTTGACCGCCTCCACGCGCATGGGGTCATTCGAGTCGTCGCTGCCGCTCGGCATATCCTGCAACACGAGAATGCCCATCTTGTCGCAGAGCGCGTAGTAGCGCAGCGGCTCGACCTTGATGTGCTTGCGCATCATGTTGAAGCCGCAGTCCTTCAGCGTCTTGATGTCGAACGCCATCGCCTCCTCGGAGGGCGGCGTGAGCAAGCCATCCGGCCACCAGCCCTGGTCCAGCGTGCCGAGGATGAAGTACGGCTTGTTGTTCAGGAAGAAGCGCAGGTAGCCGTCCTTGTCCTTCTGCTTCGCGAACTTGCGCATGCCGAAGTAGCCCTCGAAGGCGTCGCGCTCGAACTTCGCCTTGAAGGTGTAGAGGTACGGCGACTCGGGGCTCCAGAGCTTGAAGTCCTTCGGCATCTTGACGACGAGGCTCCTCGTCGCATCCGCCTTGCCGGAGGCGACCTTCTGGCCCTCCGCGTCGAAGACTTCGATCTTGATGTCCTCGTCAGGCTCCTCGCCGACGGGCTTGAAGGTGAACGCCACCTCACCCCGGTCGATGTCCGGCGTGACGCGGTAGCTCTCGATGTAGGTCTCGGGCACCTCCTCCATCCACACGGTCTGCCAGATGCCGGAGACGCGCGTGTAGAAGCAGCCCCCCGGATTGAAGCACTGCTTGCCGCGGGAGTTCACGAAGTCCTGCGTGGGGTCCCACACGCAGATGGTCAGCTCGTTCGCACCGGGCTTGACGTAGGGAGTGATGTCGATCGTGAACGGATTCTGCCCGCCCTCGTGCGGCACGTCCGTCACCTCGGTGTGGCCGATGAAGACCATCGTGCGGAAATCGACGCCGCCGAAGTGCAGGAGGGTGCGCACGCCCTTCCGGGGATTGCAGGTGATCGTGCGGGTGTACCACAGGAACTCGTCCGGCTGGATCAGGCGCCCCACGCCGGAAAGCCTGGACTCGATCGCATACGGCACGCGGATCTTGCCCTCCCACTTCGTCGGGCGGCCGGGCGTGTTCGTGACGGACGTCACGGCCCAGTCCCAGTCCCCGTTCAGGTTCTGCCAGTTCGCGCGCACCATCTGCGGTCGCGGATACTCCCGCCAGACGTTGTCGGACGTGACCTTCTCCCCCCAGGTCGTCATCATCGCCGCTGCGGCAAAGACTGCACCAATCATGTCTCCTCCTCTTGCTCGTTTCGTTTGTTCGACTTAAAAAACGGAATCGCCCCCAGCCTCTTCAAACCGAGAGCGATTCCGTTCATTCCATGGCCGTTCGCCTGGAATCAGGCGCGCGGATTGTTGTGGTAGACCGTGTGGAG
Organism: Kiritimatiellia bacterium; assembly: GCA_051884935.1. GTDB lineage: Bacteria > Verrucomicrobiota > Kiritimatiellia > RFP12 > UBA1067 > RUG572. The sequence continues at coordinate 1,276 of JBJEWG010000055.1, read as the reverse complement.
CAGGTGATGCGCCTTCTCCGAACCCGGCTCGCCGAGGAACTCGTCGTAGAGCTTCTTGATGTCGGGGTTCTCGTGCGAGAGGCGGACCGGCTTGCCGGCGTCCTCGGCGTAGAGGCCCTCCATGCGACGCTCAAGCGTACCCTTGCGGTCCTCGTGGATGTAGGGCTGGCCGCCACCGTTGATGCAGCCGCCGGGGCAGGCCATGATCTCGATGGCCTGGAAGCGGTTGCGGTCGGCGCGAACCATGTCGAGCACCTTGCGGGCGTTGCCGAGGCCCGAGGCGATGGCGACGTTGACCGTCATGCCGGGGGCGACTTCGACCTTCGCCTCCTTCACGCCGTCGAGGCCGCGCACCGCGCGGAAGTTGATCGCGTCGCCGGCGAGGTTCTCGCCCGTGAGCATCGTGTGGACGCTGCGGAGCGCCGCCTCCAGCACGCCGCCCGTGACGCCGAAGATGACGCCGGCGCCGGTGGACTCGCCGAGCGGGCTGTCGTACTCCTCGTCCTCAAGGTTGGCGAGGTTGACGCCCGCCTCGTGGAGCATCGCGGCCAGCTCGCGGGTCGTGACGACGTAATCGACGTCCCACACGCCGTTCGGGGCGAACTCGGGGCGCGCGGCCTCGTACTTCTTCGCCTGGCACGGCATCACGGAGACGACCACGAGGTCCTGCGGCTTCACGCCGATCTTCTCGGCGTAGTAGGTCTTGGCAATCGCGCCGAACATCTGCTGCGGGCTCTTACAGCTCGACGGGATGTCCAGCAGGTCCGGGTAGTTGTGTTCGAGGAAGTTGATCCAGCCCGGGCAGCAGGACGTGAGGATCGGGAGGTTCTTGCCGGCCTTGACGCGCTCGACGAGCTCGTGGCCCTCCTCCATGATGGTGAGGTCGGCGGAGAAGTCCGTGTCGAACACCTTGTCGAAGCCGAGGCGGCGGAGGCCGGCCACGAGCTTGCCCGTGACGGACTCGCCCACCTTGAAGCCATACTCCTGGCCGATGGCGACGCGGACGGCGGGGGCCGTCTGGACGATCACGGTCTTCGTGGGGTCGTTGATGGCCTTCCACACGTCCTTCACGTAGCTCACGCCGACGATCGCGCCGACGGGGCACACGTTGACGCACTGGCCGCAGAACGTGCAGCTCGAATCCGCAAGCGGGATCATCGAGGCCGTGCCGACCTTGGCGCTGAAGCCGCGGCCGTTGCCCGTGAGGGCGCCCACGGTCTGGACCTTGTTGCACACCGTCTCGCAGCGGCGGCACATCACGCACTTGGAAAGGTCG
>JBJEWG010000054.1:0-18839 GCA_051884935.1 Kiritimatiellia bacterium | reverse complement strand
TAACTCGGGGTCGGTCATCGGCATAACTCGGGGTCGGTCATCGGCATAACTCGGGTCGGCTCATCGGCACAACTCGGGTCGGCTCATCGGGATGAGGTGGCAAGGGGGGCCGCAGGAGGGGGCGATCGGACGGGGGCGGAAACGGCCTCCGCAACGGGGGTAGATACCCCAAAAATCGCCAGCGCTTGAATGGAGGTCTAATATAAGGTATAATATACGTCCATGATGGAGGACTACGAACTCATTGATTCGGGCGGCGGACGCAAGTTCGAGCGCTTTGGCAGATACACGCTCGTGCGGCCCTGTTCGCAGGCTCTCTGGCAGCCTCGCGACGAGGCGGCCTGGGGACGTGCCACGGCGGCGTTCGACCGCGAGGACGGCAACCACTGGCACGGTCGGGGCGCCCTGCCGAAGGAATGGACGATCGAGACGGCGGGCATCAAGTTCAAATTATCCGGCACCGACTTCGGTCATTTGGGAATCTTCCCCGAACAACGCGCGCAGTGGGCTTGGATTCGAGAGACCGTGGGCGGCCGCGTTTCGGCTACCTGCCGGCCGCGCGTGCTGAACCTCTTCGCCTACTCGGGCGGATCGTCCCTTGCGGCGGCGCTGGGCGGCGCGGAGGTCTGCCACCTCGACGCCTCGAAGGGCATGGTGCAGTGGGCGCGCGACAACGCGGCGTTGAACGGGCTGCAGGACCACCCGATCCGCTGGATCACGGACGACGTGCACAAGTTCCTCCGCCGCGAGATTCGCCGGGAACGGCGATACGACGCCGTCATCTTCGACCCGCCCACGTTCGGGCGCGGCGCGAACGGCGAAACCTACAAGATCGAGCGGGACCTCAAGGAGACGATCGACCTCGTGCGGGGTGTCCTTTCCGAAACACCGCTCTTCATCCTCTTCTCCTCCCATACGCCGGGGCTGTCGTGCCGCGTGGCCGAGAACATCATCGCCCAGGCGTTCCCCTCGGCGCGGCGCGTGGAAAGCGGGGAGATGCTGCTTGAGGGGCGGGATCGCTCGTGCCCCTCGGGCATCTACTGCCGTGCCGTCTTCGACGTTTTGAACAACTGACCGAGGTCTTCATGCGGAACTATCTCCAGTCCGGCCGTTTCGTGGCGCTTCTGATCACCGTCGGATGCGCGCTCTTTGGCTTCTCCGCGATGTTCGTTCGCGTGACGGGGCTCTTCAGCGATGAGCTGGAGGACCTGTCGCACGGGTGGCTTGTGCTGCCGTTCTCCCTCTACGTGCTCTGGAGCGAGCGGCAGGAGCTGAAGCGGAACCTGGGCGCGCCCTCCGGCTGGGGGCTAGTCGCGTGCGTGCCCTGCCTGCTGCTGGCCCTGCTGGGCACCCGCGGCCTTCAGATCCGCTTCGAGCAGCTGGGCTTCATCGGGTTGTGCATCACGGTGCCTTGGGCCTTCTTCGGGTGGCGGTTCGCGCGTCTCTTCATCTTTCCCGCCCTCTTCCTTCTCTTCACGGTTCCGCTCGCGACCTTTCTCGACGCGGTGACGATCCACCTGCGTCTTTTCGCGAGCGGCACGGCGCTCGTCCTGCTGAAGGGGTTCGGGCTGGACGTCGTGCAGCAGGGAACCGCGATCATCTCGCAGGGGGCGCATCCGTTCTCGGTTGACGTGGCCGCGCCGTGCTCGGGGATGCGGTCGATCTTCGCGCTGATGGCGCTGACGGCGGCCTACGCCTGGTTCACGCAGCCGACCTGGCTGCGGCGCGGCGTGCTGTTCGCCTGTTCGGTGCCCCTCGCCGTGCTCGGCAACATCACGCGCATCCTCACGATCTGCTGCGTCGCCGCCGTGGCCAACGCGGACTTCGCGCTGGGGTTCTACCACGACTATTCGGGTTACATCGTCTTCGCCGTGGCCATTGCACTGATGGTCGCCTGCGGGGGGCTGATCGACCGCCTCGCCGTGCGTGCGGCGCGGCGGACGGAGGAGGAGGCCCCTCTCCCGCCCCCCGCGCCCACGCTGCGCGGCCGCGTCGTCCCCTGGCTCGCCATGGCGCTGCTCGCCCCCGCGTTCATCTTCCAGGGGCTCACGCCGCGCTCGACGATCACGGAGCCGCCGAGCTTCGCCCTGCCGGAGGCGCTGGAGGGGTGTCAGGTCGAAGAGGTGTTCTACTGCCAGAACGAGCAGTGCTCGGCGCTCTACGTCCGCTCGCAGCTGGAGAAGGGGCGCGAGGGGGGGTGCCCGGCCTGCGGCGGCGCCCTCGAAGGGAATTCGCTCGGTGAGCGGACGATTCTGCCGGCCGACACGCGCATCACCAAGCGCGTCTACGCGACGCCGCGGGCGAGCTTCCTCGTCTCCGCCGTCGTCGGTGGCACCTCCAAGAGTTCGCTGCACCGCCCCGAGCTCTGCATGCCGGCGCAGGGCTTTCTCATGCGCGACCCGCAGGACCTCGACATCGGTGGCCGCCCGTTCCACGCGATCCGCCTGGAGAGTCCGCGCGCGCCCTCGACGGTGCTCTCGTACACCTTCTTCAACCAGGCAGGCGTGCACACCGCCTCCCATGTCCGCCGCATTCTCGTGGACACCTGGGACCGCTCCGTGCTGAACCGCATCGACCGCTGGGTGATGGTCACCGTGTCGGCCTCGGGCGCGGACGGGTTCTCGCTTGAGAACCCCCTGGACCGGGCCGCGCTTGAGAGCTTCCTCCTCAAACTCGCGGAGAAACTGCCATGACGCTCTTCTTCCAGAATCTGACGCAGGTCTTGGTGAAGACGGCCCCGTGGTGGGGCCTCGCCATCGCCTCCTTTCTGCTGGCCTACGTGCTGACGCCGGCCTGCCGGGAGCTCGCGCGCAGATGCGGCATGGTCGATCAGCCGTCCGCCCGCCGCATCAACAAGACGCCGATTCCGCGTTCGGGGGGGCTCGCGATCTTCCTCGCGACGGCCCTCACGCTGTTGGGCTACATTCTGCTCACGGGGCGCGAGGTCTCGCCCAGCTTCTCGAACGCCGTCGTTTTGCGGATGATGCTTCTGGCCGGCGCGCTGGTGGTGGTGGGGCTGCTCGACGACAGGTTCGGCCTGCCGCCGCTGGTGAAGCTGGCCGGGCAGATCGGCGTGGCCCTCGGCGTGTTCTGCTGGTGCGGCATGGGGTTCCACACGATTCCGATGCTCAGCGCGTGGATGAAGGTCCTCCCGGCGCTCGACTGCCTCTGCACGGTCTTCTGGATCGTGGGCGCGATCAACGCCTTCAACCTCATCGACGGGCTCGACGGCCTCGCGACGGGGCTGGCCCTCATCTCCGCGGTCGGCATGGGCGGCGCGCTCTTCTTCATCGGCTACCCGCAGGCGACGCTCGTCTACTTCGTCTTCGCGGGCGCGTGCCTGGCCTTCCTGCGCTACAACTTCCACCCCGCGAGCGTGTTCCTGGGCGACACGGGGTCGATGTTCATCGGCTTCTTCCTCTCGACGCTGGCGCTCTGCATGAAGTCGGGCGATTCGCTCTTCGTCTCGCTGGGCGTGCCGATTCTCGCAATGGGCGTGCCGATCTTCGACACGGCGCTCGCGATTCTGCGGCGGACGCTGCGCGCGGTGATCAAGCGCGAGGAGAAGGGGGTCGATCCCGGCAACTCGCACGTGATGCAGGCCGATACGGACCACCTCCACCACCGGTTCCTCCGCCAGTTCGTCTCCCAGCGCAAGGCGGCCGGCATGCTCTACGGCCTCGCGCTTTTCTTCATCGCCGTCGCGTTCGGCGGGCTCGCGCTCCGCGACCGCGCGGCGGGGTTCTTCATCGTCGCCTTCGTGGTGGCGGCGGTGATCGTGGTGCGCGACATGCGGCGCATCGAGCTCTGGGACGCGGCGAGCCTGCTGAACGCGATGGCGCACGACCGTGCGACGGAGAGCCGCCGTCGCCGCCGGATGCTGGCGATTCCGTTCTACATGACGGTGGACGGCGTGATGCTGGTTCTCGTGTGCCTGGTCACCGTGCTCATGCTGGGCCAGCGCGTCAACATGCATCTGTTCCACACGGGCCTGCCCCTCTGCGTGGTGCCCGTCTTCTTCAGCCTGATCCTCTTCCGCACGTATTCGACGGTCTGGTCGCGCGCGGTCGTTTCGAACTACGTGCGCCTCGTGACGGCCTGTTTCGTGGGGACCGCGGTTGGGGCCGCGGCCGTCGTTCTGCTCGGCTACCCGCACAGCAGGCTGATGGCGTTCTGCGCGCTCGACTTCGCGCTTTCGGTTCTGGCCCTTGCGGGCGTCCGCCTGGTGCGACCCGTGCTCCGCGACCTGTTCTACGCGCTGGCCCGCGGGCGGCTGGCGGATAGTCCGGCGACGAGCCGCATCGTCGTCTATGGCGCGGGGCTGCGCTACGGCATGTTCCACCGCGAGCTGGTGAGGTCCGCCGCGCGGGATACGCGGATCGTCGTGGGGCTGCTTGACGACGACGTGCTGCTGCGGGGGCTTCGCATCGGGGGGCAGCGCATCTACGGCACGCTGGCCCAGGCGAAGGAGATATTGAAGATGCTGCGCGCGGACGCGGTGGTGATCGCCTGCAAGCTCTCCCCCGCGCGCCTTGAGGTGGCGCGGCGGGTCTTCGCCGAGGCCGGCGTGAAGGTCTCGGTCTGGAGCTGCGAGGAACGCGAGATTCCGGCGGCGGCGGAGCTTCCACGATGATGGACAGGGGTGACGTGATGCAGCAGGTTCCGGCGCCGGGGTCGTGTCACCTCCGGTGGGTGGGCGACGTGTTCGAGGTTTCGCTGAGGCTCGCCGCGCCGCGCGCGGGACGCGCCGTGTTCCGCACGGAGGTCGGCGGCGCGGCCATCGCGCGGCGCGAGACGATCGAGTGGAACGACCGGGGCGTGACGCCGCTCGAACGGCAGTGGCGCGACGTGCCGATGACGGAGGCGGCGCCGGGCCACTGGCGGGTCGCGCTGCCCCTCGCCGAGGTCGGCGTCTTCCACGGCAAGTGCTGCTTCTTCCCCGAGGGTGCCTCCAGCCCCGAATGGCCGGCGGGCGACAACCTCGCGGTGAAGGTCGAGCCGGCCGAGACGCGCGGCGGCAATTCCATCTACACCGTCTTCCCGCGCCAGTTCGGGTCCTTCCGCGAAGTCGTCCGCCGCCTCGACGTCATCATGGGCACGATGGGCTTTCGGATCATCCAGACGCTTCCCGTCTTCCCGGTGCCCACGACCTACGCGGTGATGGGCGAGTATGGCTGCCCGTTCGCCGCGACGGACTTCTTCAGCGTGGACCCCGCGATGGCGGAATTCGACCCGCGCGCGACGCCGCTCGACCAGTTCCGCGAGCTGATCGGCGCCGTGCACGCGCGTGGCGGGCGGCTTTTCATCGACCTCCCCGCGAATCACACGGGCTGGGCCTCGACGCTCCAGACGCACCATCCCGACTGGTTCCGCCGCGCGGCGGACGGCACGTTCATCTCACCCGGCGCCTGGGGCGTCACGTGGGCCGACCTCGTCGAGCTCGACTACTCCCACCCCGAACTGCGCGCCTACATGGCCGAGGTCTTCCTCTTCTGGGTGCGCAACGGCGTGGACGGCTTTCGCTGCGACGCCGGCTACATGATCCCCGAGGCGACCTGGAAGTATATTGTCGCGCGCGTGCGCGAGGAATATCCCGACACGGTCTTCATGCTCGAAGGCCTCGGCGGCAAGATCGAGGTGACCGACGCGCTCCTCGGCCGCGCGGGGCTCGACTGGGCCTATTCGGAGATTTTCCAGACCTACGACCGCGGCGCCTTCGAGTGGTATCTGCCCGGCGCGATCGACCGCGCCCGCACTCGCGGCGCGCTCGTCCACTTCGCCGAGACCCACGACAACGACCGCCTCGCGAAGCACGGCCACGCCTGGGCGCGCTTGCGCGTGGCGCTGGCCGCGCTGCTCTCCCATCAGGGCGCGTGGGGCATTGCGAACGGCGTGGAGTGGTACGCCACCGAGAAGATCGACGTCCACGGCAGGAACGACCTCAACTGGGGCGCGTCCGACAATCTGGTCGCGTTCATCGCCGACCTGAACCGCCTGATCTCCAGCCATCCCGACTTCGCGGGCAACGCCCCGATTCGGCTCGTCGCGCGCGGGGCGGGCAACTTCCTCGCCGTCGTGCGCGGTTCGACGCTCATTCTCGCGAACCTCGACTGCGGCGCGGGCGTTTCGACGCAGTGGGACGATGCGGCGTTTCCGTCTTCGAGCGACCCGCTCGATCTTCTGCTCGCGCGTCGCGTCCACGCCGAGAACGGCCTCTGGCTCAACCCCGGAGAGGTTCGCGTGCTCTCCCATTGCACCGTCGATTCGCCCGCCGCCCCGCCACCCGCGCCCCGCGTCGCAATGCCCTGCGTGGACTGGACCTATCCCGAGGACTGCCGGCGCGAAGTCTGCATCCCCGCCGGCTGCGCGCTGCGCGTGACGGCGCCGCATCCGTTCCGCGTGCGCGTGAACGATGGCGTGCGCACGCTCGCCGTGGCGCGCGGCGTGGGCCAGGCCGCCGTGCTTGCCCTGCCGGCCTACGCGGGCGACGGGACGCGGGCCGAGGCGCGGGACCTCGTGATTTCCGTCTACGCGCCGGACGGCGTGGTGCGCCGCACGGCGCGGGTTCTGCTGTTGCCGCCCGCCGAGCAGGCGCGGGTGAAGCTGGTGTATTCCGGCGCGGAGATTCGCCGTAACCTGCTCGATCCCGGCGCGGGGGGCCTGCTTGAGACGGTGCTTTCGGATGGCGCCGGCTCGGCGAGCCGGGTCAAGCTCGCCTGGGGCGAGGTGCGCAGCCAGTATGATGCGCTCTTCGCGGTGAATCCGAATCCGCGCGTCCCTGCGGACCGCCTGGCGCTCTGGACGCGCTGCCGCTGCTGGCTTCAGCACGAGGGGTATTCGCGCGAGATCAATGCGGACTGCATCGAGTCCGTCCGCGCGGACCCCGCGGGCCGTGCGGCGGAGTGGCTCTTCGCCGTGCCGTGCGGCCTCGGCCGCGTGGCGAAGTTCTCCTTCCGCCTGCTGCTCATGCCAGATGGCTCGGGGACGGCGAAGCTGGTCGTGCGGCGGTGGCCCGCCGGAGACGCGGATGTCGTCTCGCCCGTCACGCTCGTCTTTCGCCCCGACCTTGAGTGGCGCAGTTTCCACGGCACCACGAAGGCGCAGGGCGCGGTGGAGAACGCCTTTGCGAACGCCACGCGCGTGCTCGACGGGCGGCGTTTCGAGTTCGCCCCCTATGGGGAGGAACGTCTGGCCATGTCGGTCTCGCGGGGAGAATTCCATCCTGAGGGCGCGTGGAGCTACTGCGTCTCGCACGCCGAGGAGGCCGCGCGCGGGCAGGATGGCTGTGGCGATCTCTACTCGCCCGGCTGGATCTCGTGCGCGTTCGCCGTGGAGGACGAGATGGTCCTCTCGGCGGCGTATGTCTCCCCGTCCCGCCCCGCCGGCCTTCCGGCTCGGCTTCCGGATGCGTTGCCTTCGCCCGCTGCCGAGCTGCCCCTTGAAGACGCTTTGCGTGCGGCGCTCAGGCTTTTCATCGTGCGGCGCGACGACGTGAAGACCGTGATCGCGGGCTACCCGTGGTTTTTTGACTGGGGGCGCGACACTTTCATCTTCCTGCAGGGCGCGATTCCCGCCGGATTCGACGCGGAGGCGCTCGCCATCGTCGAGGCGTTCGCCCGCTTCGAGGAGAACGGCACGCTGCCGAACATCATCTACGGCGAGACGGCCGGCAACCGCGACACGGTGGACGCGCCGCTCTGGTTCATCCGCACGCTCGCCGTGCTGGGGACGCGGGCGGAGAAGTTCCGCCCCGTCGCCGAGTCCATCGTCGAGAACTATCTGAAGGGCACGCCGAACGGTATCCGCGTCGATGCCGCGTCGGGGCTCGTGTGGTCGCCGTCGCATTTCACGTGGATGGATACGAACTACCCCGCCTGCACGCCGCGCATGGGTTATCCCGTGGAGATTCAGGCGCTGTGGATCGCCGCGCTGCGCTACCTGGGCGGCCGGCGGTGGAACGATCTTGCGGATCGGGCCGCCGCGTCCCTCGTTCGGTACTTTGCCCACCCGGGCGAACGTGACGGCCTCGCGGACTGCCTCGACGCGCCGAACGGCGAACCGGCCGCGCAGGCGCGTCCCGACTGGGGCGTGCGCCCGAACCAGCTCTTTGTGCTTTCGCTCGGGGCACTGGAGGGCGTCGCCTCCATCGACGTGACCGCCCTCGGGCGTTCTATCGTGCGCGCCTGCGGGCGACTCGTCGTGCCGGGCGGCGTGCGGTCGCTCGCAGCAGACGACGAGCGCTACCGCGGCGTGTACGCGGGCGACGAGGACACCTCGCGCAAGCCCGCCTACCACAACGGCACGGTGTGGGCCTGGCCGTTCCCGCTCTATGCGGAGGCGCTCGTGAAGACGGGGCTTGCCTCGAAGGAGGTGGCGCGTTCCCTGCTCGCCTCCGCCGTCGAGAACCTCAACGCGGGCTGTGTGTGCCACATCTCCGAGATCGCGGACGGCGATGCGCCGCACGCGCAGAAGGGGTGCCGGGCCCAGGCCTGGAGCGCGAGCGAACTGCTCCGCGTCTGGCTTGAACTCGCCTGATTCCGGAGCGCCGCCATGCGAAAGTTCCTTCCTTTTATTCCCGTCCTCCTCTCGGCCCTGCTTCTGTGGGCGGTGTTTCCGCCCATGGGCGAGACGTGCGCGATTGCCTTCGCGCTGGCGCCGATGCTGGTGGTGTCGCGTCTGTGCCGGCCGGGGAAGTCCGCGCGGCTTTGGCTGTTGAGCGGTTTCCTCTTCTGGTTCGGGACTCTTTCGTGGATGCCGGCGATCTCGAAGAACAACGGGCCGCTGCCGCTTGTCGTCCTGGGCTGGATCGGGCTTGCGGCCCTCTGCGCCGGCTACTTCGCGCTTTTCGGTTGGCTGAGTGCCCGCGCGTGGCGGCGCCTCGGGAAATGGGCGCTGGCGGTGGAGCCGATTCTCTGGGCGGGCGTCGAATGGCTGCGGAGCTGGCTGTTCACGGGATTCGCCTGGAATTTCCTCGGCACGGCCGTGGGGCAGATTCCGCTGTTCGCGTCGTCGGCGCGTCTGGGCGGCGTGTACCTCGTGAGCGCCCTCGTCGTTCTGCTGAACGGGGTCTTCGCCACGTTGGTCTGTCGCCTGCTCGCGCAGATGCTCCCGGAGGGCGAGGGGGTGGCCAGTCGCCTGAACCCGTGGCGCCCGGGGGGCGTCGGCCGATGGAGGCGGATGCTGGAGACTGCGGCGCCCCTCGCCGCCATTCTCGTTCTGTTCTGCCTGGGCGGCCGTTCGGCGGTTCGTCCGCGTGGTGCCTCGCGGGAGGTGTGCCCCGTGCGGGTGGCCCTCGTCCAGCGCAATGCGCCCTGCGTCTTTTCGCGCGAGGACCGTCGACAGGACCCCTACGAGGCGTTTGGACGCCTGCTCGGCACGGCGGTCGCCGCGAAGCCGGACCTGATCGTCTGGGCGGAGAGCGCGATGGCCGAGTTCGGATCCCTTGGCAGCGACGGCGCGCGCCATGCGGCGCTTGTCTTCTCCCGCCGGACGGGGGGCGCCTCGCTGCTTGCTGGCGGTGACTGGTGGTATACGGTGGAGACGGAGGCGGGGGCGGAGCGCCGTCTCTGGAACGCGGCCGCGCTGTACACCCCGACGGCGACCAATATGGAGCTGCAGGTCTACGGCAAGCAGCACCTCGTGCCGTTCGGCGAGTATATTCCCTTCGACAAGTGGATGCCTATCCTCCAGAAGCTCTCCCCCATCGGCGTTTCCGTGTGGCCGGGCGCGGCGCGGACGGTCGATCTTCCGCTCAATCCGGCGATTCATCCCGCCGACGCCGCAGGGCGCACCATTGCCCTTGCGCCGCTCATCTGTTATGAGGATACGGACCCGGTTCTCTCTCGCCGGGCGGCGAATCTGGGCGCGCAGATCCTCGTGCTCATCACGAACGACAGCTGGTTCTCGCATTCGCAGGAGCCGGTTCAGCACGCCTGGCAGGCTGTTCTGAGGGCGATCGAGACGGGGCTGCCCGTGATCCGCGTGGGTAATTCCGGCGTGACGGGGCTCATCTATCCCTCCGGCCGCACGCGGTGGCTTGAGGACGGAAACGGGCATCCGCTCGTGGACGCCGCCGGGTCGATGATCGAGACGGTTCCCGTGCCCGTGGAGCCGCTCCGCACGCCCTATGCGCGGCTTGGGGACCTCCCCCTCGTGGTGCTCTTTGCCACTTCCCTGTGCGCGGTGTTTTTGGTAAAATCCCGCGCATGAAAAACGATGAACTTTGTCCATGCGCCAGCGGCAAGACCTTTGGTCAGTGCTGCGGCCCTGTCCTGAGCGGTGAACGCAAGGCCGAGACGGCCGTTGAGCTGATGCGCGCGCGTTACAGCGCGTATGCCGTGGGGGACGTGAAATTCCTTTTTGCCTCCTCGGGTCCCGAAGTCCGCGCCGAATTCGACGAGAAGACCACGCGCGACTGGTCGAAGTCCGCCACATGGCGGGGGCTTGAGGTCCTTTCCACCGAGAAGGGCGGGAAGAACGACGAGGAGGGCTACGTCTCCTTCCTCGCGCACTATTCCGTCAATGACCAGGAGTGCAAGCATCGTGAGGACTCCTACTTCAAGAAGATCGACGGCGAATGGCGCTTCATCGACGGCAAGATCGAGGGCGACGGGCCCTATCGTCGCGAAGAGCCGAAGATCGGCCGCAACGAGCCTTGCCCGTGCGGCAGCGGCAAGAAATACAAGAAGTGCTGCGGGAAGGGCAAGTAAGTGAAGCCTGCGGCCTTCCTATTCGACCTGGACGGCACGCTCGTCGATTCCGAGACGCTGTGGGCCCAGGCGATCGTCGATTGGCTTGCTGACCGCGGCCAGACGACGACGGTGGAGGCCTTTGCGCCGGTCATCTTCGGGCATAGCTGGCTGGATATCCACGCGGCGATCCACGCGCAGTTCCCCGCGCTTGGCGCCACCGCGCCCGTCGAGGACGCGAAGACGCTGCGTCCCTACTACAATTGTCTGGCGACGGATCCGTCGAGGCTGGTCGTGCCCGGGACGGTCGCCTTCCTGAAGAAGGCCGCGAAGATCGCGCCGTGCGTGATCGTCTCCGGCTCGCCGCATGCCGACGTCGAGGCCGCTGCGGGGCTCTGCGGCGTCTCAGGGCTCGTCAGGTTCGTGCTGGGCGCGGAGGACTACGGCCGCGGCAAGCCGGCCCCCGACGGGTTTCTGCGCGCGGCGGAGCTGCTGGACGTCGATGCGAGCGAGTGCGTGGTCGTGGAGGACTCCACGGCCGGTGTCGCGGCGGGCCGTGCGGCGGGTATGCACGTGATCGGCCTCGACCGCAACCGCCTGTGCCCGCAGAACTTCTCCGGATCCGAGTGGCTGGTGCACGATCTTTCCGAGCTGGATATTGACGTGCTCTTCGACGACGAGGCGCGCGGCCTGAGGGAGAGCGTCCAGTTCATCCTGAAGAACTCCGTGCAGAAGGTTGGCCACGCCGTGAAGAAGACGTTGAATTCCCAAGACCGTTAAACTGGATGACTCTCATATGCTGACTCTCGTTCTATCCGCCCTGGCGGGCGCCGGCGTGGGGCTGGGCCTCTATTTCGGGGACGCCCTGGGCTATGGCTGGAGCACGTTCTGCGGCGTGCTGACCTTCGTCGTGCTGAATTCCGTTGCCGGCTACCTGATCCAGAAGAAGGTCAAGGCCGCGATGGCGCGCGTCCAGAGCATCATGCTCGCGGGGCAGAAGCGCGTGCAGGCGAAGATGGCGCGCTGGCAGGTGCGCCCGCCCGGGTCCGTTCAGGCCGCCCAGGCCGAAATGGCGAAGGACCAGAAGGCGATCGTCCTGGAGGCGCTTGCCGAGACGGAGCCGCTCCATCGGTTCGACCTGTGGGTGCCGCTGATGAAGCGCCAGATCGCCACCGCGCAGTTCCAGCTGCACTGGATGATCAAGGACTTCAAGAAGGTTGACGAGCTGATGCCGAAGGTGCTCTTTGTCGATCCCACGATGTCCGCCATGAAGATCGCCCGGATGTACATGCTCGGCAAGCCTTCCGCCGAGATCGGCAAGGTCTACGAGAAGGCCGTGCGCCGTCTGCGCTACAACCAGAACGTGCTGCTTGCGGCCGTCTATACCTGGATTCTCGTGCGGCGCAACGAGATCGACGCTGCGTTCAAGGCGCTCAACCGCGCCCTTGAGAAGAGCGACAACGCAACGCTGAAGGCGAACCGCGAGAACCTTGCGAACAACCGCGTGGCCCATTTCACGAACACCGCGCTCGGCGACCAGTGGTATGCGCTGCTCCTTGAGGAGCCGAAGGTGCACCAGCCGCGCCAGCGGATGCAGTGGCGGTAGACGATGGACGCGCTCAGACTCAACGGAATCGAAGTGGAGTGCATTCTCGGGGACCTGCCCGAGGAGCGCGTGGTTGAGCAGAGAATTCTCGTTGACGTCGCGCTCGAACTGGACCTCCAGGAGGCGGCGCTCTCCGATTCCCTGAACGACACGGTAGACTATGCGCTTCTCGTCGGCAACATCCGCGAGGCGCTTGAGGAGGCGCGCTGCCGTCTGCTGGAGCGCGCGGCGGATGTCGTCGCCGACGTCTGTCTTGCGGATCCCCGCGTCGAGCACGTCACCGTCTCCGTGCGCAAGTTTGGAAGTGTTTCCGGCCTTGGCAGCGCCGAGGTCAAGATCACGAGGCCCGTATGAAGGCTCAATCTGTCAAGAAGGCGGTCGTGCTGGCCGCTGGATTCGGGACGCGTCTGCGCCCGCTCACGCTCGTGCGTCCCAAGCCCCTTCTGCCGATGTGGGGCGTGCCTCTGCTGGAGCGTATTCTCTCCCTGCTGGAAAAATGGGGCATCGAGGAGATTGCCGTCAACGCGCATTGGCAGGCGGAGCAGATTCGCGCGTATGTGCTGGGGCGGAAGGGCCCCGCGAAGGTGACGGTCGCCGAAGAGCCGGAGATCCTCGGCACGGGCGGCGTGCTGAATCCGCTGCGCTTTTTTCTTGGCACGGAACCGTTCTGGCTTGTGAACGGCGACATCGTCGTCGAGAGTCTCGATCCTCAGCCCATCGTGGATGCCTTCGAGAAGAGTGGCAACTTCGCGGGCTGCTGGATGAGCGAGGCCTTCGGCCCGCGCACGATCGAGGCGGACTTCGAGGGCCGCGTCTGCAATTGGAAGAGCGATGTCGCCGGAGACGACGGCACCTACACCTACTGCGGTGTCGCGCTGTTGGGCCCCAAGGTGCTCGACTACGTGAAGCCTTCGGGCTTTTCGACGATTGTCGAGGCCTATGAGCGGGCGATGATGACGGACGGCATCTGCGTGCGCGGGGTCGATCCCGACGGGGCCTACTGGGCCGACTGCGGCACGCTCGAATCCTACCTTGAAGCGCACGCCGCATTGAATCCCGACCGCTTCGAGGAGAATCCGAACGTGATCATCCCCGGCGTGAAGCTGGTCGAGACGGCGGACCTCGCGGGCTGCGTCGTGACGGGCGGCCTTGTGGGGGGCGCGTTCGAGACGACTGCGCTCGTGGGCGTGGATCAGATGGGGGACGCCCGTCTTGTGGCGTTGGCGAAGGCGATTGGCTGGAAGCCGGAGGACGTGGCGGCGGAGTTCCTCGGCGCGCGCGGCAGCGACCGCGTCTTCTGGCGCTTCGTGCATGGGGACGACCGCGCCATCGCCATTGCCTACGACGATGCGCGGCGCCCCGAGAACGCCCGCTACGCGCACCATGCGAAGCTGCTGGCCGCGGCCGGCGTGCCGGTGCCGCGCGTGCTCGCCGATCTGCCGGACCAGAAGGTCCTCGCGCTGGAAGACCTTGGCGTCGAGTCCCTTCAGACGCGCGCGGCCGAGAAGGGCGCCGCCCTCGTGAAGCTCTACACGCCCGTCGTGAAGGCCCTCCGCGCGATGCATGAAACGGGCACCGAGCTCGCCCTCCGCGAGGCGGACGATGTTCTCGAACCCGCGTTCGGGCCCGATCTCTACAAGTGGGAGCGCGATCTCTTCGAGACCTTCTGCGTGCGGGAGCGCTATGGCTACGAACGGCTGCCCGACGACGTGCGTGCCGATCTTGAGACCGTCGCGGACGTGCTCACGCGCCAGCGCCCCGTGCTCGTCCATCGTGACTTCCAGAGTTCGAACGTGCTGTACCGCAACGCCGATGCCCCGGTCTTCATCGACTTCCAGGGGATGCGCCTGGGCGCGGCCGCCTACGACCTCGCCTCGCTTCTCTACGACCCCTACGTTCCGCTGGGTGAACGGGAGCGTCTCGCGCTCGCGAAGCTCTACCCCGTGGACAAGCTCGCCTACGGGGCGGTGCAGCGCCTCGTGCAGGCGCTCGGTGCCTTTGGCCGTCTGGCCTCCGTAGGCCAGCCCCAGTTCGGCAGATACGTGCCGGCGGCCCTCTCGAACCTGCTGGCGGCCGCCGATGAGGCGAACCTCGATGCGTTGGGCGGCTTCGTGGAGGACCTTCTCGCGAAGGAGGAGATGCGCCTCGGCCATTTCCACCACCATCACCATGATGACGACGAGGAGGAATGAAGTCCTCCGCGAAACAGCTCCTTCGCGGCATCATGCGGAAGGCGACGTGCCGCGCGTCCAGCGTTGTGACGCGCGCGATGGGGCGACGCCGCCATTTCCGCGCCTACGACCTCGGCCCCGACACGTTCGTGTTCGAGACGGGCGTGTGGCTGCATCTCGACGCACACGCCTCCGTTCTGATCGTCCCGAAGAGGGCCCTGCGGCACAATGGCGGCTCCGGCTATGTGATGACCGTCACCACGGGCAACCACTCCGTCGCGGCGCTGCCGCTTCTTCAGGGGCAGTTCTGGGATCTCTGCCGCCTGAATTCCCTCAAGCGCGGCGAGGTGATGACCCACGGCGTGCTCTGTGGCAACGTGGTGGACGGCAAGCTGGAGATATCCCAGCGTGACGTTCCCTGCCATCGGCTCGTGGCCGTGGACGACTGGCTCACGGGCGCGCTCAAGTTCCCGAACGGCGATGTCGTCATGGTCGAGCGCAACGACCAGGCGCTCGAACACTTCCGCAGTCGCGGGCAGGAGTGGCGCGTCAAGCCCCTCGCCTGGACCGAGCGCGAGATGACCGTCGCCCTCGCGGCGAGCCGCAAGCGCATCTCCACCTCGCTGCGCTACTACCACGGCACCCGTGGCGTCCACTTTCTCACCTATTCCGGCTTCCTCGCCCTCTGCGAACAGGCGAAGACCGACTTCGCGGCCTTCCGCGAGGGGCTTCACGAGCTCGTCAGCGTATTCGAGGGGCACGAGACGAACTTCCTGCGCCAGCCCAAGTTCCACGGGCACCACGAGATCGAGCTCTTTGGCCTCCGCCGCGGCGTGGCGCTTGAACGGATCGTCCCCGCCCTCGAACTGCTGATGGAGAAGATCGAGCTGCGGCGCGTCTCCGAGGAGGACGCCGCGGCGCGCATGGCCGAGATCGCCGCGTACTACAAGGCGCAGCTGACCCGTCCCGAACTGGCGGACGACACCTCGAAGGTCTTCACCGAACTGCTCTACATGCACCTCACGGGCGAGATCTACTCCGTGATGGGCGAGGGCACCACGCCCGCGTTCGACGACCGGCGCACGGCGCTCCCCGGCGCGGTGTTCGAGCGGGGCCGCCCGGTCTTCGATCCCCTCTGCGACGCCCGCAGCGAGGTGCTGCTGTCGAACCTGCGCGCGCTGGCGAGCCGCGACGAGTTCGTGGAGTACGCGAACGTCTACGAGCTGCGCACGAAGGACGCCGACGACGAATACCCGATCGGCGAGGGCACGACGCGCGAGATCGTCTACAAGACGAACCGCCGCCCGCTTGTCGCCTCACTCGTGGAGAAGCGCCTCGCGCGCCCCGGTCGTGGCTACGGCAGCTACGTGCTCGCCCGCACGCAGGCCTTCAAGTCGCTTGGCGTGGCGTTGCCCGACTACCGCCTGCTGCGCCGACGGCCACACGAGAAGGTCCGCTACGACTTCTTCATCCGCACGCGCTGCGAGGGCGAACCGCTCGCGGACATTCCGGCGAGCCACTTCCAGCTTGCCGGCGAGTTCGGCGGCGCGGACGCCGGCGAAGACCCGCAGGTCGTGCTTGCGCTCGCCTTCCTCATGGGCGACGCCGCCGCGCAGAACCTGGTGATGAAGAAATACGACCCCGCCACCCGCTCCCCCCTCTACGGCGTGGGCAAGGAGATTTATCGGTTCGGCTACGACATCAAGGCCTGCCGTCTCCTCCCGCAGGGCGTTTCATACTGCTCCGTGCGCGGTTCCCTGGGGTGGCCCGACGTGTCGCATACGGACCGCAACCTCGATGCGATCGCCGACTTCTACCTCTCCTTCTACGCGAAGACCGTCGCGGACTTCGCCGCCGCGCACGTCGTCTGCACGCGGTCGGAGGTCGCCGAGCGATTCTTCGCCGGCTTCGAGTTCCGCCTTCGCGCGATGGAGTGGGAGTTCACCGTGCAGCGCGACGAGTTCGAGAACTTCAATCCCGAGATACTGCCCCGCTACGGGTTTCTGCCCAAGTGGCGCTTCGCCCTCTGGGCGCTGGAGCGCCATGTGCGCCGCGCGGCGTCCCTCCGCACGCGCTTCTTCAAGTTCCTCGAACATCCGGACCTTGTCGGCTCCTCCGCGCCGTCGCACGAGGCGCGCGTCCTCGAAGACGCGAATGCGGCGAACGTTCTGAGCGCTCTTGAGGATATCGAGATTCACTTCATCGGCGCGGACTAGCCCGGGATGCGGGGCCGCACGGGAATGGTGTGGCCCGTCGGCGCGTGCGGACGGAACCGAAGCCGGAATTTGAGAGTTGGTAAGGAATATGAAAGACGAACTGATCGAGATTCTGGACCCCGCGTCGAAGATTGCCGTTCTCTGCGCCGACTGCACGACGGCGGCGGGGCAGCTGACGCGCGGGCACCTTTCGGGGCCGACCGCCGCGCACTATCTGGCGCAGGCGCTCGCGGGCGTCGCGCTCCTCGGCGCCGAGGCCTCCCGGGAGGATGAGACGGTTACGTTCCGCCTGGACTGCGCGGGGCCGCTGGAGGGTTTCCTCGTCGAGTGCACGGCGTCCGGCACGCTGCGCGGCTACACGAAGAAGAAGATTCTCGACGCATTCGACGGGCTCGGCGCCCCGAAGGACGTGAAGGTGTTGGGCGAGACCGGCACCTTCGAGATCATCCGCTCCGTCCCCGGCGCGATCCTGTCGAGCGGCGTGGTCGCAACCAGCTGGAGGAAGCACGCCGTCGCCGCGGGGCTTGACGCCTTCTTCGACCAGTCCCTTCAGCGGCGCGTGCGCACCGCCGTGGCCGCCGCCGCAGGCGATGACGGCGTGCCCGTCTTCGCGCGCGGCCTGCTCGCGGAGTGTCCGCCGGATGGCGATGTCGCCGCTTTCGAGCGCGTCGCCGCCGAGTTCGCGTCCGGCGCCGCCGCGCGGGCGCTGGCCGTGGGCGCCGCCGCGCCGCGCACGCTGCTGAAGAAGCTGGGGTTGCCGCAGGCGGAGATCCGCAGGACGTCCGCCCTGTCGTTCGCGTGCCGCTGCAGCGCCGGGCGCGCCTCGGCGATGCTCGCCGCGCTGTCGCCCGCCGAACGCGCCGAGCTGCCGCCCACGCTCGACGTCACCTGCCACATGTGCGGCCGCACCTGGACCATCCCGACCCGTCAGTAGACCCCGTATCCGAAGCCCGAGAGTAGATTCTCCATGATTGATTTCGCAGCAGTCCTCAATCCCGAACAGCACGCCGCCGCGACGGCCGGCGACGGCCCCATGCTCGTTCTGGCCGCGGCCGGCACGGGCAAGACCCGCACGCTCGTCCACCGCGTCGCCTACCTCGTCGAGCACGGCGTGCCGCCGGAGCGCATCCTGCTTCTCACCTTCACGAACCGCGCCGCGCGCGAGATGCTCACGCGCGCCGAGGCGCTCGTGCCCGGCATGGGCGGCGTGTGGAGCGGCACGTTCCACCACGTGTGCGCCCGCTTCCTGCGCCAGTACGGCTCCTGCCTCGGCTACAAGCCCGGCTTCGCGATCCTCGACGAGGACGACCAGAAGAAGCTCATGGGGCAGTGCATCAAGGACAACGTCGAGAACGTGAAGGACTTCCAGAAGAAGGAGTTCCTGCTCAAGCTCGTGAGCGACGCCGCCAACGGCCAGCGCAACCTCGAATCGCTTGTGCGCGGCTACCAGACGAAGACCGCCCTCGACCCGGACCTCGTCCTCAAGGTCTGCCGCGCCTACGAGGCCAAGAAGCGCGAGCTCGGCGCGATGGACTTCGACGATCTGCTCGTGAACGGCCTCCGCCTTCTCACCGAGAACGACCGCGTGCGCGAGTTCCTCCAGGAGCACTTCCTGCACGTGCTCGTGGACGAGTATCAGGACACGAACACCATCCAGGCCCAGTTCACCGACCTCATCGCCGCCCGCCACCGCAACATCATGGTCGTGGGCGACGACTTCCAGTGCATCTACACCTGGCGCGGCGCGCAGTTCGAGAACATCATGAACTTCCCCGACCGCTGGGACGGCTGCCGCGTCGTCAAGCTCGAACGCAACTACCGCTCGACGGCGCCGATCCTCGACGTGGCGAACTGCGTGATGAAGGACGTCGCGCGCCAGTTCGAGAAGACCCTGCGCCCGTTCCGAACCGGCGCCGCCCCCAAGCCGCGCCTCTACCACGTCTACGACGGCCGCGCCCAGGCCGAGGCGATCCTGCGCCTCGTGAACACCATGCGCCAGAACGGCATCGCGCTCAAGGACGTGGCGATTCTCTACCGCTCGCACTTCACGTCCATCGACATCCAGATGACCCTCACGCGCAACCGCGTCCCGTTCCGCATCACGAGCGGCGTCGGCGTCTTCGAGCAGCTGCACGTGAAGGACGTCCTCGCGTTCCTG
>JBJEWG010000053.1:0-3599 GCA_051884935.1 Kiritimatiellia bacterium | reverse complement strand
CTCGGGTTGGCTCATCGGCATAACTCGGGGTCGGTCATCGGCATAACTCGGGTCGGCTCATCGGCATAACTCGTGGTTGGGCATCCCTTAACTTTCCTATTTACGGGTAGAAAAAAAAAAATGCTACAATAAGGATGAAACTTGCGGAAGTCGAGTTTGAATGTGATGGTGCACGAGGAGACTTAAATGAAGCGAATCGCGAAAGTTGTAGCGTCCACGGGAGTTATGCTGCTGGGGCTGGCCGCTCGGGCGGACGTGGTTGACGGCGTGCTGACGCTGGATGGCGAGGTGCGGAGCATCGCGGCGGAGTCCGAACTGGGCGAAGACGTCACCGCCGTCGTGATGCGGAACTCCGGCGGGATCGCGGTCACGGAAGGCTTCGAGGCGCAGAAGACCTATTCGATCGCCGGCGACGGCCTCGCCGCGACGGGCGTCGTCTCGGTGGCGGCGGGCAAGCAGCTGACCTTCACCGGTCCCCGGCTGGCGGTGGGCGCGGTGGGCCACACGCTCGTCAAGCGCGGCGCGGGCACGCTCCTGTCCGGGTCCGTGAGCAAGGCGGCGGCGGCGCCGACGCGGTTCATCGTGGCGGAGGGGCGCTTTCAGTGCTCGAACGGCGACTTCTGGGGCGGGCACACGACCGCGAACACGAACTGCGTGATCGACGTGCGCGAGGGCGCGGTCTACGACCACGGCAGCTCGCACGGCGTGGTGGGCCCGATCGAGCTGACGGGCGCGCAGTTCCTCAGCCGGAACGGGGCGCCCTACAACAACCAGTGGGCGGACGCCTCGCTGGACGGCGGGGTGACGGCGCACGCCTGCGAGACGGCGAGCTACATGTTCTTCAAGAGCTGGGGCTTTCTGGGGCACAACAAGCACACGAACTGCGTGTTCAACGTCGAGGCGGGGGCGAAGCTGATCGTGGACGGTGTCCTCAAGGACGGCTACGACAACGCCGGATGCGGGAACCGCCTGATCAAGCGCGGCGCGGGCGAGCTCGTGCTGCTGCGGAACGGCGGCTGGACGGGCGGTACGGTGCTTGAAGGCGGCACGGTGGTGGTGACCGCCCCGGAGGCGCTGGCGGGCGGCGCCGTCACGGTGGCGGGCGACGTGACGCTCCGCGTGCCGGCTGGCATCACGTTCGTCTGCCCGCCGGTGACGGGCGCGGGCACGATCACGAAGACGGGCGCGGGCGTTGCGAGCTTCCCGACGGTGGGCGCGGGCGTGACGGTGACGGAGGCGGAGCCGGGGACGATTGGCGAGGCCCTCAAGGACGGCGTGATCTGCCTCTCGGGCGGGACCACGGTTGTGGAGGTTCCGGCGGAGGAGCGGGTCGTGGTGACGGCGATCGTGGAGGCCGAGCCCGGGGTCGGGAGCCTGACGGACATCATCAAGACGGGCGCGGGCGCGCTTGTGCTCCCCGAGGGGTCCGAATGCAAGTACCGCAGGCTCATCACCCGCGGCGGCTTCGTGGAGGTTTCGGCCGAGAGCTGCTTCGGTTCGGACGGCGTCACTCTGGAGCAGGGCGGCGGACTGCGCGTGGCGGCGAGCTTCGATCAGAAGCGTTCGCGCATCACCTGCGCGGGCGCGACCTGGCTCGACATCCCCGATGGCGTCACACTGGGCGTCCACTCGAACTACTTCGTCTCGACGGGCGCGACGGTGACGAAGACCGGCGCGGGCACCTGGCGGCTGACGTCGCCGTTCCGGAAGGATATGCTCTCGTGGACCAACTTCACGGGGACGCGGTGGATTGTCGATGAGGGGCGGCTGAGGCTGTGCGACGGCGATGCCTTCTGCGGCGCCGGCGGGACGTGTCCGCTCGTCATCGAGGTGCATGAGGCGGGCGAACTGGCACTGGCGGGCGGCTACCAGCACACGCCCGTCTGCGACATCGTGCTGCGGGGCGGCACGATGCGCGCGTCGCTCGCGCAGTTCCGTACCGACGGGCCGCTCGAAGCGGGTGCGAACTGGAAGGGGTTTGGACTGGAGGGGCGCATCACGGTTCTGCCGAGCGAGCAACCGGCGCGGCTCATCGCCCACCAGTGCCATCTGGCGCACAATGCGGGGCGCACCACCTTCGACGTGCGCGAGGGCGCCACGCTGGAGGTCGATGCGATGCTCCAGCCGGGCATGTGGAGCAAGCAGCCGGGCTTTACGAAGTGCGGCGGCGGCACGCTGCGGCTGCTCAAGCCGGTGGGGGCGCGCGGCACCGTCGAGGTGGAGGAGGGCGTCCTCGAACTGGGGCCGAACGTGAAGCTGAACGACCATGTGTCGCTCGCGGTGTCGCCGCGCGCGAAGCTCGTTCTCGGCGACGGCGTGCAGCTCGCGACGCGGGTGGACCTCTTCTCGAAGCTCTGCGCCTCGGCGGAGGTCTGGTTCGACGCGGCGGCGCTCGACCTCGCGGACGGCGCGGCGGTGAGCAGCGTCCCCAACCGCGGCACGGCCGGCGGCGCGTTCACGGTCGTCAAGGGCCTGAACAGCTACACGCCCACGGCGCCGACGTATGTGCGCGACGGCATCAACGGGCGCGGCACGGTGTTCTTCAACGGGGCCCAGGCGCTGGTGAGCGCGGCCTACACGAACCGGGGCGCGCGGGCGACGGTCTTCCTCGTCTCGAAGTGGACGAGCTGGGCCGCCGAGGGCGGGAAGGGCAAGTGGGGCGGGCCGATTTCCCTCTCCTCCGTGAAGCCCGCGCACACTAACAATCAGACGGGCGACGACAACCAGTGCTACGGGTCGCTGTCCTTCCAGCACGGCAGCAGTTCGGCGGTGGATGCCGTGATGGCCACCTACGGCGGTGATGGCGTCGCTCCCGATCTGAGGGGCCTCCCCGCGTTGGGCGTGCCCTACATCACAACGTCCTGCCGCGATCGCGACGCCTCGGTGTTCTTCACGGAGGTGGCCTGGGCGGACGGTCTTGTGGCGAGCACGAACAAGTCGGGCCTCGGCGCCTGCGACATGGACGTGGTCTGCATTGGCGGGCGCACGCGGAAGGGCGTGCCGCAGATCCACGGCGCGGTGAATGAGAACAACCGCATGTACATCGGCCAGATCGGCGAGGTGCTGGTCTTCTCGCGTGCGCTGACGGAGGCCGAGACGGCGACGATCACCGCCTATCTCAAGGCGAAGTGGTTCGGGGTCGGGGAACTCTCGCGGGACGAGGCGAAGGACGCCGCGGCCACGCTGCGGGTTGAGGTGCCGCACGGCACCGCCGCCGTGGTGGCGGGGGCGACCGCCGGCGCGTCGGTGGAGAAGACGGGCGCCGGCGCGCTCAGTCTGGGCGGCACGCCCGCGGCGTTCGTGGACGTGCAGGAGGGCACGCTGGACCTGCGCACGGGCACGCTGCCGCCGCAGGTGGATATCTGGATCGACGCCAGCGACGCGAGCGGGATGACGTTCGACGCGGCGGGACGCGTGACGAACCTCGTGAACCGCGGGGCCTGCGGCGGCGCGTTCGTGCGCAACGCGCGCGCGGCGCAGGTGCCGGAGGGGGCGCAGTGGTTCGACGACGCGGCGGCGGAGCATTCGATCAACGGTCGCCCCGCGCTCGTGTTCGACGGCGACTCGGCACTCGCGCTCATCTCCTCCTATACGAACAC
>JBJEWG010000052.1:0-19180 GCA_051884935.1 Kiritimatiellia bacterium | reverse complement strand
CCTCTCCCGCCGCCCGTGCCGCCACACCATCCCCCTGCGGGGCCGCACGGACGCCGCCGAGCAGCCACGCGGAGCCGCTGGAGGGTACGGCCTTTTCCTCCCGACGGAACGGCAGATCAGCACCGACCCAACGGCCAAATCCCCCCGACATCCGGGATTTGGTTGCGCAACCAAATAAATTCTCTTGCGCAAGTGAACAGATTTAGTTGCGCAACTGAATTCATTATCTTGCGCAAGTGAACAGATTTGGTTGCGCAACTAAATTCAGTCACTTGCGCAACCAAATCCCAAATCGCCCCGACATCCGCCCGTCTCTCCGAGGTGAAAATCCCGTCTCTCCGAGGTGAAACGCCCGCCCCTCCTAGGCGAAACCGCGCCACTCCTAGACCGTCCCCGCCGCCCATCCCGTCCCATCCACCACCCCTCCACCCGGTTCTGGAAACTCCGAGCGTTCGCAGAGGGCTCCGTTCACGCTCGGAGTTAAATCAATACCACGCGGTGCGGATGTAGCTGTAGTAGGGGAAGTCGGCATGATGTGGCCTGATTTCGCTCTCCATCGTGCGGGAGAGATGGTATAATCTCCAGCGTGTTTCTTCCCACCACCAGAGATGAGATGCGGAAGCTCGGCTGGGACCGCGCGGACGTGATTCTCGTCACGGGCGACGCCTATGTCGATACGCCCTATTCCGGCACGGCCGTCATCGGACAGGTCCTGCTGAAGCATGGATTCCGCGTCGCAATTCTCTCCCAGCCGGACGTCTCGGACCCAGAGGCCTTCCGGGCCCTTGGCGAGCCCCGCCTCTACTGGGGCGTCTCCGCCGGCTGCGTCGATTCCATGGTGGCCAACTACACGGCGACCGGGAAGCGCCGTCATCAGGATGATTTCACCCCCGGCGGCGAGAACAACCGCCGTCCCGACCGCGCCACGATCGTCTACTCCAACGCGATCCGCGCGGCATTCAAGCCCGCGAAGCCCATCGTTCTTGGCGGAATCGAGGCCTCGCTGCGCCGGATTGCGCATTATGACTTCTGGAGCGACAAGGTGCGCCGCCCCGTCATCTGCGACGCCAAGGCCGACATCCTCTCCTACGGCATGGGCGAACGGTCGGTCGTCGAGCTCGCCGAGGCCCTCCGCGATGGGAAAGACTGGCACGGCATCCGCGGCATCTGCTATCTCACCAGCCAACCGCCGGATGCCACGGCGGCGGGGGGCCTCGTGCGTCTGCCGTCCTTTGCGGAGGTTTCCGCGAAGACCGATGCGGGGCGACGCGCCTTTCTGAGGGCCCACAACCTCTTCGCGGCCAATCAGGACGCCGTGACGGCGAAGACGCTGATCCAGCAGGTCGATCTGCGCTGGCTCGTGCACAATCCGCCGGCCCGGCCGCTTGAGTCCGCCGAGCTGGACGCCGTCCACGACATCCCCTTCATGCTCGACGCGCCGCCCGCCATCCGGGCGCAGGGGGCCATCCGCGCCCTGGACACCATCCGCTTCTCGGTGACAACCCACCGCGGTTGCTACGGGAACTGCCGCTTCTGCGCCATCACCGTCCATCAGGGCCGCCGCGTGGTCAGCCGCAGCCCGAAGTCGATTCTCGCCGAAGTCGCCCGCTTCACGCGGCACCCGAAGTTCCGCGGCACGGTCGCGGACGTCGGGGGGCCGACGGCGAACATGTATGGGTTCGACTGCCCGCGGAAACAGGCCGCCGGGGCGTGTCCCGACCGGGACTGCCTCTACCCAACCTGCTGCCCGGCGCTGAAGCCGGACCACGGCCCGCAGTTGGCGCTGCTGCGGAAGATCCGCAGCCTCCCCGGCGTGAAGCACGTCTTCGTCGCCTCCGGCATCCGCCCCGACCTCGTCGCGGCCGATCCGCGAAACGGCTGTGAATACGTCTCGGAACTGGCCAAGCACCACGTCTCGGGGCAGCTCAAGCTCGCCCCGGAGCACGTCGTCGATCATGTGCTGGACGCGATGGGGAAGCCGGGCGTGAAGACGCTTCTGCGCTTCAAGGAACTCTTCGACGCCGCGTCCCGAAAGTGCGGGAAGAGGCAGTTCCTCACCTACTACTTCATCGCCGCGCACCCCGGCTGCGACGAGCGGGACATGCACGAACTGCGCCGCTTCGCGACGCAGAACCTCAAGCTGAGTCCGGAACAGGTCCAGATATTCACGCCGACGCCGCTCACGGCGGCGACGGCGATGTACTACACGGGGCTCGACCCGGCAACGGGGAGGGCCGTCTATGTCGAGCGCGGCCTCGGCGGCAAACAACGCCAGAAGGACCTGCTGACGGGCGGCTCCCGCCCGCAGCGCCCCTCGTCTACATACGGCCGCTCTTCACGTCGATGAGGTCGCACAGCCGCTTGTAGGCGATGGCGAGCTCGTCGTTCGTGACTTGGAACATATACTCGCCGGCCCGCGCCATTTCGCCCTCCGCATTCGCAAGGCGACGCTCGATGACGGACGG
Organism: Kiritimatiellia bacterium; assembly: GCA_051884935.1. GTDB lineage: Bacteria > Verrucomicrobiota > Kiritimatiellia > RFP12 > UBA1067 > RUG572. The sequence goes on along the minus strand of JBJEWG010000052.1, from coordinate 16,715 downwards.
AGAGTCCGTCCCGCGCCCCTCCAGGCGCGCGCGCAGTTCCTCCATCGACGGCGGGTTGATGAACACGTCCATGTACCCGGCGCGCAGTGGATTCTCGGGCGGGAGATGATGCATCACCGTGTGGCGCACCTTCGCGGCGCCCGCCACGTCGATGTCGAGAATCATCGTATGGCCTTCGTTCAGCACATCCACAACCGGCTGCTTCAACGTGCCATAGTAGTTCCCGTGGACCTCCGCATACTCCAGAAAGGCGTCCTGCGCAATCAGCTCGCGGAAGCGCTCGATCGTGAGGAAGTGATAGTCGAGGCCATCCTCCTCCTCCCCGCGCGGCTGCCGCGTCGTGCAGGAGATGGAGTACTCCATGTCGGGGTACTCCTGAAGCAGCATATCGATTAAAGTGGACTTTCCGCACCCGGAGGGCGCGGAAAGCACGATGAACAACGGCTTGATCTTCATTTCAGAGCACTGCCGGCAACTCACCAAATCGGACGCGGGCGCGGCGGCGGCACAACGACCGGGGCCGGCTGAACAATTGTCGGCTGCGGCACGACGACCGGTGCAGGCTGCACGATGGCCGGCTGCTGGACAACGACCGGCGCGGGCTGCACAATCGCAGGCTGCTGGACGATGACCGTCTGCGGCGGGGGCGGGGGCGGCGGAGGCGGCGCGGGCACGCCGAGAACCGCGGCCGTCACACCCGCGGCGATGCCACCGGCAATGGCGCTGCTGCGATGATGATGATGGTGATGGCTCCGGGCGAGCGCGGGGGAAACGAGCGCCAGCGCGGCGATGCATGCGATTACAAGCTTCTTCATGTTGGTCTATCCCTTCCTTTGTACTTGTGGGTTACAAGAATCTAGGCAATCGAAGGCGCGGCGTCTGACACGCCGCCTGGACTTTTCGCGTCTCAGACGAGACCGCGCTTAATCAGGTGCTCGGCGATCTCGACCGCGTTCAGGGCCGCGCCGCGCAGAAGCTGGTCGCCCGAGACGAACATCTCAAGGCCCTTCTTGTCGTCACGGCTGATGTCCTGGCGGATGCGCCCCGCGAGCACGTCGTACTTCGCCGTCGCGTCCAGCGGCATCGGGTAGCCGCCGTTCAGCGGGTCATCGACGACCCTCACGCCCTCGGCCTTCGCGAGAATCTCGCGCGCCTCCTCGGGGGTGACGTCCTCCTCGAATTCGAGGTTGAGCGATTCGGAGTGGGCGCGGGCGATCGGCACGCGCACGCAGGTGCAGCTGAGCTTGAGCTCCGGAAGGTGGAGCATCTTGCGCGCCTCGTTCCGCATCTTGAGCTCTTCGAGCGTGTACCAGTTCGTCTCGTCGAACTTGTCGATGTGCGGGATCAGATTGTACATCAGCTGGTGCTGGAAGGCCTTCACCGTCAGGGGCTCGCCCTTCGCGTAGGCGTGGATCTGGTCCTCAAGCTCGTCGAGGCCGGGCTTGCCGGCGCCGGACGCGGCCTGGTAGGTCGCGGCGACGAGGCGCTTGAGCTTCTTCGCCTTGTGGAGCGGCGCGACCGCCTCAAGCATGATGGCCGTCGTACAGTTCGGGTTCGCGATCACGCCCTTGTTCCAGTCGAGGTCCTCGGGGTTGACCTGCGGCACCACGAGCGGGACGTCGGGGTCCTGGCGGAACGCGCGGGAGTTGTCAATCATCTTTGCGCCGGCCTTGACGACGGCGTCCTTGAGCTGAATGGCGACATCAGTCTTGCCCGCGAAGAGCACGATGTCGAACCCCGCGAAGCTGTTCTCGTCCGCCTTGAGCACGTGATACGTCTCGCCGCCAATCACCTCGTCGCGCTCACGCGACGCGAACACCTGCACCTTTCCGCACGGGAAGCTGCGATCCTTCAGAACCTTGATCATCTCGGCGCCCACGGCGCCGACACCCACGAGACCGACTTTGTACTCTTTGTTCATTGTCTTTGTATCCTTGAAACGGGCAGAACCACCCGAAGTGGGCATAGTTTATCAAAAAAGCGCCGCACTGAGGCGGCGCCTTCACGGTTTTCGCGTGCAAGTGCGCGCGTCAGCGTTCAGACGACGTCGCCTCGCGCAGCACCGCCGCACGCTTCATCACCGCAGACTCCTCGCGGCGGGTTGGGCGACAGCTATCCGCAGGCTGCGCCGCCGCCTTCGCGTAGCGCGCCTTCGCGAGGTCCGGATACCCCATCATCTCAAGCGCGAACCCACCAAAGTAGTCGAAGAGCGCGCACGCATAGTCCGCGCCACGGCCGTCCGTTCGGGACGCTTTCTCCTTCAGCGCGAACAGATTCGCCTGGTCGCACAGCACGGCGACCTCGCGCCAGGCGCCGATGCTCCAGTAGTCGCTCACCGTCTCCAGCAGCGCCTCACGCTTCCTGCCGCGATTCTCACCCGCGTTCAACACCGCGTCCGCGCCGTCGTCTTCGAGAAACGCCCGCTCCGCGACGCCCCAGGCGTCGAGCGGATCGATCATGGCCGCGAGGCGCAGTTCCTTCGAGCACGCCGTCAGCTGCTTCTGCTGGCGCAGGATGTAGGCCCTCAGCACATGGAGCTTCGCCTCTCGGTCGCCGTAGGCAAGCGCATCGTCCACGCGCGCGAGCGCCTCCTTCCAGTCGCCCCGCAGGCAGGCCAGGCGGGCCAGCGCGGCGGACGCGGGGCGCCCCCACGCCGCACTTCCGCTCACCTGCCGATAGAGCTCCCCAGCCTCCTTGAACTTCGCCGCCCGGACCGCAGAATCAACCGTGGCCAGCCCCTCTTCCTCAAGACCGCACGCGCGAAGATACGATTGCTTCGCGCGCGCCGCCTCCTCCGATTCGCGTGGCCCCTCGGCCTTGGTCGGCGGCGCGGAGGCGGCACCGGGCGTATAGGCAAGCACAACCTTCCCAGCGGCATCCGTCAGCGTCGCCGTGAACTCCCGATCCTCCGCGTCCGGCAAGACCTTCACGACCTTGCACCACGGCATGTTGGGGGCAATCGTCACGTTCTGCTCGGCGAAGACGGTCTCGTTGCCGCGCCGGACCTCGATCGTGCAGCCCGTGAGCGGCCGCGTCGAGTGGAACCCAACCTGCATCTCCTCCCGATCCGCGCGGCGCGCGACGTTCACCGCGCCGTCGATTGTGGCCCGCTTCACGCCGCCAATGCCCTTGACGGGGAAGCAGAACCACCGGACCGTGCGCGTCTCGCAGGGGCCAATCCAATCATCGCCCGTCCCGCCGTCACCCAGCCGACCGACCGCCAGCTCATATCCGGCGTCCTTCGCCCCCGCATCAATCGGGGGCAACGCCAACCCGTCCGCACCGGTGAACATGGGCTCGACATACCGCCCTCGGTTCATGACGACACACTCGGCCTGCATCACCGCGCGGTCCGACAGGAGGAAACGCCCCACGGACCATTTCAGGCGCCGGCTCGGCTCCGTCTCGCCAACCCAAATCGCCTGCTCCCGCGTCCTCTTGTTCCTTACGAGCTTCCAGTCCACCGGCTTCTCCGCGCCCGCACAGCCGCGAATGACCTCGCGCCCGGTCTGCTTCTCCGTGAGATTGAAGAGGCACCCGCCCTGTTCGGGCAGCACCCCGAACCGCAGCCAGTCGTTCTCCATCGTCAGATACGTGGCGGACGCAACCTCTCCTGTCTTGGCGGTCGGCAACGTGATTTTGGACTCCTCCATATGTACCCCCGCCGCGACAGCGGCACAGGCGGAAAAGAGCACCAGTGTAGCGTTCAAGTATTTCATTCTGCGGCAATTCTCCTTGTTCATGCCTCAAGTCTCCAACCGTTGTGGTGCCTCACCACGAGCATCTTTTCGACCTCCTCCACGTGCGGCCCCACCGCACGCTCGGCTGCAGCATCCCACCTGAGCCCCTTGAGGCCCAGGCGGGCGCAGGCGTTCGCCAGATGCGCGATCGTAATGGACCGATGCCCGATCTCGCAGTCCGTCGCCGTGGGCTGCCCGGTGAAGATGCCGTCGATGAAGTCCATCTCGTGCGAATGCGCCTGCGCGTTCTTGTAGAGGTGGACCTCGCCGTCCTTCAGATCGCGCCTCTCGTTCCACTTGCGCAGATGCGCTGGACGCTCCAGCTTGCCGCGCGTCACGAAGAGATCGCCCTTCGCCCCGTGGAACACGAGGCCCTGCCGCGCTTTGCCCGTATCGACCACATGGGCGCGGAAGCCGTTGTCGTAGACGACGTCGAACGAGAAGTTGAACGGCGTGGTGAACACATCCGGGGCGACCACGGCGTTCGGCGGCTGGAAGTCGCAGGAGAAGTTCTCGATCGCCACGGGCCCCGAGCGGTCCTTCCCGAGCGCCCACTGGAGAATGTCCAGGTGATGGGCGCCCCAGTCCGCAATCGTGCCGGACCCCGTGCGCCAGTTCCAGCGCCAGGCGAGCGGCTCGTGGATGCCGGGAATGAACGCATTGTCCTCCCAGTGCTCGGCGGGCCCCTGCCACAGGTCCCACATACCCTTCGGGGCGAAGTAGTCCGGCGCCGTCGTGCGCGCCGCGTTGCGGGCGTGGTGGTTGCCGCGCGAATCGTTGTGCGGATAGGTGAGGCCGATCGTGCAGGACCGGCACTCCCCGAGATAGCCGTTCATCACGAGCTCGCACGCGACGCGGAACTCGCTCGCGCTGCGCTGCTGCGACCCCACCTGGAAGACTATGCCGCTCCTCTTCGCGACCTCGACCATGATCTTGCCCTCCGAGACGCCCAGCGTCATCGGCTTCTGGCAGTAGACGTGCTTGCCGGCCTTCATCGCGGCGACGGAGATGAGCGCGTGCCAGTGGTCCGCCGTCGAGACGAGCACCGCGTCAATCGTGGGGTCGGCGACCACCTCGCGCCAGTCGGCGACCATGCGGCAGTCCGAATTGCCGTAACGCTGATCGACGATCTCCTTGAACGCCCTGCGCCCGCCGCGCATCTTCGCGTTGTAGCCGTAGGTGGAGCAGTCGAGAACGGGGTCGCACACCACCGCCACGCGCACGCGGGGATCGGCGAGGAAGCCGTTCATGTTCCCGGCGCCCATCGTGCCGCAGCCGATCACCGCGAGGTTGATCCGCCCGCTCGCCGGCGGCCGACGCGGGGCCACGGAGGCACCGGCCAGAAACGGCGCCACGAACAGCGCGGACCTCAGAAACGCCCTTCTCTTCACCTTCATTGCTTCATCCTCTCCAGCACCAACGCGGTCCGCGCCGGCAGATACAGCTTGATGAAATCGATCCGCTCGACGCCCACCACCACCGGCGCGGGCGTGAACATCTGCCTGGCCCGAATGCGCCCCTGCCCGCCGAATCGGACCTCGTCCGTATCGAGCACCAGCCTGAAACCCCTCCCGGGCGGCACCATCACGCCATAGTCCGTGAAGGACTCCGTCGCATTGAAGTTGAACACGTAGACAAGCCCGTCCCGCCAGAATGCGAGCGTCTTGTCCCCGTCGTTCGCGCAGAGCAGCACAGGCTCGCCGCCGGAACGGACGCGCGCGAGCATCGCCTCGTCGAATTCGCCGAGCGCCTTGAACCGCAGGCCCGGGTCGTCCCTCAGCCCCCACTGCCGCCGCGCGTGGTCGTAGTTCCAGCCGTTCTCCGCCCGGGGGAAGTCGATCCACTCGGGGTGGCCGAACTCGTTGCCCATGAAGTTCAGATAGGCGTTGCGTGCGAGGGCGAGCGTCGCGAGGCGGGCCATCTTGTGGAGGGCGATGCCCCGCTCGATCACGAGCCCGTGCTGATCGACGCCCATGCCGTCGTAGATCGCCGAATCGACCAGCTGGAAGAAGAACGTCTTGCCGCCCACGAGGGCCTGGTCGTGGCTCTCCACGTAGGAGACGACCCTCTCCTCGGCGCGCTTGTTCGTGAGCTCGTGGAACATCCCGCCCATGCTCCAGTTCTCGTCCCGCACCTTCTCCGCGAGCCTGAACCAGTAGTCCGGCACGCCCATCGCCATGCGGTAGTCGAACCCGAGGCCGCAGTCTTCGCGCGGCGCCGCGCAGCCCGGCATCCCGCTCACGTCCTCGGCCACCGTGATCGCGGCGGGCTTCACCTCGTGGATGACGCGGTTCGCGAGCGCCAGATAGCACCAGGCGTCGTCGTCCACGGACCCGTTGAAGTACATGCCGTAGTTCGTGAAGGCGTTCCCGAGGCCGTGGTCCCAGTAGAGCATCGACGTGACGCCGTCGAACCGGTAGCCGTCGAAGTGGAACTCGTCCAGCCAGTAGCGGCAGTTGGAGAGCAGGAAGTGCAGCACGCCCGTCTTGCCGTAGTCGAAGCAGCGGGAGTCCCAGGCGCGGTGCCACCCCTTCGGCCCGTCGTGGAAATACTGGTACGGCGTGCCGTCGAAGCAGGAGAGTCCGTCCCGCTCGTTCTTCACGGCGTGGGAGTGAACAAGGTCCATGATCACGCGCAGCCCCATGCCGTGCGCCGTGTCGATGAGGCTCTTGAGGTCCTCGGGCGTTCCGAACCGCGAACTCGCGGCGAAGAAGCTGGAGACGTGATAGCCGAAGCTGCCGTAGTACGGATGCTCCATCACGGCCATCAGCTGCACCACGTTGTACCCCGCCTTCCGGATGCGCGGGAGCACGTGGTCGCGGAACTCCGCGTAGCTCGCCACCTTCCCCTCCTCGCTCGCCATCCCCACATGGGCCTCGTAGATGCGGGGCGCCCAGCTCTTGGAGGCGGGCCACCGCACGGACGCATCGTGCCACCACGCATAGGGCGCCTTCGGCTGCCAGACCTGCGCGCAGAAGAGACTGGTGGCGGCGTCCTGCACCACGCGCCGCGCATAGGCCGGAATCCGCTCGCCGCACCCGCCGTTCCAGCAGACGTCGAGGCGGTAGAACTGCCGATGGCGGATCAGCCGCGCGGGGAACCGCCCTTCCCACACGTCCGTCCCCGGCACGCGCGCGAGTTTGAATCGGGGCAACCGCCGCCACTCCGAGAAGTCGCCGACGAGCCACATCTCGGTGGCGTTCGGCGCCCACTCGCGGAACACCCACCCCGCCTCCATGCGGTGAAGGCCGTAGTACTCATGCGCGCTCGCCCAGTCGGCCAGCGAACCCACCCCTCCCGTCAGCTCCCGCGCCCGCGCCTCGGCGTGCGCGGCGCGTCCCCAAATCGCGTCCGCGTAGGGCGCAAGGTACGGGTCGTCGAGAAGGTGTGGTCGCACGTTCATCATCACCGGGCGAAGGATATCTTCAAATAGCCGGAGGCCGGCACGGGGACCTCCTGAATCCCTGCGGCAAGAACAGGCGCGGCGACGGCCTGGCCGAACGTGTCGAACGCCTCCACCTTCGCGGGCTTCGCCGCGAGGCGCACGGCCATCACGCTCTTTCCCGTCGCATTCAATATGTAGACGTCGCGGTCCGCCGCGCCACAGTCGGCGACAACCGCGTCGTTGTAGACGCCCACGATCCGCTCCCGTGCGTCCTCCGCCTCGATCACCGGGTAGAACGCCTCGTAGTGGCGCGGCCGGAACGCCCCCTTCAGGAGCGCCGAGCGATGCCGCTTCGAGAACTCCAGCCAATGCGCCACCATCCGCTTGTGGGCCTCCGGCAGCGTCCGCAGCATCACCGAATACTGGATGACGCCGAACATCGTCGAGAGGACGAATCTTGCCGCCTGTTCGGGCGCCTCCTTCGCGTTCCACTCCAGCATGTCCGCATGCACGGCGGTCTCGCCGGAGGTAAGGCGCAGATTGGCGATGCGGCAGCGGTTCGCGAGCAGGTCGCCGGGGCAGTCCCCCGCCCGCATCATGTTGCCGTATTGGCGGATGCCGGGGCCGATGTAGCTCTGGCGGAACTCGACGAGGGCTTCAGGCTTCACCGCCGTCAGCGTCGCGTGGACCTCCTTCATCAGCTGGTCCACAGCCTCCGAAAGCGAGCGGATGTCGCGGTCCGCGTAGTTCTCCCGCACGGCGGGATCCTCCCCGCGGAAGCCGATTGCGTCGATGAAGTCGAGCTTGAGCCCGTCGAGGTCCCACTCGCGCATCGCCCGCTCATAGATGCCGCAGAGAAAGCGGCGGACCTCCGGGAAGCGCGGGTCGAGGCAGGAGTAGCCGCTCCAGCGGTCGTTCTGCGTCCAGAGATACTTCCCCTTGAACCGCGCGTAGTTCGCGCTCTTGATTCCAATCATCGGCACGCCGTACCAGATCATGTACTTCATGCCGAGCGCGTGGACCCTCGCGACGTGCGCGGCCATGTCGGGGAAACGCCGTTTCGAGACCTGCCAGTCGCCGCAATAGGCATAACCGCGGTTGTTGTCGTCCGTCTGCCAACCGTCATCGACGATGAGTACCTTCATGCCGAGCTTCGCGGCCTCGGCGCACTCGGCCTCGATATCCGCGTCGTGGACGTTCTGATGGAACGAGTACCAGGACGAGTAGAGCGGCTCGAAGGCGGCCTCGGGCGCCGGGGCCGGCTTCAACCCCGCCGTCTCGGCGATCCACCGCGCCCCCGCCGCAATCGCGTCGCCGAAGAAGACGTCTCGGCGGTCGAAGCGAATCTGCGCGCGATAGGCGGCGAGCGGCGCCTCGGCCTCGTCGAAGAAGTCGATCTTCCAGACGAGACGGCAGTCCTCCTCGCGGAGGCCCGCCTCGATGCCGAGCACGCGCTTCGCCTCGGAACAGCAGATGGTCGCGCGGTTGCGGTCGTTGTCGTTCAGAAAGGCGACTAGCGGCATGCCGTCGCACAGCCGCGAACCCGTGCGGCAGTTCCAGTTCGGCGGCAGCGTCACGCTCTCCGTCCGCGTCGTCCACTTGTGGTGGGCGTCCACCTGGTCGAAGTCGAAGCTCACCGAGAAGCGCGGCGGCGGCAGCGGCTTCGCGGCCGTGAGCGCGATCTCCATCGTCTCGACTCCGTCCGCGGCCGTGCCGCGCGTCACCGCGAAGGACCACCCGCCCGCCTCGGGGGAGGTGACCTTCACCGGCCCCACACAGGAACCGCCGCAGATCGTCTCGAACGGCGCGGCGACGGCACTCAGCGTGGCCAACAGCCCCAACATCAAACACAATCTCATTTCGCTGTCCTCACTTCAGGTGCTTGTCGGCGAAGTCCATGTAGCGCTCCCAGTCGAAGGGCGTGAGCCGGTGCTTGCCCTCGCGGATGTGGTAGCCCATGCGCTCGGGGTGCCCGTAGGCCGCCCAGATGTCGTGCGCGCGCGTCCAGGCCTCCTTCTCCGCGGGCGGACCCGCCCAGGGGTCCTCCGTCGCACTCGCCACGTAGCAGAGACGCGGGGCGATGAGGCGCAGCAGGTCGTCCGAATCATGCGTGATCTGCGCGTCGCGGTCGATCCACGCGGCGTAGTTGAGGCAGAACCAGTTCGGGAAGTTGTTCAATATCTGGCCGATGTGCTCGCTCTTGGGGCAGTCGTAGTTGTTCAGCTTCGCGCCGCCGCAGCCCGAGTTGTTCGAGATGCCCATCGCGAACCGCTCGTCCTGCGCGGCGGCCCAGAGCGCCGTCTTGCCGCCGCGTGAGTGCCCCAGCACGGCGACGCGCTTCGCGTCGAGTTCGGGACGCGTCTCGATCCAGTCCATCACGCGGCTGAACCCCCACGCCCACGCGCCAATCGTGCCCCAGCTCGTCGGCGTGCGCGGCACGTTCCGCGCCTTCGGGTCGCCCGTCGCCTGCCAGGCGATCACGCCGTCCGCCCAGCGGTCGAGGTCCTTCGAGTAGCGCGCCGCGTTCGGGCACACGTCGTTGAAGTTCCACGTCACATACGCATAGCCGCGCGCGGTGATCGCGTTCGTGGGGATGTCCGCGTAGACCGCGTTCGCGAACGGCGGCGCCTTCTCGCAGCTGTGGTCGCCGAAGAGGAACACCGGCGCGGGACGCTCCTTCGAGGCGCCCGGCGGCAGCGCCACGGTGATGTCGATCCGGATGCGCCCGTCGGCGAAGGAGACGCTCCGCTCGCCGATGACCTCGTCCGCCGGCCGGCCGATCGGCGTCACGCCGAACTGGTGCTCGCCGAACCACTTCAGCACCTCCGCGCGCCCGCCCTTCTCCCAGGCCTCGACCCGCGCCGCCCCCGCGTCGGTCACGCCGCGCCCCGCGCAGCCCGCCAGCGCCACCAGCCCCAGCACGCCCACTATCGTCCTCATACGCTCTTCTCCTTTGATGTTCCAGGCAACGCCGCCGTCAACACGCTAGCGGATCGTCATGATCAGGCCGCCGGGGGCGACGTTGGCGATGTAGGTGACCGTGCCGTCGCCGTTCGCGCGGGCCGTCACGAACGTCCGGCACTGCGCGGGACACGCCACGGCGAAGGCGTTCGGCCCCAGGTTCGCCGCCGCCTTCGCGCTCACCGTGCAGATCGTCGCGGAGACGGCGTGCGGGTTCTCCTCATACCCCGCCGGCAGCACCACGCGCACGGGCACAGACCCGTTCGGCGCGCGGCCGAACGGCGCGTCCACCTTCACGTCGTAGAGGCCATACGTCGCCGCGTCGCCCGTGGCCTCGGGGTCCGCCTCGATTGCGCCCGCCGCGCCAAACGCGAACGTCACGCCGTCCGCCGCCTCGTTGGCGAGCGTGCGGACGCCGCCCTCCAACACCTCGATCGTGTACGTCCCCTCGCCAGGGTCGTAGGTCTTTCCATCGTTGAACGCGACCCTGCCCCCCAGCACGAGCGTGCCCGCGCCGAGCTTGCCCAGCGTCCCCCGCAGCGTCAGCTGGCCCTTGAACGTGAAGACGGTCCCCTCGTCCGTCTTGATGCCGCCGCCCTCGTTGTTGACGAAGACGCCGCGCGTCGCGTCGTCCCACGTCACGGTCTGGCGCGGGTGCAGAACGGCCTTCCGCTGGAGCGACACCGCCGAGGAGATGAAGGACGGAAACGGCCCGCCGAGGTTGCGCATCTCGCGGAACATAATCTCGGCCGTGTTCCCGTAGTCGGGCGCGGGGCGCACGTCGCCGAGATCGGTGGACGCGTAGATGCTGCCCGTCCACCCGGAATTGTCCCCGGCGAACTCCAGATAGGCGCTTGTGGAGCCATTGAGGACGGAGTAGTGGATGTTGCCGGGCCCCTCGATTGGGGCGTCGAAGCGCACCAGCGTTCCAACCGCGGAGAAGCTGACCGTTGTATCCTCCTTCAACACCATGCGCGCGCCCTTCAGCGCCTTCGTGCCGCCCGTCGCGAACGTGTTCGTGCTCCTGTCGCCGTTCGCGTGCCAGTTGGAGATACTGGCCCGGCCGCCCTTGTCGGTCTTTTGCAGGTAGAGGTTCGTGATCACCACCTCCGGCGTCTGTATCACAAGCGTCCCCTTCAAAACCAGCGCGTCGCCGGCGAAGACGTCGAGCTGGCGGTCGATCCGCGGGTCGTTGTTGGTCGGATAGTAGGAACGCGCCACCTTCTCGGAATAGTAGATCGCCCCCGGATGCGGAACCTGCGCGTCGCTCCAGAAGTTCGTGGTCGTCAACGTGCCCCGGTTGCGGTTCGGGGGCACGTCCGCAGGGTCCACGGGATCATTTGTCGTCGTGTCGCGCTCCTGCACGATCACCGGCTTGCGGACCAGATAGAGCGTCGTGTCGCCCGTCGCCTCGTCCGTCGCGACGTCCAGCGAGAAGGCCTCCGCCACGTCCGTCGCCGCGAAGCCGGACAACGCGAAGTCGTCAACGCTCAAACTCCCCGTCGCGGCGGCGGCCTTCGTCAGCAGCGGGAAGCGCAGCTCCCCGCTGCGCGCAAGCGACTTGACCGCATCCGGCACCTTCACGACGACGGGCCCCTGCACCTCCAGCGCGCGCGTGACGCGCACGACGCTCCCCGTCGCGGGCAACTCATCCGTCGCCAGCCGCATCTTCGGCATCAGCTTCGCGCCGCTCTTCAGGACCAGCGAACCGACCTCCAGCACGTCGTCGTCGTGCAGGGCCTCCAGCCAGCCTGCTCCCGGGCTGGCGTTCTCCATGACGATCTCGCCGGGCAGCGCGGTGTTGCCAATCGACAGAATCGCGCGCGCGGCCACGGTGATCCGCCCGTGATAGTCGCTCAAATCGCCGCTCAGAATCAGGCGGTGCGCGTCGTGGGCCCTGTCCAGTTTCGTATTCAGCAGAATGCCGCAGTCTTCCGCCGCATGCCACGCCCCCGTGAACTCATAGCCCGTGTCGATGTTGTCGCTGGTGAGATTGAACGGCTTGGACGCCTTGGAGAGCACGGTGACGGTTCCGTGGACCTTCGGCTTGGCGCCGCTGAGCCAATGCCCCCAGAGGCCGTTCTTGAGGAAGAGCCCGTCACCCGCAAACGTCAGCTCCGCCGACTTGTGGTAGACATTCACCCCAACCGCGTCGTCGCCAAGCTGAAGGGAGTTGCCCTCGAACGTGAGATGTTGGCCCAGCTTGTCCGGCAGACGGAGCGCATCCGACTTGGCGGCCAGATAGTCCGCGCCCGCGTGCGGCAGCTGCCCGTCGGACCAGCAGTCCGCCGTGAACAGCGTCATCGTGCTCGTCGTGCCTGTATTCTCCACCCGCACGAGCGTGTTGGTCGTCGCGGTCGGCGCCGCGCCGGCCGCCAGAACGCCCGCCACGACCAGTCCTCCCGCCCTGGCCCGCCAATTCGCGTTCAAGCTCGGCATGACACCCTCCTTGTCCTTATTATAAAACCAGCACGGATCATCGGGCGCAAGTCTAGCACAGACCCTCCTCCCCGTCAAGCACACCGCCAAGCCCGAATGGGCCGGACGGCGGAGAGGCGGGGAGGATGGGTCGGGAGGCGAACCGGCGCTGGGGGCGGGGTCAGTCGGCGGCGGGGACGGCCGGAGCCAGAGCCTCGAAGTCCGTCACCGAGGCGAGATAGCCGCTCCGCGCCTTCGCGAGCTCCGCGCGCACCGTGGGGAACTTCGTCGCGAGCCAGTAGGCGAGCACCGGCTTCTTCTCCGCGAACCGGGCGGCGAAGCGCACGAACAGCGCGGCGATGATCGCGGCGATGGCCGCGTCCACCAGCTGCCGCGCGTGGAGGTCGTGGTAGACCTCCCCCTCGGGGTGGTTCTTCACGTAGTCCACGGCGGCGTCGAGCTCGGCGACGAGGCGCGCGATCTCGGCCTTCTCGGCCTCGAAGGCGGCGGTGTCAACGCCCGCGTAGACGTCGGCGATCACGTCCCGGTAGAGCCCCGCCGTCACGCCGGCGATGGCCGCCACCACCTGAAGCTGCGAGGTGCCCTCGTAGATCGTGGTGATGCGCGCGTCGCGCAGATAGCGCTCGACCGGGTAGTCCTTCATGAAGCCCGAGCCGCCCAGGACGGCGACCGCGCCGTTCGAGGTGCGCATGGACATCTCGGAGGCGTAGTACTTCGCCATCGGCGTGAGCATCTTGTTGAAGGCGGAGTAGAGCTTCAGGCGGCGGCGCGTCTCCGCGGCCTCCGGCGTGCCCTTCAGCGTCTCGAACTTCCGCCCGAGGCCGTTTTCGAGGTCCACCGACTTCGACGCATAGTAGGCGAGGATGCGCGCGGCCTGTACGTCCACCGACATGTCGCTCATCAGCTCGCGCAGCGCCGGGAACGTGTCGATCGTCACGCCGAACTGCCTCCGCGCGGCGGCGTAGTCGCGCGCGGCGCGGTAGCTCGCCTCGCCGATGCCCGTGCCCTGCGCGGAGATTCCCACGCGCGCGCCGTTCATGAGGGCCATCACGTAGGTGATGAGGCCCCTCCTGCGCTGGCCGATCAGCTGCGCCGGGGCGTTGGTGAACACCATCTCGCACGTGGGCGAGCCGTTGATGCCGAGCTTGTGCTCAAGGCGGCGGATCCTGACCTGCGGGCACTTCTCGACGAGCAGGCACGAAAGCCCCGCGCCGTTCGTCGTGCCCGGCTCCGTGCGCGCCAGCACCAGCAGCACGTCGCCGCAGCCGTTCGTGATGAAGCGCTTCACGCCGTTCACGAACCAGTTGCCCTCCGCGTCCTGGTGGGCCGTCGTCTTCACGCTCTGCAGGTCCGACCCCGCGTCCGGCTCGGTGAGCACCATCGCGCCCGTGTAGGTGCCGTCGCAGAGCCCGGGAACGTAGCGGCGCTTGATCTCCTCGCTCGCGAACGAGTTGATCGTCTCGGCGATGCCCTGCAAACCGAAGATGTTCATCAGCGCGGCGTCGGCGCGCGAGACGATGTCGTTGCAGGCGGTGAGGATGGTGCACGGCATGTTGAGCCCGCCCAGGTAGTAGGGGATCGTGCAGCCGCTGAGGTGCGCGCGGCCCAGCAGCTCGATGGCGAGCTTGATGCCGGGCGCGTAGGTGACGGTGCCGTCGTCGTTCAGCACGTTGCCCACGCGGTCCGTCTCCTCCGCCGTCGGCGCGATGCGGTTGCCGATGATGTCGCCGCACACGGCGAGGGCGCGCTTGTAGTTGTCGATCGCGTCGGCGGCGTCCGTCGGCGCGAAGTCGTACTCCTTCGCGAACGAGAAGTCGCGCTCCAGCAGCGCGGCCACCTCGGTGAGGTCCAGCGCGTCGATGGTCTTCTCGATGTCGGGGTTGTCCAGATAGAAGTTGCTCATGGAAAAGGCTCCCTTCGTTTACTCTGCGCGCGGGGCGCGTTCCGAGGCGGTGCTCTTGATCGCCTTGATCATCTGCGGGATCACGGCGTTGAGGTCGCCGACGATGCCGTAGTGCGCGGCCTTGAAGATCGGGGCCTCGCGGTCGGTGTTGATCGCGATGATCTTGGCGGAGTCCTGCATGCCGGCGAGGTGCTGCACCGCGCCCGAGATGCCGCAGCTGATGAAGAGCGCCGGGCGCACCGTCACGCCCGTCTGCCCGATCTGCCGCTCGTGCTCGCAGTACCCGAGATCGACGGCCGCGCGGCTCGCCCCCACCGCGCCGCCCAGCGCGTCCGCAAGCTCGTGGAGCAGGCGGAAGTTCTCCTTCGACCCCACGCCCGCGCCCCCCGCCACGATGATGCGCGCGGCCTTGAGGTTGATGGACGAGTGGCGGCGGACGATCTCCAGCACCTCCACGGGAATCTCCACCCCCGCGAGGTGCGAATCGTGCCGCACGATCTCGCCCGTGCGCCCCGTCCGCGGCGCGAGGGGCTTCATCACCCCCTCGCGCACCGTCGCCATCTGCGGCCAGTTGCGCGGGTTGACGATCGTCGCGATGATGTTGCCGCCGAAGGCCGGGCGGATCTGCTGGAGGATGTTCTGGAACGTCTCGCCGGTCTTCTTGTCGGTGAAGTCGCCGATCTGCAGGTCCGTGCAGTCCGCCGTGAGGCCGCAGCGCAGCTGCGAGGCGACGGCCGGCGCGAGGTCGCGCCCCATGTGGGTGGCGCCGAAGATCACGATCTGCGGCGCGCACGCCTTCACCAGCTCCACGAACGCATGGCGGTAAGCCTTGCCACGGAACACCTTCAGCTCGGCGTCCTCGACCAGATGCACCCGGTCCGCCCCCGCCTCGAAGAGCTGCGCGCAGAGCGGCTCCACGCCGTCGCCCATCAGCACGGCCGCGAGCGGCACGCCCAGTTGATCCGCGAGCTCGCGCCCCTTGCCCAGCAGCTCCCGCGGCACGTCGCTCAGCCGGCCGTCTTCCTGCTCCGCGAAGACCCACACTTCGCCCTTGGTTCTGTCCACTGCCATAAAATCCTCCTCCTTAGCCGATGGTGTGGTCGGCGACGAGTTCGCTCACGAGGCCGTTGATGCCGGCCTCGTCGGGCGTCACGTCCTTGTAGTCGCCCCCCGCGAGGACGACCGAGACGATCTTGTTGACGTTCGTGGGGGACCCCGCGAATCCGCACCGGTCCGCCTCCGCGCCGATGTCGTCGCACGTCAGCTGGCCAATCGCCAGGTCGCCCTCCGGCGCCACGCCGCCGTTCTCGATCGGCGCGCGGGCCTTCTTGTACTTCATCACGCGCTTGACGTCCATCGGGCGCAGCTCGCCGAACTTGTCCGTCACCGTGAACAGCGCCGGCAGCTTCACGCGGTCGGTCTCCACGCCCGTGCCGATGTCGCGCGTGGCAATCGCGTAGTCGCCCTCCATGCGGATGTCCTCAAGGTAGGTGATGGCCGCGAAATCGAGTTTTTCGGCGATTTGAGGCCCCACTTGCGCAGTATCGCCGTCGATCGCCTGCCGTCCGCAGAAGACGAGATCGGGCTTGAGCGTGCGGACGGCCTGCGAGAGGATGTAGCTCGTCGCCAGCGTATCGGACCCTGCCGCCTTGCGGTCCGTCACCAGATAGGCCTTGTCCGCACCGCACATCAGAGCCGTGCGCAGAATGGCGCAGGCCGCCGGCAGGCCCATCGTGATCACCGTCACCGTGCCGCCGCAGGCCTCGCGCACGCGCAGAGCCGCCTCAAGGGCATTCCGGTCCTCGGGATTGAAAATGGCGGGCAGCGCGGCCCGGTTCACCGTTCCGTCGGGCTTCATCGCCGCGCCGGAGACCTTCTTCGTGTCGGGCACCTGCTTGATGCAGACGACACAATTGTAGCCGCCTTCGCGGCCGAGAGTTGTGGCTTTCATAACTGCGACATATTATACCAAAGTGTCTCGCCCCTAGCACGCGCAACTTCCCCGCACGCGCCATTTTCCGCTTCGGACGGTGCAACTCACATCCAAACGATAAAAACATGGCGTTCACAAAGATAAATTGGTCAGTATAGTCTATATCAAGCCTACTACACGCCTTGTCCACCGCCCCCTGGAAGCCAAAGTCCCCTCGTCCTCATCCCGATGACACGGGGTCGGTCATCGGCATAACTCGGGTCAGCTCATCGGCACAACTCGGGTCGGCTCATCGGCACAACTCGGGGTCGCTCATCGGCACAACTCGGGTCGGCTCATCGGCATAACTCGGGG
>JBJEWG010000051.1:0-3632 GCA_051884935.1 Kiritimatiellia bacterium | reverse complement strand
AACTGGATGAAGCGGCACCACTTCCGCGGCCCCGTCACCGTGATCGACAAGAACCACGGCTTCACGCCGGACGTGATGCGCCAGTGGCTCGCCGAGAAGGCGGCGATGACGATCCTCATGGACCAGCACACCTCCAAGGGTCTTCCTCTGACGTTTCTCGGCCGCCCCGCCAAGACGTTCACGAGCGCCACGCGCCTGGCGATGCGCACCGGCCTGCCCATCGTCGTCGGCTCCTTCGTGCGCGTCGCCCCCTACCGCTACCGCCTCGTCGGCGGGCCGCCGCTCACGTTCGCGAAGGATGGCGACAAGGCCGCCTACACGCAGCTGCTCAACGATCGTCTGGGCGAGGTGATTCGCCAGTATCCGGAACAGTATCTCTGGGCCCATCGCCGCTGGCGGTGAACTCGGAACAGTGAAAGAAAAGGGACCCCCACAATGAGGAAACTTCTGCTCGTCGGTTCGTTCATGCTTCTCGCGGCGTGCGCCGCGCGGGGCGCGGATGAGGTCTTCCGCTGGAAATGGGCGCATCCGCGGCTCACGGTCGTCCGCCTTCAGGACCGCACGGACCAGCACAACGAACTCTACTTCGAGGCCGAGTACCTCCTCGCGCGGAACGAGGCGGCGTTCGACGTCTCCGGTCCCGCGCTCTTCGTGGAGGATTCGCTCTCCGGCGAGGGCATGGCCTTCTTCCGCGTGGCGCCGCTGCCCCATTCGCGTCCGGTCAAGGCGCCCGACTTTCGCGTCGAGGCCGGCGGGCAGAAGCTGATCGTCCGCGACACGGGCTATCCCTGCGTCCGTGTTTCCTACTCCGGCGGCGCCCCGGGCCGCGTGCGCGCCGCGACGGATTTCCAGCGCGCGCGCCGCGCCTACGTGGCGGGCCGCGACGGGCAGTTCCTCACCAACACGTGGGGCGACGGCAATCGGGACGCCTGCATCAACGAGGCGTTCCTGCTGCGGGAGGTCGCGGCCGGCGCCGAGCTGGGCGTGGACGTGATCCAGATCGACGACGGGTGGCAGAAGGGGCGCTCCGCCAATTCGGCCAAGCTGAAGAAGGGCGAGAAGGGCAGCTGGAGTTCCTTCTGGCACGACCCCGAGTTCTGGCTGCCCGACCCCGAGCGCTTCCCGCGCGGACTCGAACCCGTCGTGGGCGCGGCGCGCGAGAAGGGGCTCAAGTTCGGCCTCTGGTATGGCCCCGACAGCTCGAACGAGGCCGAGCATTGGGAGAAGGACCTCGCCCTCCTCCTCGGTCTCCACACGCGCTTCGGCATCGACTACTTCAAGCTCGACTCCATCCGCTCGGAGTCGCCGCTCACCCTTCAGCGCCAGCAGAAGCTGATGGACGGCCTCCTCGCGGGCTCCAAGGGGCGCATCACCGTGGACCTCGACGTCACGGCGCAGGTCCGCCCCGGCTACTACGGCTTCCCGGAGGTCGGCCCCGTCTTCGTGGAGAACCGCTACATCCGCAAGGGCGACAACCGGCTGTGGTGGCCCCACTTCACGCTGCGGAACCTCTGGTCGCTGGCCCACGTCGTCGATCCGGCCCGCCTGCGCATGGAGGTGCTGAATCCGGACCGCCTGAAGGAGGTCTACCCGGCGAACGATCCCCTCGCGCCGGCGAAGTGGCCGAAGGACGCCCTCTTCGCGACGGTGATGCTCGCCTCGCCCCTCGGCTGGTTCGAGATCCAGAACCTCTCCCCCGAGACGGTCGCCGCGTGGAAGCCGCTCATCGCGACCTGGAAGGGGCTTCGGGACGACGTCCACGAGGGCTACATCTACCCCGTCGGCGCGAAGCCGGACGGCGTCGCCTGGACGGGCTTCGTCTCCGTCGCCAAGGACGGTCGCCGCGGCACGGCGCTTCTCTTCCGCGAACTGAACGACCGCGCCGACTACACGCTCGACCTCGCGCCGTATCTGAACGCGGCGCACGCGAAGGTCGTCGCCGGGCGCGGCACGGTCTCGCTCGCGGGGGGCCGCCTCAAGGTCGAAGTCCCGGCGAAGCTCGACTTCGTGTGGGTGACGCTCGCCGCCGACGCGCGCTAGGCGGCGCTAGAACTTGACCGTGAACTCCCAGCGGATGAAGTAGGACGGCCGCGAGCTGTCGTAGTAGTCGCCGGGGTTGTAGAGCTCGGCCAGCAGATGGCCGAATATCTCGAAGCGGTCGGCGCCCGTGGCGTTCTTCGGCGCAAGCAGAATCGGCACGTCGTAGCGGATGGCCGAGAGGACGCCTTTGAACATGCTCTCGCCCGAACCGTCCGCGTGGCCGAGATGGTCCTGCGCGGCGGCCCACATCGGGCCCGTGTACGCGCAGATGGCGTGGCGTTTGCCGAGGTCCGCGCCGAGGGTCGCCTTGGTGTAGAGGATGTTGCTCCAGTAGCCGAGCCCGTAGAGGTTGCCGTATTGGACAAGTTCCGAATCCTGCGGCGCGCGGGCCCACATCGGGTCCCAGGCCGTGTCGCCGTCGTGCGCGCCCGTGCGGTGGCGGTCCCCGGAGAGGTAGTACGCCGAGAGGCGCGTGTAGGGGCGAATGCCCTGGGCGGTCTTCGCCTTGTGGAAGTCGATGGCGGCGTAGCCCATGCAGCCGCCGGCCTGGGCGCCGTTCGAGCGGGTGCCGAACTGCTGGGCGACGTCGAACTCGAACGAGAGGTTCTCGTCGATCTCGGGCATCAGGTGCGCGCCCACGGTCGTGATCTGCTTGTCGGGCACCCGCGTGCCGTCGTACTGCGTGTAGGCCTCCGCGTGCTTGTGGACGACGTAGAGCTGGTAGGGCAGGCCGCCGTCGAGCAGACGGTCGTTCCAGACGAGGCCGCCGCCCCATTCGTCCATCTCGGCCGAGTCGCGGGGATTGATCGCCGTCAGCGGCCGGCCGCGGGAGGTGTGGTTGCCCCAGCGGATGTCGTTGCGGCTGTTGTCGTAGAGGACGAAGGCGTCCAGCTTCGAGGTGTCGGACGTGTGGAACGTGACGCGGGCCATGTCCGCGTAGCAGGAGCGTGAGCCGTCGTATGGCGTGCCGTCCTGGAGAATGCGGTCGAGACCGAAGACGGAGTGCGGGCCGTCGAGAAGGTCCTGTCGGCCGACCTTGAAGTCGAGGAGGCCGTCGAAGAGGCCGCGCCCCTCGAAGTAGAGGTTGTCGAGAATCACTTCGTCCGGGAAATTGTAGTTGCGGTTTTTGCGCTTGACGCCGTTCTTCACCGGATATTCGCGCATTTCATCGACGAGACGCCCGTAGAGGGTGAACGAGTCGGAATCCAGGCGCGTCCACACGCGGGGTCGATATCGGATGTGGTTCTGCATCTCCTTGTAGGCGCGCGGCATCATGGACATTGCGTCGCCGGGCAGCCCGGGCACGTTGTGCATGATCTCCTGCCGGACGCGGAAATCGGCACCGGCGTCGAAGGATAAATCAGGCGTTTCGGTCGAAATAACCTCAGAAACGTCATTTGTCTGAGCCTGGCAGACGAGAGCCGCAAAGACCGCAGCAAGAAGAGATGTTTTCATGCGCGCGTAGTTTAGCACATCCACAGGCGCATCCGTGTAACATTTTGTTACGAATCGGTGAAGGGCCTTCTGCGGGCCCTCGCCCCGAGTTATGCCGATGAGCGACCCCGAGTTGTGCCGATGAGCGACCCCGAGTT
>JBJEWG010000050.1:0-3705 GCA_051884935.1 Kiritimatiellia bacterium | reverse complement strand
GGCGAGGGCAGAACTCGGGGAATGCCGTTGCAGCCAGGGACGGCCTGAAGCGAGAGGCTGGAGGATCCCGAAAGGACCCAGCCGCGTACGCATTCTTGCGTATTTGGCTTTGACAGAAAACGACCAAATCTTCTAACGAAAGCCGGATATGTGAGGTGCGTCACGTGGTCATCACGTGGCGTGTCTTCTATTCGTTTGTTTTCGTTAAGGCGCTTGGTCGTGCCTCTGTCAGAACATCGATGTAAGGGCACGCCACTCTGTTTTCCCGCGTCGGGTGGTTGGACCTCAATTGAATTGACGCG
This sequence comes from Kiritimatiellia bacterium, assembly GCA_051884935.1. Classification (GTDB taxonomy): domain Bacteria; phylum Verrucomicrobiota; class Kiritimatiellia; order RFP12; family UBA1067; genus RUG572. The sequence goes on along the minus strand of JBJEWG010000050.1, from coordinate 3,403 downwards.
GAAGGAATTGTCTTGAACAATGACGTTAGTAGAGTATAAAAGCGTTCTTCATTGGGGCAGTGGCCGTTTCCCACGTGTTTGTGAATCTGCCGCTGGAACGAGTTGCGATTGGAGAGTGTAATCAGCAAGGAGTTACAGATAAATGAAATGTTTTGCGAGCATGAAGAAGATATTGACGGTGATTGTCGCGGTGACCGTGGTGTTTGGCGTGGAGGCTTGGGATGTGTCAGTGACATCCGTCACTGCCCGGCAACGGTATCCATGGAATGGAATGGTTGATATCGTTGTGACGATGGAGGGAACGTCGAATGACGTGGCAGAAGCTGTTTGCAAATTCGTGGCGACCAACAGCGCGACGCAGAGCGCGTTATCTGTCGCGCGTATCACGCAGTTAGGAACCTATGCAGGGACTGGTGACACGTGGACGCGACGATACATCTGGAACGCCGTTTCCGATGTCGGTGCGGTCGAGATTGAAGATGTTGCGTTGACTGTCAGGGCGGAGGAGAAGTCGCTTGGAGGAGTACAGTTGTGGGCGGGTGGCCCGTGCTGGGCGGAGTGTAATGTGGGTGCCAGCCAGCCGGAGGGATATGGCTACTATTTCTGGTGGGGTGACGCAGTGGGCTACACGCGCGTGGGAAGCAGTTGGAATGCAGTGGATGGATCACGTCGCGGATTCTCATTCTGGGAGACTAATTGCCCGACTTATGGGAAAAGTGATTCTCAGCTTCGGTCGTCGGGCACCATTGATTCGATGGGCCGCCTCGTGGCGAGGAGCGACGCGGCGACAGTGTATCTCGGTGCGCCGTGGCGGATGCCGACGGCTACGGAGTTTGACGACCTCATCGCGAAATGCACGATCACGTGGACGACACGCAACGGAGTGAAGGGGCGTCTTGTGACGGGCAAGGGGGACTTCGCGTCGAGGAGCATCTTTCTTCCCGCCGCCGGTAATGGCTACAAGACCGGCCTCAACGTTTCCGGATCGCGCGGCTACTACTGGTCATCGCAGAGTGCGGATAACTGGGGGCAGGCGCGGAGTCTCTACTTCACTTCGGGTGAATTCACCCGAAAGGATCTCGACCGCTACGATGGGCAATCCATTCGGGCTCTTCGTGCGTCTTCTCAGTCTTCCGCAGCTTGCCCGGCGACACATCTAGCACTGGACTGCCGGAAGGGGGTGCGGATCGCCGACGGGACGGAACATATTTACTTCTCGCCGGAATGGGAGGCGGCGTCGGACGGGGCGATCGTAACGGTGAGCCTGGACGGCGTGACGGTGACGAATGCGGCTGAGGCTGGTACGTTCGAGTGGACACCACTGCGTGACGGAACCTACGTGTTCACCCACGTGGTGACGAATGGGGGTGAACAGGTCGGCGAGACCCTGAGAGCCACGTTCACAGTGGACGGAATCAACCCGAAGGCACCGGTCATCAGCCCGACGAGCGGAAGGACGTTCGACACGTCGCTGACGGTATCGATGTCGTGTCCGACGGAGGGTGCGACAATCCACTACACGACGAACGGCACGATGCCGACACTGGAGTCACCTGTCTACGCCAGGCGTTTCAAAGTCCACGAGAAGGCTACGGTCAAGGCGGTCGCCTTTAATGAAAACGGCGTGGAGAGCGAGTTGGCCGAGGCCGAGTATGCGCTGGGAAAGTGTGCCGCCCCCATCATTTCGCCGGCGGACGGTACGGTGTTCACGCATACGGGGCAGGTCGTGTCGATTGCACGAATCGACAGCGAGGGACTGCTGCGCTACACGCGCGACGGAAGCGATCCGTCCCCGGTATCGCCAATCTACACGAAACCGTTCACGGTGGACGAATCGACGGTGGTGAAGGCGAAGGTGTTCAGCGAGCGGTACTTCGACTCGCAGGTCGTGACGGCGAAGCTGACGCGAAATCTGAAGCCTGTGGCCTGCGCAACGCCCATCATCAGGGCGGCGGAGACGTTCACAGGGTCGGCGACGAGGGTCGAAATCTCCTGCGCGACGTCCGTGGCGGTAATCCGTTACACGACGGACGGTAGTGTGCCTGATTCTTTCGCGACGGCGTACATGGGGCCATTCTGGGTGCATGAGGGTTGTACGGTGAAGGCGGTTGCGACGTGTGCGGATTGTCGCCCGTCGTCCGTTGCCTCGTTCGCGATTACGAAGCAGTGGTGTATCGGCGACGCGATGGGTGTGCCTGACCATACATTCGAAACGAGTGGCGATGTGGCATTCTTCCGAGTCGATTATAAGACAGCACCAGGTGGCGAGGCGATGCGCTCCGGGGCGATTGCCGACAGTGCGGAAGAGGGTGCCTACAATCAGTCGGTTCTCTCTACCACCGTGCAAGGGCCAGGAACGCTGACGTTTGCGTGGCGTAGCTCCTGCGAGGCAGATGTGGATGATGAATACAAATGGGACCACGCAGAATGCGCTGTGGATGGTGAGGTCGTGGCGTGGATTGACGGCATCACGGACTGGGAGACCGTTTCATTGGACATCAAAGGCGTCGGTACGCACACCGTGACCTGGACCTATCTGAAGGATGACGTCTGTATGGAAGGTGAGGACTGTGTATGGGTGGCGGGTTTTGCATGGGTATCGGACGAACCCTACACGCACGAGTCGGCGGTGGCGGTGCCGTATGCGTGGATTCGCGCGCAGCTGCCGCACACGGTTGACGAGTACGCAGCCTACGAGGCGGCCGTGAGGGAGATTGCGGCGAACCCAGTGTATACGGTGATGGACTGCTACGTGGCGGGGCTGGACCCGAAGGACCCGGAGAGTTGGCTTCTGGCGAACATTCTAATGGACGCGGACGGGAAGCCCGTCGTGACGTGGGAGCCAGTGCTGGGTCGGGCCGAGGCGGCGAAGCGCGTCTACACGGTCTACGGGAAGGAACGTCTGGACGATGCCGCGTGGGTGCCGGTGACGGAGGCGAACAAGGCGCGGATGCGCTTCTTCAAGGTGAGCGTGCGGATGCGGTAGGCGCAGTCGCGGCCTGATTTCCTAGTTCCCGCGCACTTCCCTATTGACCGTTTTGGGCAATAAATGTAAACTATTGCCCCGTTTTTACCCGGATAGGGGACTAGTAGAGAAGAAGAAAGAGAAACAAGATGGCCAGTGAAGCAAAAGTCGGTGCGCGGATCAAGATGTTCCGCGACAAGCTGAAGATGACGCTTGGAGAGCTCGCCGCGAAGAGCGGCGTCTCCGTGGAGGTGATCGCCTCGATCGAAGACGGAGAGGTGCTTCCCGCGCTTGGCGTTCTCACGAAGCTCTCCCGCGCGCTTGGCCAGCGGCTCGGCACGTTCATGGACGACCAGTTCAAGCCGGACCCGATCATCACGCGCGCAGCGGACGTGGAGGCCGACAAGGTTCAGGCTGAGGGCAAGAACGTGCTCGGCT
>JBJEWG010000049.1:0-19603 GCA_051884935.1 Kiritimatiellia bacterium | reverse complement strand
CGCTTCGAGGACGCGAACCACCGCCACTGCGGCACGAAGGAGGACTGCAATCTCCGCACGATCCACCAGTTCATCCTGCCCGGCCGCTGCGACAGCTGCCAGCTGGTGATGGGCTACACGGAGCTTGAACCCGGCAGCAACTGGAACACGATGCCGGCGCACACGCACGAGCGCCGCACGGAGATCTACATGTACTTCGGCATCGAGCCGGGGCAGTGCGTGTTCCACTTCATGGGGCCGGGCGACGAGACGCGCCACCTGGCGATGCACGACCACGACGTCGTCGTCTCGCCGATGTGGTCCATCCACTCGGGCGTCGGCACGAAGGCCTACACGTTCTGCTGGGCGATGGGCGGCGAGAATCAGGTGTTCGACGACATGGACGGCATCGCGGTCGATGCGTTGCGTTGATTGCGTGGATGGTGTGAAGTAATTTCCCGAAGAAGAGGTGATGAGATGATTCTGGATCAGTTCAAGTTGGACGGCAAGGTCGCGATCGTGACGGGCGCGGGGCGTGGCATCGGCCAGGCGTATGCGCTGGGGCTCGCGGAGGCGGGGGCGGACATCGCGATCGTCGATGTGATTCCGATGGACGAGACAATCGAGGCAATCAAGAAGCTCGGCCGTCGGGCGATCGGCATCAAGGCGGATCTCGCGAAGGGCGAGAAGGAGGCCCCGAAGATCGTCGCCAAGGTGGTTAAGGCGTTTGGCCGGGTGGACATCCTCGTGAACAATGCGGGCATCATCCGCCGCGAGCCGTTCCTCGACCACAGCGCGAAGAACTGGAACGACGTGATCTCCATCAACCTCTCGACGCCGTTCTTCCTCTCCCAGGCGGTGGCGCGGCAGATGGTCAAGCAGGGCAAGGGCGGCAAGATCATCAACATCGGCTCCATGCTCTCCTTCCAGGGCGGCATCCTGATTCCCGGCTACGCGGCCGCGAAGGGCGGCATCAAGTCCCTCACGATGCTGATGGCGAACGAGCTCAGCAAGTTCGGCATCTGCGTGAACGCGATCGCCCCTGGCTACATCGCCACGGCGAACACGGCGCCGATCCGCGCCGACAAGAAGCGCAACAAGGCGATTCTCGATCGCATCCCCGCAGGCCGCTGGGGCACGCCGGACGACCTCAAGGGACTCTGCGTGTTTCTTGCCGCGCCGGCGAGCGACTACGTGACGGGCTTCATGTATGCGTGTGACGGTGGCTGGCTTGCGCGCTAAATGAAGATCCTCACGCGATACGTCCTCCGCGAGTTCTGCGTTCCGCTCTTCTACTGCCTGGTGGGCTTTCTATCGATTTACCTGCTGTTCGAGCTCTTCGGCTCGTTCAGTCGGCTGATGGAGGCGAAGCCGGGGGCGTTGAAGGCCTGTACCTATTTCGCGGGCTATCTGGCGCCCTACTTCAAGTGGATGGCCCCGGCCTGCCTGATGCTGGCGACGCTCTACACGATGTGGAACTTCTGCCGCCATTCGGAGGTGATCGCCATGCGGGCGAGCGGCATCGGCTTCCTCACGATTGTGAAGCCACTGCTGGTCGTCTCCGTGCTGATGGCGCTTTTCGTGGGCTGGGTGAACGAGGTCTACGTGCCGCGGCATGGCCAGTGGGCGAAGCAGTATCGGGCGAGCCGATTCAACGAGGAGGAGATGGAGAAGGCGGACGACATCGTCTTCCACAACGCCGCGCAGAGCCGGACCTGGCGCATCGGGCTTCTCGTGAATGACAACGCCTCGATTCTCGAAGACGTCGCGGTTTCGGTGAACTATCCCGGCGGCGGGCGGAAAATGACCATCAAGTCACCCCGCGCCGAGTGCCTCGACGGCGTGTGGTATCTCATGCACCCGGAGATTGCCTACTACACCGAATTGGGCGAGGAGATGCCGTCCCCGACGCCGGATCTGGACAAACTCTCGCTGCGTCCGTTCATCGAGTTCAACGAGCGGCCGAGCGACTTTCTGCTGCAGAACCGCGATCTGGCGTTCTGTTCGGTGCAGGAGCGACTCCACCACCTCAAGATGCACCCCGCCCTCACGCAGGAGGCGCGCAGCGGACTGCTCTACGACACAGTCGCGCAGATGGTTGCGCCGCTCGCCTGCATCATCATCACGCTTTTCGCGATTCCCGCGGGAATCGCCACGGGGCGCCAAAGCGTGTTCAGGGGCATCGTCACCGCCCTGTGTATGTTCTTCGCCTTCTATGCGCTGACAATCGGCTGCATGATCTGCGCGAAGAAGGGGTGGCTGCCGCCGATTCCGGCGGCCATCTTGCCGGATGTCGTGTTCCTGGTGGTTGGGTGCCGTCTGTTCTGGCGGCAGCGGTAGCCGCTGGACAAAGAAGGGGCTTCTTTGCTATACTGCCTCCCACAGTCTCCGTGAGGAGGGGACTTTATAATAAAGGAACGCATAAAGGAAAACATTTAACATGGTTACGGCGATCATTGTTGCGGCGGGAAAAAGTGAGCGGATGGGCGCGGGGACCGACAAGGCCTTTCTGAATCTCGGGTCGAAGCCCGTGGTTGCCTGGAGTCTGCTCGCCTTCGAGCGTTGTGCGGACGTCGATCAGATCATTCTCGTCGTTCGCAAGGACCAGCAGGTCGCCGCGAAGGCGGTTGCGCGCATGTTCGGAATCTCCAAGATCCATGCCATTGTCGCGGGCGGCGCCCGGCGGCAGGATTCTGTGATGAACGGCATGAAGGAATTGGACGTGAATACGCGCTTTGTGGTGATCCACGACGGCGCCCGGCCCTGCGTGAAGCCCGAGACGATTTCGGAGGTCGTGAAACTCGCCCGGCGGAACGGTGCGGCGGTGGTTGGCTGCCACATCTGGGACACGGTGAAGTTCGTCGAGAAGGGGGCGACGGTCTCCCGCACGGAGGATCGCTCGAAGCTGTGGGCCGTGCAGACGCCGCAGGCGTTTGACGTGCGTGTGCTGAAACGCGCCTATGCCGCAGTCGTCGAGAAGAAGCTGGAGGTCACGGACGATGCGTCCGCGATTGAACTTCTGGGCGAGCCGGTCAAGATTTTCGAGTCGGAGAAGCCGAATCTCAAGATTACGACGGCCGAAGACCTGCAGGTCGCGGCGGCGGTTGTCTTGAAGGCCGGGTATTGATTGATGGGGTGAGAGCGAGGTGGAATGGGTAGGGTCTATGCGATTCTTGGCGACATCCATGCGAACATTGACGCGCTGAACGTCGTGCTCGAAGACGCTCGCGCGCACGGCGTCACGCATTTTGCGTGCGTGGGCGACGTCGTGGGCTACAATGCGGCGCCGGCCGAGTGTATCCGCGTCATCCGTGACGAGCTGAACTGCCCGTGCGTGCGGGGTAACCACGACCACTACGTTTCCTATCTCGATACGAATCTGGCCGATTTCCATCCAAGTGCCGCGCAGGTGGTCGAGTGGACGCGCAGCCAGCTCTCCGAGAAGGAGGTCAACTGGCTTCACGATCTTCCACTCCAGAAGCCCGTGATGGGTTTCATGCTCGTGCACGCGACGCTCGACAAGCCCGAACACTGGGGCTATGTCTTCGAGAACCAGCAGGCCGAGGCGAATTTCAGCTACCAGTATACGCAGATTTGTTTTCACGGCCATACCCACGTACCAATCATCTATTCAAGCGAGGCCGGTCGCGTCGTCCACTATGAGCCGCGGGACTTCACGCTCGAACTCGGTCAGAAGCTGTTCGTCAACGTAGGATCCGTCGGTCAGCCCCGCGACGGAGATCCTCGGGCCTCCTATGTCATCTATGACATGGCGACTCGGCAGATTCGCTTTCGCCGCCTTGAATACGACGTGCAGGCGGCCATGGCGCGCAATCGCGCCGCAGGTCTCCCGGAGAAGTGTGCCGCGCGCCTTGAAATCGGGCGCTAGCCGCCGGGTTCTTGCCGCCCCCTCAGAATCCCCTCGCCCGACCCCTCTCCCTTCCCTCGCCCGACCCAAAACTTTCCGTCGCCCGACGGAGTGATTTCTGTCGCCCGACAAAAACTTTTCCGTCGGCGACAAAACGCCCGCCCCTGCACCACCTGGTCCCGACCATCCTCCCGTGCCTGCTTTCGATCCCTCCCCGCGATCTCGGCGCTCGCTTCCTACTTGCCGACGAGGTGGAAGTGAAAAAATGGGCTTTCCACTAAATCTCCCCTTTACCCGTCCGGCGGGTTTTGGTACACTACTTGCCATCAAGCGGACCGTAGCGCAGCCTGGTAGCGCGTTTGCTTGGGGTGCAAAAGGTCAGGGGTTCAAATCCCCTCGGTCCGACCATTCACAAAGCCCTGTATCTGTTGGGGATTGTTGTCTCCAAGTCCGAACACGTCCTATGGCCTAGTTTCTGGTTTTAGGATACTTTAGGGCACATTGTCGTTATTCGTTCGAGGAATTCGAATGCTTTCAGCGATTGTCTGCTCGGATGCCACGATAACGCTAGCTTCGCGCGGGAGCACGGCGACCTCTTCCGGAAGATGCTTGATGAGAAGCCCGCCGCGAGGAAGTGGTGGACGAACACCCTGCACGCCGTGCGCAACCTCTTCACCGACGCGGCGAAGCGCAGCGGCGTGGACCTCGGCAGACTGCGGAGCCTCGGAGCGGAGGACTACATCAAGGGCGTCGCGGAGCAGATGGCGCTCGGCAGGACTTTGAACGAGCACACGGCGTGGGGGAGATACGCGAAGTACGCGCCGCCGGGCTCGGCCCGCGCGACGGACGGAGGCGGCACGCGCTACGCGAGGCGTGTTGAAGACGAGCGGATTGAGCGCATCCGGCGTGCCGTGGACTTGGCCGTCAACGGAAAACCAGTCGCGTCTCTCACTGGCGACGAGTTCGCTCAGAATGGAAAGAACGATCTCATCGACCGCGTTGCGGACTTCTTCAAGAGAGTTGGAGGAGTGGCGGAAAACCCGGAACTTGGAAGCGTCGTCCTCGACCGTGATTCAGTCAAGAGTTCGATCGGACACGGGATAGGACGGGCGAAGGCGGCCGCGTTCGCCGCCGTTCCAGACGTGATCAGAAACGGCATCGTGTTCAACCGCAAGACAAACTGGAATGACAGAAAATACGATTCATACGTTCTCGCGGCCCCGATCAGCATCGACGGCAAGCCGTATGTGTGCGAAGCCATAATCGAAGAACGTCCGGAAAAAGAAAGGAGGTTCTACCTGCATGAGGTGAACCTCCAATCCCAATTCGCCGAAACCATCAAGACGCCTACCGGGGGCGCTGGCCTCGGCGAACAAGCCCGGCCTTTGCGCAGCATTCTAGCAAAGGATTATCTTGAGAGTCAAGCGGACTGGACGCGCTACGCGAAGGATTCTGAAGCCGACAACGCTGCGGCGCGGCGCGAGGTCGAGCGCGAGTTCCGTCCGACGGGTGCGCCGACGAAGGCGGGCGGTCGGCTGACTGCGGAGAACATTCCCTCGGCATCAGAACTCGATACGCTCTTCGGCAAGGACGGCGTTCGCTACTCCATCGGGCGAAAACGCCGCGACGAAATGTCGCGTCTGCTCGCGAAGCGACGCCCGGACCTCAAGGACCCTGAGACTGTCATCGGCGAGATCGAGAAGTTCGACGACGCGAAGACGGAAAAGGCGGCGTTCAACTGGGTCTGCCGCAAGTCCATAATCCTTCCTGAGGACGCGGAGAAGGTCAGACAGGCGGTCGAAGTCGCGGGCAAGGCGAAAGTCGATCCAATGCAGTACAACTCCCCTATGGAGCTGATGGATGCGCACGCGAACTTCAAGCCGACTGAAAAGCCGATCGACCCGGACACCGTTCCTGGACTCCTCAACAAAGTAGACTACGGCAATGGAATCGTGGTCTACGACGTGGAGAACAGCCGTACCGGACAGGAGGAGATGCGTCAAATCATCAACACGCACTTCGGCAAGGATGCCTCCCCGTGGTGCCTGTTGCAGGGAGATGGCGATGGCAACTTGTCGGAAAATGCTTCGCGCTATTGGAACCATTATGATTCGGTTCAAAAGCGCGTGGCGTTCAAAGACGGGAAATTGATTGCGTTCTGCGCCAGCGACAACGGCAAAAACACCTGGTGGGACAGACAGGATTCACCGCACAACGGCATTGCCATCGATATGAAGATGCCGAATGACGAACTCGGGCGGTCGGCAACCTTCGTGTTTGACGAAAAGACGGGGAAGTTTGGCGACCCAACCAACATCCATCGAGGCAGCAGACAGAACGGACTGTTTGAGTCGTGGTATGACAATGGACAGTTGATGGCGAGTTTGAACAACAAGGACGGCAAGTTGGACGGTCTCGTCAAGCATTGGAATGTAAACGGGGGTCTTGCTGATCGTCTGAATTTCAAGGACGGCAAACCCGACGGTCTCAGCGAGTATTGGTGGAACAACGGACAGTTGCGCTTGCGCCAGACCTACAAGGATGGCAACAAGGATGGTCTGCTTGAAGAGTGGTACGAGAACGGACTGCGGAAGAGCCGCATCAACTACAAGGATGACAAACTTGACGGACTATGCGAAGAATGGTACGAGAACGGACGGAGGAAGAATCGCATAGACTTCAAGAACGGAGATTATGATGGCATAGTAGAGTTTTGGTACGAAAACGGACAGATTACCTCTCACTCAACCTACAAGTACGGAGAGAGAGAAGGCATGCGCGAGTATTGGCATGAGAACGGACAAATTTGGCTTCGCGAAAACTACAAGGACAATAAACTCGACGGGCTGCGAGAGGAGTGGGACGAAAACGGCCAGTTGGTGAAACGCGAATACTATGAGAACGGCGAGAAGGTGGACGCTCCGCTCAACTCCGCAGGAGAGAATGCGCCATCTGACCGGTTCGGTGAGGAGAACCCCGACATCCGCTTCTCGGTGCGGCGGGAGGACGTGACTGTGGACCCGTCGAAGACGACGCTCAAGACGGCGTGGGACGCGCTGAAGGCGCTCGCGGGGAAGGACCTCGTGAACCGCGCGACTGGCATCACGGCGCAGGTCAACGCCGTCCAGCGCAACAAGATCGTCAGCGCAAAGGCAATCGAGAAGTCGAAGGCGAACGGCTTCACGGCGAAGGAGCACAACGCGGCGGCGTCCATCATCGACCGCCTGTGGGAGAACGCGGAGATGGTCGAGTCGCGCGGCGACGTGAAGAACGGCGGCGACAAGAACATCCGCTCGATCAAGCGGTTCGTCTCGCCCGTCTACCTCGGGGACCGCGAGGGAGGCGCCTACATCACCGTGAAGGAATCCGTAAGAGACGGGCATCGCATCTACTCCATCGAGCTGGAGGAACTGAAAGCGCTTGGGGACAATCTAAAGGGTCACGTCCCTTCTTCCTCAAGCGCGGCCGAGATGATACCACAACGCAGCGCGGAAGACAAGGGAGGCGGTTCTGCGGAGGGCGCGGACGGAGACGTTCGGTATTCGGCGCGGCGGGTGACGCCGGAGGAGGACAGAGCCTACCTCGACGCGGTGAAGCGCGGCGACATGGAGCGCGCCCAGGAGATGGTCGATGAACGGCTGAGATCGCTTGGCGCGACGTTTCACAGAGGAAAGGATCCACGCAAGACGCAGTGGATCGTCCAGTGGGCGGACAATCCAGACTCGATAACCTCGTATGGCGAGAATCAGTATGCCCACCTCAAAAGCCATCTGGTCGAAATGCCGAAGTGGGTCTATGACTTCGCGAAGGAATACTACGGAGGCGAATACACGGAGGAGCAGATACGCGATGGCGTGAATCCGCGCAGGATCGTGGACGCCGCGCTCGCGTGGGACGACCCGAATTTCGTCTCCGCGCTGTATGAACGACATTCCGACAAGATCGAAAGGCTCGCGGCGGATGGAGTCGCCGGGTTCAAGACGGAAGACGGCGCCGTGTCGTTCCCGCAGGGCGAGAACGTAAACATGTTCAAGATCGCAGATGCCGTCACCTACGACGACGCGGGCAGGCCGATCCCGCTCTCGGAGCGTTTCGACGCGGCTAACCCGGACGTACGGTATTCGGTGAGGAAGATCGGCGACGAGAACGTTGCCGTTCTGGACAGGCCGCTCGGATTCGACTGGAATGACAGGAACTCCGTGAGGGATCATCTGTCGTCGATGGTCGGCATGGGCTGGGTGTCGCTCGGCGACGGCGAGCGCGTCGAGATCGGCCGCGAGCTTCCGAAGGAGTTCACGCGATCCGAGAACGCCGAGAAGATGTTCCGAAACAAGCGCCTGCGCAAGGTCAGGGCGAAGAGCGCGAACCACATCGACGAGCTGATCGTCGTCTCTGGTCCGCGAACGGCTGAGGAGGCGCGCGACAAGGAGCGCGAGAACGGAGTCTACTACAGGAGGAAGGTCAGCTTCGCGGTCGTCGGGCACGAGGCCGGGCGTGCCTACACGGGCGATCTCGTCACCTACACGCGCAACGGCGATGAAATGCTCTACGACCTGACGAACGTGAAGGAAAACGCCCCGCTTACTGACTCACTTAAGAGAGACAGACAGGGGGGCATCTCTCGCCTTTCCCCGAATCGCGAGGCGGAGAGAAGAATACCACAATCAGGCGTGGAGAGCAAGGGCGCGGACGGAGACATCCGCTTCTCGCGCACGCGGCACCCGATCGACGAGAACCTTCCCGAGCGGAAGAGATATATGGACAGGGAGCGTTCCGCGAAAGAGAAGGCGATGTTCGAGTACATGGTCAACATGACCGACCGCAAGTACGCCGTGAAGGACGCGGTGCGCGACGCCTACATCGCCGACGGGAAGACGAAGGAGCAGGCGGAGAAGCTTGCGACCAGCAGCGCGGATTCGCCCTACCACGCCCAGCGCGTCCAGAGCGGACACGCGACATCTTTCCATCATATTGCAAATGCTCGAAGATTCTCAAGACATGGCTGTTTGTCGGCGAATGTGGAAAATATGGCGGTATGGGTGGCGGGAAATCGTCTAGGAGGGACGGGTGTTTCGCCTAGGAGGGACGGTTGGGTGATGCGCTTCACCCCGGTCAAGTGACAGGGAGGTTTGGGACTGGGTTGCGCAAGTGATCAAATTTAGTTGCGCAACCAAATTACTTCTCTTGCGCAAGAGAATTCGTTTGGTTGCGCAAGTGAAGTCCGGATGTCGGGGAGATTCGCCGTCGAGTCGGTGATGATCTGTCGTTTCGTCGGGAGGAGAATGCCGGAGCCTCCAGCACCACTCGCGCGTGCGCCGGGTGCGGCGTCAACGCGAACGACCGATTCGTCTTTTCCGATCGGCTCAAACGGTCGGCGACGACGGCCGCCTCGCGCGCGCGTCCTTATATTAACAGAAAGCACACAACGAAAAGGGGGGAAACCTGCCAGAAAGGGACCTAGTTTGTCAAATAGGAAAGACACTCTGTAGATGACTCGGCGTTTTCTGGTTTGCCAAATACTGGACACTCTTCGTTCTTTCATCGACGCGCTTTTGTCGTGTCCTGTCGCGGGCGTGCGGCCTTCCTTCGCGGCAAAGGCCGGCCGTCCCCGAAGGGGTGGCGCGAAGCGCCAAGGCCGGGCTGGCCGCGAAGGAAGGGAGGTCTTTCCCCCCGTGCCTGGCCGCGCTGTATTGTTCCTGCATGCGGCGTATCTTTCTCAACCGTCTGAGCACGCGCCTGTAGAGTGCCATGCCGCTCGTCCCGGCCCTGCGCGCCTTCAGGGCCTCCCGCTGTCCGGGGGTGAGGACGTTCTCGTCGAGCAGTCGCTGGCAGGGCGTCTTCGGCTTGTCGTATGTGCATCTGTGGCCCTTGCCGTCGGGCCGCCTCTCCTTGCCCATGAGCATTTTGCACGGGCAGAAGAAGTTGCGGAAATCGGACCAGTCGTCGCACAGTTTCACGAGTTCGTCCTGCAGCGCGCGGCAGTCGAGCCTGATCTCGCCGAAGAGCTGCCGTCCCGAGGAGCGGTTCTTCTCCTCCACGTGCGCGTTGTCGTTGCTGTGGCGCGGCCTCGATCTCCACAGGAACGGGCTTTTCGGCCTGTCTCCGAGATATGCCGCGACGTGGTGGTTCAGGATCTCCCCGCCGTTGTCCGAGTGAAGGGAGACCATGTCGAAGGGCAGCCTCGATTCCATGTGCATCAGGGCCTGCAGCGTCGCCTCCCGCCCTCGGTTCCATGTGGGGGCGAGCTCTGTCCACTGGGTCTTCCTGTCCGTTGCGTCGAGGATCCAGAAGAAGCCGTCGGACGGATCCCCTCCGCCGAGGGCGAACGTGTCTATCTGCACGTCGCCCGGAGGGACTTCACGGGCCATGACGGCCTCTCCCGACGCGCATGGGGTGAGGCTCTTCATTTCGTTGCGGGAACCCCGTCCGGAACGTTTGTTGGCCTTGGACCATCCGGGCTTTACGCGCTTTTCCCCCGAAAGGATCCTGGACATCGTGCGGTCGCTCATCCGCAGCAGCATCTCTTTGTCTTCGGGACGGATATGGGCCACCTCGGAGGAGAACTCGTCCAGCCACCTGCCGATTTCGGCCTTGAAGTAGGGCGGGCACGGGCATCCCGCCTCCGTCCAGACCCTCTTGAGGACGGCGGCGGCTTCCTCGGTGTAGGTTCTGCCCCGCCCCTTGTGCTCGCGGAACGTTCTGCTGCCTGTCAGCAGGCGGTTGGCGTACTTGCGGGAGTATCCGGTCGTCTCGCACACCTCGTCGAGGATGCGCCTCCTCTTTGCGCGGTCGGATGCGGCGTATGCCCTGCGCTTTGCGCCTATGTATTCGGCCGTGGCCATTCGTGACATGTTCATCCCTCCAGTTTCCCATAGTGTCCAGTATTCGGCAAACGGGATTGGCTGAACTCCGCTGCCATTTTCGAGAGAGTGTCCGTTATTATGGCAAACTGCGGGGAGAACTCGCCGGGCAGGGGCGGCCCGTTTTTGGTATAATCCTCGTGTAGTTTCCTGCTTCGTGGTGCGTTTGGCACGGCGATTTGGAAATTCTGCAATCAAGCGAATGGTGACGACATGACGGAGAGAATCAGGAAACTGTTGGATGCGACCTTCGACAAGGTCCAGAAGAGGTATCGCCGTGATGTGGACTGGAGGCCGCTTCTCGACGGGTTCATCGCCAACCACGTCGATGACTCCACGCGCGCGCGGATGGGGCTCGTCGAGATGCTCAAGGCCGAGACGCCGGCCTTTCTCGAAGGCGAGTCGATTGCCTTTCTGCGCACGGTGAAGCAGATTCCCGACCTCCATTCGGACGAGGAGATCGCCGCGAACAAGGCGAAGGGGATCGCCTATGGCGAAAAGGGCGTGGTGTTCAACCTCACGGCGGACTTCGGCCCGACAATCCGCGATGGCCTGATGGCCCGCCTCCGCGAGATGGACGCCCGCATCGTGCGGTGCCGCGCCGAGGGCGACGCGGCCGGCGTCGCCTTCATCACGAACGCGCGTCTTTCCACCATCGCCGTGATGGAACTGGCCGAACGCTACCGCGAAGCCGCCGCGCGGCAGGGGCTCACGAAGATCGCCGAGACCCTCGCGCAGGTGCCGGCCCACGGCGCGCGCACGTTCCACGAGGCGTTGCAGTCGCTGCGCATCCTCCACTACTGCATGTGGTGCGAGGGCGAGTACCATTGCGGGCTGGGCCGCATCGACCAGTATCTGCTGCCCTATCTTGAGGCGGACTTCGCCGCGGGGCGCCTCACCGAGGAGACGGCGCTTGAGGAGCTGGAGGAGTTCTTCATCGCGTGCAACCGCGACAGCGACCTCTACATCGGCGTGCAGCAGGGCGACAACGGGCAGTCCGTGATGCTCGGCGGCTGCACGCGCGACGGGCGGCCCGCGTTCAACCGGCTCTCCCGCCTCGCCCTCAGGGCCTGCGGCGAACTCAAGCTCGTGGACCCGAAGATCAATCTGCGCGTCGATCGGAACACGCCGATGGACGTCTACGAGCTCGGCACCGAGCTCACGAAGGCCGGGCTCGGCTTCCCGCAGTACGCGAACGACGACGTCGTGATCCCCGCGCTCGTGAAGTGGGGCTACTCGCTTGAGGACGCGCGCGACTACTCCGTCGCCGCCTGCTGGGAGTTCCTGATCCCCGGCTGCGGCATGGACATCAACAACATCGACGCCGTCTCGATGCCGAAGTGCCTCGACACGGCGCTGCGCGCGGGGGCGGAGTCCTTTGCGGACCTTCAGGCGAAGATGAAGGCGGAGATCGTCCACCAGTGCGACCTCCTTCAGGAGAAGTACCGGCACGTGGAGGTGTTCCCGGGGCCGTACGTCTCGGTGATCTCCTCGGGGTGCATCGAGGCGGCGCGTGACATCTGCGAGGGCGCGAAGTACAACAACTTCGGCATCCACGGCACCGGCATCGCCGTCGCCGTCGATTCGCTGGCCGCCGTGCGCGAACTCGTGTTCGAGAAGAAGCTCGTGACGATGGGCGAACTCGTGAAGCTGATGGATACGGACTTCGCGGGGCGCCCGGAAATCCTCGCCGCCGCGCGCGGCGCGCCGAAGATGGGCAACGCCGATCCGTCCGTCGATGCGATCGCCAAGTGGCTCGTCTCGACCTGGGCGGACGCGCTGGACGGGCGCAGGAACGACCGCGGCGGCATCTACCGCCCCGGCACCGGCTCGGCGATGTACTACATCTGGCACGCGAACGAACTGCCGGCCTCGGCGGACGGCCGCCTGAAGGGCCAGCCGTTCAGCGCGAACTACGCGCCGTCGCTCGACGTCCCGGTGAAGGGGCCGCTCAGCGTGATCCGATCCTTCACGGAGCCGGACCTCGGCCGCGTGTGCAACGGCGGGCCGCTCACGATCGAGGTCCACGACAGCGCGTTCCGCGAGGCGGACGGCGTCGAGAAGGTCGCGCAGCTCGTGAAGTTCTTCGTCGATCGCGGCGGACACCAGCTCCAGATCAACGCGATCAACCGCGAGACGCTCATCGACGCCCAGAGGAACCCCGACCTTCACCGCCATCTGATCGTGCGCGTGTGGGGCTGGAGCGGCTACTTCATCGAGCTCGACAGGCCCTATCAGGACCAGGTGATCAAGCGCGTCGAACTCGCCGTGTGAGCCGCCCGAGATGGACGTGTCCTTCGACGAGTATTTCATGCGCCTGGCGCTGCGCGAAGCCGAGAAGGCCGCAGCGGCCGGCGAGGTGCCGACGGGCTGCGTGATCGTGGAGGAGCCGACCGACCCCGCGCAGCCGCCCGCCGCAGTCCGCGTGCTGGGCCGCGCGCACAATCAAACCGAGACGCTTTCGGACGCGACCGCGCACGCCGAGATGCTCGCGCTCTCCGCGGCCTTCCAGGCGCGCGGGAACTGGCGGCTCACGGGCACGCGGCTCTACGTGACGAAGGAGCCCTGCCCCATGTGCGCGGGCGCAATCGTTCTGGCGCGCATCGGCACCGTGGTCTGGGGCGTCTCGGACCCCAAGCGTGGCGGCGGCACCACGTTCCGAATCTTCGAACATCCCGGCATCAATCACCATCCCGCCGTGGTGGAGGGCGTCCTCGCAGAACCCTGCAAGTCGGTTCTCGTGGACTTCTTCCGGCGGCGCCGCGCGGAACGCGAGGCGGAGAAAAACAACAAGGAACACACATGAGGACACTTCTTCTGGGCAGCCTGGCCCTTGCGGCGTCGATCGCCGGCGCGGCGGCGCTGCAAATCGATTCGCCGCGCTGTGAAGGCGCGCGGGATCCCATTGGCCTGAAACGGACGCAGCCGCGCTTCTCCTGGGCGCTGAGGGGCGACGAGCCCGCCGTGCGGCCCGCCGCCGCGGAGGTGAAGGTGTTCACGGACGCGGGGACGGTGCTGTGGTCGAAGACCTCGGACGATCTCTTCGCCTGCGTCTACGACGGCGCGCCGCTCACCCCGGGCAGAATCTATTCCTGGCAGGCGCGGCTGGTGGGCGGCACGGACTGGTGCGCGCCGCAGCGCTTCTCGATCGGGCTTCAGACGGAGGCGGACTGGGAGGGGGCGCAGTGGGTCGGCGAGGCGCCTCGTGCCGTCGCGTGGGCCGACTTCGACTATCAGGTGAAGTTCACGCTGGTGAAGGACGCGCTCGGGCTCTTCTTCCGCGCGCGTGGCGAGCAGGAAGGGTACATGTGGCAGATCAACACGGTGCTCGACGCGGAGCCGCTTCTGCGTCCGCACGTGTTCCTGAAGGGCGGCTCGTTCCGTGGACTGCCGCCCGTGAAGCTCGGCGCCTTCTTCCCCGGCGGACTCGACTGGACGAAGGAGCACACGCTTCGCATCGAGACGCGCGGCACGACGATCCGGACCTTCCTGGACGGCGTTCAGGTCCATTCCTGCCAGGACGCGACGTTCTCCGCCGGCACGATCGGCGTGCGCACGGCGCTCGGTGAAGTGGCCGACGTCTCGGAGGTCTCCGTGAAGGACGTGCGCGGCAACGTGCTGCTCTTCGATCGGTTCTGTGGGCACATCATGCCGGCGTTCCACAGGCCCAGCGTCCAGGGGGAGCGGCTTCACCTCGCGGGCCAGACCTTCCTCCATCCCGGCATTCTCCCCAAGACGGCGCCGCGCCTGCGCAAGACGTTCACGCTGGCGGCGAAGCCGATTCGGCAGGCCCTGGCCTCGGCGTGCGGGTTCGGGTTCTACGAGCTCTGGATCAACGGCGAGAAGGCCGATCCCGCGCGCGTGCTCGCCCCGGGCATGACGGGCCCCGACCGGGCCGCGCTGTTCGACACCTACGACGTGACGCCGATGCTCAAACAGGGCGCCGCAAACACCGTCGGCTTCTGGCTGGCGGCGGGCTATTCGGACGACTTCTCGCGCTACGGCTGGCACTGGCTCAAGCCGAAGCGCGCGATCCTCCATCTCGCGGTCACCTACGCGGACGGCACGCGCGACGTCGTCGTGACGGACGGCTCGTGGCAGCTGAACCCGCAGAGCGAGATCACGCGGGCGAGCATCTACAACGGCGAGACCATCGACGCGTCGCGGCGGAACGACGGCTGGTGCGGCCCCGCAGACGCCTCGACCGGCTGGAGCCCCGTCCGCGTGTGGCCCCACGCCGACGCGCCCCGCCTGCTGGCCAACGACGCGCCGGCGATTCGGATGTTCGACGCGCGCCGCCCCGTGAAGATCACGGAAACGAAGCCGGGCGTGTTCGTCGCCGACTTCGGGCAGAACCGGGCCGGCTTCGTGAGCGTGCGCGCGAAGGGGCCGAAGGGCACGCGGATACGCCTCCACACGAGCGAGCTTCTGGGGAAGGACGGCAACATCGACCCCTGGACGAACGGCATCGCCGAATCGACGGACGAGTTCATCCTCGCGGGCACCGGCGCCGTCGAGACCTTCTGCCCCCGCTTCACCTACCACGGCTTCCAGTTCGTCGAGATCACGGGCTGGCCGGGCACGCCGACGCCCGACGACCTCACCGCCTGGGCCATCCACGCCACCCTTGAGCAGACGGGGTCCTTCCGCTGCGACAACGCCGCGCTCAATGCGTTCGTCAACGCCGCCAACTGGTCCATGCGCAGCAACTTCGCGAGCTATCCCACCGACTGCTGCATGCGCGGCGAGCGGACGCCCTGCCAGATGGACTCGCAGTGCTACGAGGACGCGGCGCTCCAGTGGTTCGAGGCGACGCGCTACTACGAGAAGTGGCTCGACGACATCGGCAGCGGCCACGGCAACCCCGACTGGACGGGCGACGGCGTGGTGCTGCCGTGGCGCCTTTACGAGGCGACGGGCGACGCGCGCATCCTCGCCGACCGCTACGCCGGCATGAAGGGGCAGGTCGATGCCGACGTCAGGCGCTGGCCGGACCTCATCTGCACGACCGGCTTCGGCGACTGGTGCGCGCCGAACGACGGGACGTGGCAGGGCTACTTCAACGACGTCGAGATCGTCAACACCGCGCTCTTCTGCGAAATGTGCCGCATCGTGGCCGACAGCGCCGCGATCCTCGGCAAGACGGACGACGCGGCGCAGTACCGCGCGCTCCACGCGCGGGCGCGGGCCGCGTTCCATGCCCGGTTCTACCATCCCGAGACCTGCACCTACGGCGACGGGTCGCAGACCACCGCCGTGCTTCCGCTGGCCTTCGGCATCGTGCCGGACGCGGCGCGGGCGGGCGTGACGGCGCGCCTCCTGAAGACGATCCGCGAGAATGACAAGAGCCGCGTCAACGTCGGCATTTTCGGGATGCGCCATCTGGGCGACGTCCTCTGCGACGCCGGCGCCGCAGACCTCTTCGTCCACATGATGACCCAGCCGGAATTCCCCGGATTCGGCTTCATGTTCGCGAACGGCGCGACGACGCTCTGGGAACAGTGGACGTTCAAGTGCGGCATGAACACGCACAACCACGCGAT
The DNA here is from genome assembly GCA_051884935.1 of Kiritimatiellia bacterium. Classification (GTDB taxonomy): domain Bacteria; phylum Verrucomicrobiota; class Kiritimatiellia; order RFP12; family UBA1067; genus RUG572. The sequence goes on along the minus strand of JBJEWG010000049.1, from coordinate 3,353 downwards.
GTTCTCCGGCGCGCTTTACTCGCTGATGACGCGCCTGGCGGGCATCCGGGCTGTCAAGCCGGGCGCCGCCGAAATCGAGATTCGGCCGTCCTTCCCGCAGGCGCTGGGCTTCGTGGAGGCCCATCGCACCACGCCGCGCGGCCGCGTGGCCGTGGCGTGGCGCCGCAGCGGGGCCTCCCTCACGCTCGACGTCGAAGTACCGCCCTACACGCCCACCGTGCTGACGCTGCCGGGGCAGCCGAGCCGTCCGCTCGCGGCGGGCGCCCACACGATCACCGTCAAATAAGGAAACCAGGCCATGAAGAAACTGGTGCTGTGCCTGTGTGCGCTCGCGGGGACGATGGCCTTCGCGCAGACGACGTTCAAGATCGCGGCGGACAAGGCGGATGCCCTCTATGCGTGCGGCGAGACGGCCACGTTCACGGTGACGGCGGTGGACACCGCGGGCGCGCCCGCGACGTCCGGCGTCGTCACGGCGACGCTGGACAACTTCGGTCCGAAGACGTTCGGGAAGAGGTCCATCGACCTCGCGAAGGAGAATCCGTTCACGGTCTCCGGCACGCTCGCCGAGCCGGGCTTCCTGCGCGTGTGCCTCGCGGGCAGGGACTGCAGGAGCCAGGTGTTCGGCGTGGGCTACGAGCCGACGAAGCTGGAGAAGGGCTCGCCTTCGCCGGCGGATTTCGATGCGTTCTGGGCCGCCGCGAAGGAGCGGCTCGCGCGGGAGGTGCCGCTCGACGCACAGGTCGTCCGCGTGCCCGCGCGCTGCACGAAGGACTTCGAGTTCTTCCGCATCTCCTTCGCCACCTTCGGCCGCCGCGTCTACGGCTACATGAGCGTGCCGACGGATCGGTCCCGCGCGCCCTACCCGGTCGACTTCCAGGTCTCCGCGGCGGGCTTCGGCGGCTGGACGAACGACATGCACGGCAAGCGGGACGCCATCAGCGTCTTCTTCTCGGTCTATCCCTTCGAGCCGCACTGGGACTGGGCGAAGCTGGGCCTCAAGGCGAAGTACGACGAGCTGAACGCCCGGACCCAGAAGACGTACGGCACGGGCTACGCGACGAGCGGCATCACCGTGAGCCGCGAGGCGTACTTCTTCTACCCGGTGCTGCTCGGCATCGACCGCGCCGTCGACTGGCTCGCCGCGCGGCCCGACGTGGACAAGGGACGCTTCCGCTATCAGGGCACGTCGCAGGGCGGCGGGTTCGGCTTCTATCTGACGGGCCTCAACCACACGTTCACCCGCGCGGCGTTCTACGTGCCCGCGATCACGGACACGATGGGCTACCTGAAGGGGCGCCAGAGCGGCTGGCCGCGCATCGTCGAGAACAACTCCGCCACGCCCGAGGCGCGCGCGGCCGCCGAGCGGAACGCGCCGTACTTCGACGGCGCGAACTTCGCCGCCCGCATCCGCTGTCCGGTGCGCGTGGCGGTGGGCTTCGCCGACACGACCTGCGCGCCCTGCGCCGTCTACGCGGCCTACAACGCGATCCCCGTCACGGACAAGGGCATCGTGCACGGAATCGGCATGGGGCACGGCTGTTTCGGGAAATTCTACAAGGAACTCGGTGACTGGGTCACCGCAAAGTGAACGAAGCGAGGAGAAGCAACATGAAGAACAATTCGGTCAATTGGTCCCGCCGCGCCTTTCTCGGCGGCCTTGGAACTTTTTCGCTGCTGTCCGGCGGCTGCGCCAGCATGGGGCGGCCCGCCGTGGCGCGGCCCAACCCGTCCCAGCGCGTGACGCTCGCCGTCATCGGCTGCGGCACGATGGGCCGTGGCAACATGGAGGTGTTCCTGCAGGACCCGCGCGTGCAGGTGGTCGCCGTCTGCGACCCCGTGACGGAGCTCAAGGACTACGGCTACTCGCCCGAGTCGCGCGGGTGGGGCGGCCGTCTGGCCTTCAAGCGCATGGTGGACGCCCACTACGGCAACACCGCCTGCCGCGCCTGCGCCGACTTCCGCGAGATCGTCGCGGACCCCGCCATCGACGCCGTCGTCGTGGCGACGCCCGACCACTGGCACGCCCTGATCGCCCTCGCCTGCATGAAGGCGGGCAAGCACGTCTACTGCCAGAAGCCGACGACCCTCGGCATCTCCGAGGGCATCGAGATGACGCGCGTCGCCAGGAAGACGGGCGTGACGTTCCAGGTCGGGTCCCAGCAGCGGAGCGCGAGCGAGTTCCGCGTGGCCGCGGAGTGGATCCGCAACGGCTATCTGGGCGCCTGTACCTCGTGCGAGATCGGTCTGCCCGGCGGGCGCGGGCCCTATTGGGGCTACTCCGCCAACCGCACGCCCGGGAAGGCGCCGGGCTACTTCGGCCCCGCCGCGGGCATGTGGGACCTCTGGCAGGGCCCGGCGGCGCACCACGCCGACGACGCCTTCATCCCGATCATCCACGGGCCGATGTGCTGGCGCTCGAACTCCCGCACGGGCGGCGGCATGATCACGGACTGGGGCGCCCACCACATCGACATTCTCCAGTGGGCGCTCGGCGTGGAGCGCAGCGGCCCCGTGGCCATCGAGAACTTCAGGAGCGACGGCTTCGGCGCCGATTCCCTGCTGGACTGGGCCGGCGACTACTCCTTCGACCTCGTCTACGCAAGCGGATTCCGCGCGCACGTCTCCAACCGCTTCGCGAACGGACTGCGCTTCAAGGGCGAGAAGGGCGAGGTGTTCGTCTGCCGCGGCAAGCTGGAGCGGCCGGACTTCCTGAAGAAGTGGAACGAGAAGAAGGACCTCGGCGCGGGCGAGGTGCGGCTCTACCGCCCCGAGAACGGGCACAGCCACGAATCGGACTTCATCGACGGCATCTACGGGAATCGTCCGATCGCGACGGACTGCGAAATCGGGCATCGTTCGATTTCCGCCTGCCACATCGCGAACATCTGCGAGCGGCTGGGCGTCTCGAAGCTGACGTGGAATCCCGCCGCCGAACGCTTCACGGGCGCCCACGCCGATTCGGCGAACGCGCTTCTCGAAGTGAAGCATTCAAACGGCTGGACGCTGGCATAAAGAGAACTCCGAGCGTTTACAAAGGGCGGTTCTAACGAACCGCCTGAGGCTTCGCACCTCTTCAACGACCATGCGGTGGGCCGGTGGATGTGACGGGATGGGGCGCGGGGGATCGTCTAGGAAGGAGCGCGGGGTCGCCTAGACGATGACAAGTTTTACTCGGCAGTGGATGAAATTCTACTGGGCAGTGGATTGAATTCTACTGCCCAGTGGAATTTACTCCGCTCGGCAGTGGGATTTCATCCACTGCCCAGTGGAACTCAGAATCGCCTAGGAGGGGCGCATCTCTCGTCGGTGCGGGTATGACGTGGTGTCGGCGGGAGGTGGGTGACCTATGG
>JBJEWG010000048.1:0-3717 GCA_051884935.1 Kiritimatiellia bacterium | reverse complement strand
CTCCAGCGCCGACTCGTTGGCGTCCACCATCCCGCGCTGGCGGAACGTGTGCCTGCCCACGGACGTGTTCTCCTGCACCTGCACCTCGTCCTTCGCCAGCACCGCCCCCTTCAGGTACATGTTCACCGAGCCGCCGCCGCCGAGCGCGTTCTGCGTGGCGCCCGCGCCGCCGCCCAGCGCGCCGATCGGACCCTTCACGATCTCGACGCGGTCAAGCAGGAAGGGATCGACGAACAGCCCCGCCCCACGTCCGATCGGCATCACGCCGTCGAAGGTCGGCTCGCTGCCGCCCATGCCGCGAATCGAGAACGCACCGGGGCTGCGCATCAACAGCGACTTCCCCCCCGTCTCGATCCCCGGCACGTAGCGCATCAAATCGTGGAGATCGGTGGGGTTGTGCTCGCGGATGAAGTCCTCCGTCAGCGTATCCACCACCGTCGGCAGCTCCTCCGGGGCCTGGGCGGTGAACGTCGCCCCCTCCACCCGCTCCGGACGATACTTCGAGAGCGCCGCCCCCTCGACGACGATCGTGCCGAGATCGACGACGGCGGCCTGGTTCGTGGACGCCTCGTCTGCCGCGCCGCACAGCGGGCCGACGATCACGGCAAGTAGAAGGAGTGTGTGCTTCATGCTCAGTTAAACGGCACCGTCGCCGAATCGGTTCATGCCGCGCGGCGGAATCATTCTCTCAGGCGGAAGGTGAGCGTCAACCGCGCCGACGCGGCGACCGGCTTGCCATCGCGACGGGCGGGCTTGAACGACACGCGCCGCGCCGCGTCGATCGCCGCCCGCTCCAGTTCGGCGAACCCGCAGCTCGCCGCAACCTTCACGCCCACGACGATCCCGTGGACGTCCACCGCGAGTTCAAGGGTCACGTTTCCCTCTTCACCCCGCTTTCGGGCGCCTTCCGGATACTTCGGCTTGATTTTACGCTTTAACGCGGGCGGCGCGTCAACGTGCGCCTGCTTCGGGGCGGGGGCAGCGGATTTGGCGGTTTGTTCGGGCTGGGCCACAGGCGTCTCCGGCGCGTCGGGCGTCGGCGGACGCAGATCGGTGGGGCGAACGTCGTCAAGGGGCCGCACGGAAACCGTGTCGGGCGCCTCCGAAACCGTGAGGGGCGACGGCTCGGGCGGCGCCGCCCGGGGGCGGGGCGGTTCGGGCGACGCCGCCGCCGACTCCACGACGCGCGGCGCCGCAGTCTCGTTCTCCTCCTCGGCCTCGGAGAGATCGACCTGCGCGATTTCGAGCCGCACGGGCTCGTCGGGCGGCCGAGGCCCCGCAGAATCTTCGGCGGACTTCATGAGGGCCCACACGCCGACGGCGAGGCACCCATGCACGAGCAGCGACGCATACAACCCAAGCGCGAATCTGATGAGCGTCGTCTTGATCGCGTCAGTCCTTCCGCCCCCGCACCTGAAAGCTCGCCTTCTCCACGCCGGACGCCTTCAGCTCGGCGAGAAGTTCGATGCCCGCCCCCAGCGACGCCTTGCGGTCCCCCGCGATCAGCACCGGCAGCTCGGGCTTCACCTTCACGAGGCGCGCGACCTCCGCCACCAGCGCGGCGCGTTCGAGCGCGCGCCCGTTCAGCTGAAGGCCGTCCTGCGCGTCCACCGTCACCACGATCCGCTCGCCGCGCTCGTGGACGCCCGCAGCGGCGGGCAGATCGACCTTCATCCCCCGGTGCACCGCCATGTCGAAGACGGCGTAGATGAAAAACACCAGGACGAGGAACATCACGTCCATCAGCGACGTGAGCTCCAGACGCGCGCCCCGCGCAAGATAGGGGGAGGCGAGCTTCACGCGCCGCGCCCCGGGTTCTCGTCCGCCGACTCCCGCTCCAGACGCGCCGCGGCCTTCGCGAGCAGCCCCAGCAGCAGGTTGTAGGGGAAGAGCAGGATCAGCGCCGCGACGATGCCCGCGGCGGTGGTGATGAGCGCTTCGCCGATGCCGGCCGTCGCCGCGAGCGGCGAGGCGTTCTCGGCGAGACGGAACGCGCCGAAGGTCTTGATGATGCCCGTCACCGTGCCGAGGATGCCCAGCATCGGCTCCGCCGTGATGATGGTGGAGAGGAGTCCGAAGCCGCGCTGAAGGGCGTTGAGGCGGGTCTGCGGATCGTCGAACGGCCCCGCCTCGCGGGCGAAGGCGCGGAACGCCAGCACGCGCTCGGCCACGATCGCGAGCCCCACGACGGAGAGCCCCAGAATGGGCCACATCACCGGCCCGCCCTCGGTAAACCACTTGAGTATGTCGCTCATGTCCATCTGAAACGAAGGGGACGACCGCAAGGTTCATTCGGAACCGCCGGTCGTCCCCCTTTCTCGCCGTCTGCGCGTCGCTTACTTCGCGACGATCTGGCCGGCCTTCGCGAGCATCTTCGCCTCGACGCTCTGGATTTCCGCGAAGCCCTGCGAGCTGTGCGGGTTCAGGCCGTTGGAGGCCTCCATCGAGCTGTCGGCCTCGTTGTAGATCGTCGCCGCGAGGCCCGTGAGGCTCTCGAAGAAGATGTTGCCCTTGTAGAGGCCGAGCGTGACGTCGGCCGTCGCCTTGTCGGCCCACACCTGGATGGCCGCGCGCGCCGCCTGCGTGGCGGGGTCGAACCAGCGGCCGTCGTAGATCTGGTCGCTCACGAGCTTGGAGAGCTGCTGGAAGAGGAGCGTCGAGCGGCGGTCCATGATGCCCTCGTAGATGTACTTGAGGCCCCAGCTCAGCACCTCCATGCCCGGCGCCTCGTAGACGCCGCGGCTCTTCGTGCCGATGATGCGGTTTTCGAGCGCGTGCTTCATGCCGATGCCGTTGCGGCCACCGACCTTGTTCATTTCGAGCATCACCTCAAGCGGGCTCATCTTCTTGCCGTTCACCGCCACGCAGCGGCCCTTCTCGAAGGAGAGCGTCACCTTCTCCACCGCGTCCGGCGCGTCCTCGGGCCACACGCCCATCGTGGGCTTCACGATGCGCATCGAGGTCTCCATGGACTCCAGGTCCTCCGCCTCGTGGGAGAGGCCCGCGAGGTTCGCGTCCGTCGAATACTTCTTCTTCGTGCCGACGAACGCCGTGATGCCGCGCTTCGCGAGGAAGGCCACCATCTCGGTGCGGCCGGGGAAGAGCTTGAGCAGGTCGCTGTCGCGCCAGGGGGCGTACACGCCGAACTCCGGGTCCAGCACGTTCGTGTAACGCTCGAAGCGCATCTGGTCGTTGCCGCGCCCCGTCGCGCCGTGCACGAGCGCCGTGCAGCCGGCCTTCTTCATCTCCGGGAGCAGCGCCTGCACCGTCACCGCGCGGGCGATGCCCGTGGAGTTCCAGTAGCCGCCGTCGTACATCGCCTGGCACTTCACCGTCTCGAAGCAGATGTCGGCCATCGCCTTGGTCACATCGACGATCGTCGTCTCGACGCCCGTCGGGGCCATCTTCTTCTTGATGTCGTTGATGTCCTTCTCGTCGGGCTGGCCCACGTTCGCGGAGAACGCCTTCACCTTCACGCCCGCGTCCTGGAGGACGCAGCAGATGGTCTTCGAATCCAGTCCGCCCGACACGCACACGCCGACGGTTTTGCCCTTGAGATCAGCCAGTTTCATTTTATGAATGCACCTTTCCTTGAAAGAGGCGCATAGTATACCACATTCCCGCTCCGGGAGGGAAGGTTCATCGGCATAACTCGGGGTCGCTCATCGGCATAACTCGGGGTCGGTCATCGGCACAACTCGGGTCGGCTCATCGGCA
>JBJEWG010000047.1:0-3747 GCA_051884935.1 Kiritimatiellia bacterium | reverse complement strand
TCCTGCACCGTGACCGTCTGAACAGTCCGGCCGCCATTCGTCGGCACAACATCCTGCGTGAGTTCATACGAGATCTCCACGAGTCCCTGCCATGGCTGTAGCTGCCGCGCCGTCACATTCTGCACCACGCCATCCGCCGGCATACCTCTGCAGCACCAGCAGACGGCAAGTAGAACAAACCAACGAATCTTTTTCATATTAGGACCTCCGTATGTCCAGATGGTGGAATAAAACAAACGATGCGCCGCCCTGCGGAGTTGGTGCAGGATGCCACATCGCGACAACAAATTACGCACAGACGCACGTACTGCCAAGCACGTCCGCCAGAATGCACGAGAAGGCGTCTAGAACGCCCTAGGAGCGCGCGTCTATGGTAGGGCGGGGGGGGGGGGGAGGGGGGGGTATGCACAACGCACGCGCCGCGCGAGAAGCCCCTCTCGCGGCGCTACAAGCGGCCATTGGCCACGCTGTCACGTTGCTCTTCATCAACTTCAAACCCACGGATCAATCAGCAACCATCAAACAACTGTTCAAACTGCTCACACTGTTCAACTGTTCGCATTGTTCAACTGCTCGACTGTCGGGCGCAAGTTTACCAAAAATCCGTCTCCCCGCGCAAGAGGGGCGTTTTTATCAGACTATTAAACCGCCGCAATATCACGCACTTTTCTCAGCGTCGAAGACACCGCTCAAAACCAATCCCCCCAGACCCCGTGGCGCTCCCATGGCGGGCACGGACGCTACCGAGAGGTGGCCACCTCCCGCCGACGCCGCGTCATACCAGAGCCGACGAAACAGGAAACCTCCTAGGCGATTTTGTATTCTACTGGGCAGTAAAAATCATTCCACTGCCCAGCGGAAGAAATTCTACTGCCCAGTAGAATCTAATCTACTGCCCAGTGGAACTCGTAGCCTCCTAGACGATCCACCTCCACCCATCCCACCCTCCGCATGGTTTTGAGAGACTCCGAGCGTTTGCAAAAGGCTCCACTAACGTTCCGCCTGGGGCTTCGCACGTTTCAACGGCATCTCTTTATCAAATTGTAATGGGGAGCCGTCTCGTCTCGAAGATTTGATGACCTCTGAATGTTTACAAAGAGATCCGCCCAAGGCTTCACGCTTCTTCAGTGGATGGCGTGCTCCACGAATACGCGCTCCCTCGATATCCTGCGGTTTTCCCCGCGCTCCCGCCTATTTTCGCAAGAGGTCTAATGACCAGCCGTTGACGAGTCGCGAAGCCCCAGGCGGTTCGTTAGAACCGCCCCTTTCCCAACTACGACCGTCTTCTCCAGTCGTTGTTCCCACCCTGAATTCTCTCCCTGCACGCCAATATCTTCTCGACCAGTGGCGCGATGCCCGCATAATACGACGCATTGATGCATTCGGGGAACGATCCAGATGTCTTCATCCAACTCCGGGCCCTTGCAATCGCCCGAGATGTCTCGGTCATCCGCGAGAGGTCAAATCTCGGTTCCGACCTATGGCTGTACCGAGGCATGACCTTGTGAAGACTCCGTTGAAGTTCATGTCGGTCTAATGGGATTTTCCTGGCATCCACACCTTCTTTTGTGCAGATGAGTCCCCACAGTTCAATGCAGGGGGCCATATACGCAACCTGAATCCGTCCAATCACGTCACGGAAGCCGCATCGGGTGAAATCCTTGATGCTGCACGCCGCCAGACAGGCCCTCAGGCATTTGCCAAGCGAATCCCTGCAACCGACAATCTCCTTCTGCTTGCCGTCATAGTCGAAGACTACCCAGATTTCGGCATTCGAGTTCCCGCGAAGCTCCTCGGCATTCCGGCGGGCAAAGAGAACGGCGGACTCCAGCAACACGGCCGGCGACGAATCGGTCTTCACCTTGACGATACGCACCTCCCGCATCTTGCCGAGCTGTTCGAGGTAGTCGCGCTCCGTCATCCCCTCGGTGAACAGGTAGATGACCGGCACCAGGCTCTTCGTCTCACGGCTCATCCATCATCTCCCCTCCCAGGCACGGCAACGCCCCGTAAAGCCCTTGAAGATATCCCTTCTCCAGCTTCTTGTCGTGCCGGGGCTGGAACTGATAGAGGGAATAGAGGTCCGTCGAGCCGTCCAGACGCTTTTCGGCGAACCAGATCTCATCCGTTCTCCAGATGTCGTGGGACATCAGAGTTGTGTCGTGAACCGTGACGATCACCTGTGAATCGGACGTCTCACGGTCCATGAACGTCTTCAGCAGATACCGCGCCAACAGGGGATGCAGATGGCAGTCGGCCTCGTCGATGAACCACGTCGCGTTTCCGTGCAGAATCTCATAGAGCATCGGCGAAAGATGCAGAAGCCGCACGGTTCCGTCCGACTCGGCCTCGGCACGAAGCGGGATGCCGTTGTGCACCAGCTGAAGCTCCTCCCCGCTCGTGCCGCCCTCGTCGTTGCGGATCAACACGAACGCCCGCCCGAAGCCGCCGATGTGGACCCCCGAGCGCAGCGCGGGCTGCTCGCGAACCAATATCTCGACCTCTTTCTTCGACAACGGCGTCCAGGTCAGGTCCGTAACGCCGAGATCGGCTCGCTTCAATAGCCGGAGCAGAAAATCCTTGAAGTCCCTTTGCTGGAAATACCGATAGAACGCCATCGGCCGGGGTTTTGACGCCGCCCCGACCACGAACAGACTCGTCAGCCCGAAGGCGGCGGCGAGAAGAACGTCTGCCGCCGCGATTTTCTCGCGGTTCTCGACAAGGCCGTCCGACATCAGCTTCGGCAGGTAAAGCAGATTGGCGGCCAATGTCCGTTGCCGATACCAGTCGCACGCGCCGATCGCCGGGCCCAGTTCAATCTCCTCCGCAGCCCGCCGATTGAAGATCAGCTCGCTCTTCTCGGACGCCACGCGGTCAAGCCGTTCGTGGACAACCGTCAACCCGTCTGTCTCAACCTGATACCGAAAGACGTTGTCATCTCGGGAATAGACAATGTCAAACGAACTATTCGGGCTGTGTTCACGCCCCAGCATGAACTGCAGCCCCGCCATCAACGAACAATTACCGTCCGCGAACATATGGCAGAACAGGTCAACGGCCCTCAGCAGGTTGGACTTCCCGGCTGCATTTGCCCCATATAAGGCGGCACCGCGCAGAACAGGTATTCCCGACACATCCTTGACGTGATTTTCATGCCGCGACGTCTTGCGTCCCGCCTCCATGGAAAATGAGGTCGGCGTGTCAAACGACAGAAAATTCGAGACGGTAAAGTTGATCAACATGACATTTCACCCTGATTTGGGGCGTATGATAGCATTTCGGAGCATCCACATCAACCAAATATGAGAAAAAATCTCATTTCTAGTCTTGATGCGGTCATCATCTCCATATGCTCTCCATTTTCTTGCGTAACGACCATTTCCATCCACAAACGGATAGATTGTAGACGATACCAACGCCGCACCGCATTCACAACGAATTCCTTTCGCCCTACAGAATCGTAGGCACGCCAGTGGTTTCTCGTTGTCGGCACAAAAGCGTGGCCTCCGGCGTCGAAGACGCCGACACAAAGCCAAACCCTTATTTAGTCAATGAAAAGTCGTTGAGGCGTCGCGAAGCGTCAGGCGAAGCGTTAGCGGAGCCCTTTGTAAACGCTCGGAGTTTCCAAAATGGTCGATAGAGGCCAAGTCATCGGCACAACTCGGGTCGGCTCATCGGCATAACTCGGGTCGGGTCATCGGCATAACTCGGGGTCGCTCATCGGCATAACTCGGGGTCGCTCATCGG
>JBJEWG010000046.1:0-3801 GCA_051884935.1 Kiritimatiellia bacterium | reverse complement strand
CCAGTGCCAGGACGAGCGCAGCCAGCAGCGCAACAAGGAGAAGTGCCTCGCCACCCTCAAGGCGCGGATTCTCGACCAGAGGCGCCGCGAGGAGGAGGCCAAGGCGGGGGCCTCGCGCCTGTCGCTGCGCGGCAGCGGCGACCGCAGCGAACGCATCCGCACCTACAATTTCCCGCAGAACCGTCTGACGGACCACCGCGTGGACCTGACGCTCTACTCGCTGGACCGCATCATCGGGGGCGAGCTGGAGCCCGTGCTGGCCGCGCTGCGCGAGAAGGATCTTTCGGACCGCATCGCCACCGCGCTCGGGAAGGCCGTTTAATCGTGGACTCGAACATTCTGTTTCATCTCAAGGGCGCCTCTCGGGGGCCCTTTTCTCGTAATGAGTGGCAGTTCTGGGATGGCTGCCACTGGGCGATGGTCGGCGCCGACGGGGACGCGAAGTCCCGCCTCTGCGCGCTCGTTGCGGGCGTGGCGCCGGCGCCGCGCGGCGTCTCCGCCGTGTGGGCCGACGAGGTCGAAGACCGCGTGCAGATCGTCTCCTTCGCCCAGCAGCGCGCCGCCGCGCGGAAGGGCGGCTTCATGCAGGCGCGCTACCATTCGCTGGTGGACGACGCGGGGCCGGGCGACACCGTGGAGGAGGTGCTCGCCTTCAACCGCATCTTCGACGTCAACCCGTTCGAGGTGGGGCGTCCGCTCGCGAAGGAGCGGCGCGCCTACGCGGGCGCGTTCCGCCGCGTGGCGCGTCTGCTGAACCTGGGGGCGCTGCTGGACCGCGACTTCCTCGCGCTTTCAAACGGCGAGACGCGCCGCGTGCTGCTGGCGCGGGCGCTTCTGGCGAATCCCCGGCTCCTCGTGCTCGACGACCCCTGCGCCGGGCTCGACCCCGACCGCCGCGAACAGGTGAAGGGCATCTGCGACGCACTGGCCGCCCGGGGCATCTCCCTCTTGATCTCCGTGCGCCATGCCGACGAGATTCCCGCGTGCGTGACGGACGTGATGACCGTCGAGAGGGGCCGCATCGCGAAGACCGCGCGCGCGGCCGCACCGAAGGTTCGGCGCGGTGGCCCCACACCGTCGGCCTGTGGCCCGACGGGGCCGAGGCGCGTCGATTCGGGGGCCGACGCGGCGCCCGTGGTGGAGATTCGCGACCTGCGCATTTCCTTCGGGGCGCGCCGGCTGTTCGACGGCTTCACGTGGATCGTGCGGAAGGGCGAGCGGTGGGTGCTGCGGGGCGCGAACGGCAGCGGGAAGACGACGCTCCTTTCCCTCGTCACGGGCGACAATCCACAGGCCTACGCGCAGGACGTCGCGGTGTTCGGCCTGCGGCGCGGCCCCGGCGTGGAGCTCGCGAAGATCCGCCGCCGCATCGGCATGGTCTCGCCGGAACTCCAGGCCTACACGGGGCTGTCGTCGGAGGAGCTTCTCGCGGAGGCCCTGAGGCGGAAGCCGGCCCTGCTGCTGCTGGACGAGCCGTGCCTGAACCTGGACGAACAGACGGCCGCGCGGCTGAAGCGCCGCGTGGCGGACTGGCTGGAGGCGCATCCCGCCTGCACGGCGATCTGCGTGGCGCACCGCCCGGAGGACGTCCCGCCCGGCTTCACGCAGGAACTCTCGCTGACTTGAGCGCGCGCCACGATTCCGCCGAAATGTGCTATTATACGCGGGCGGCATTTTGGTTGGCGTTGTCGTAAGGTCGAGTTGTTCAGGAAAACTGGAGTGGAGACGATGAGGACATTCGGTTTGTTGACGGTGGCCGCGCTTGCGTGCGGGCTTCAACTCAGCGTGCGCGGCGCCGTGGAGGCGCCCGCGCCGACGAGCGACTATGCGTCGCCGGAGTTTCTGGCTTCGTCCGCCGACGGCAGCCGCGTATTCGCGACCTGTGCGACCGGCGGCAAGGTCGTGGGCATGGCCCTCGACGGTTCGGCGAAGCGCGAATGGAAGACGGAAAGCACGCTCGTGAAGGGCGTGCCGGTCAATCCCACGGGCCTTGCTGCCGCAGGGGGCTTCGTCTACGTGACCTGTGGCGTCCAGGCGGGCGAGTTGCAGAAGTACCGGGAGGACGGCACGTTCGTGGCCGCCGCCGCGGTGGGGCACTCCCCGTGCGCGCCCGTGGTTTCCAAGGACGGGCGGACGGCCTACGTGATGAACCGCTACGCGAACAAGGTCTCGGTGGTCGATCTCGCGTCGATGAAGGTGGCGCGGACGGTGCCCGTGCTGCGCGAGCCCTTCGCCGCCGGGCTGGGCGCGGGCGGGCGCTACCTCTTCGTGGCGAACCTGCTGCCCTACTGCGCGGCGACGAACGACGTGGTGGCGGCGAGCGTGAGCGTGATCGACACGACGACGTTCGCGGTGCGGCACCTCATGCTGCCGAACGGCTCCACGGGCGTGCGCGGCCTGGGGGTTTCGCCGGACGGGGCCTCCGTCTACGTGACGCATTCGATGGGGCGCTACCAGCTGCCGACGACGCAGCTTGAGCGCGGGTGGATGAACACGGCGGCGCTGTCGGTGTTCGACGGCGCGACGGGCGCCTACGTCAACACGGTGCTGCTGGACGACGTGGACCGCGGCGGCGCGAACCCCTGGGGCGTGGCGGTGACGGGCGACGGCAAGACGCTCGTGGTGACGCACGCCGGCACGTGCGAGCTCTCGATCATCGACCGCGCCGCGCTGCACGACCGCCTCGCGAAGGCGGCGAAGGGGCAGAGCGTGAGCGGCATCGTCAAGAGCGCCGAGGACGTGCCGAACGACCTCGCGTTCCTCGTCTCCATCCGCCGCCGCGTCCTCGTGGGCGGCGACGGCCCGCGCGGCGTCGCGACCTTCGGCCGCACGGCCGTGACGGCGCTCTACTTCGCGGACGCCCTCTCCACGCTCGACCTCGACGCCGCCGGCGCGGCGGCGAAGGTGCTGCGCGTGGGGCCCGAGAAGGACCTCTCGAAGGACCGCGTGCGCCGGGGCGAGATGCTCTTCAACGACGGCTCGATGTGCTTCCAGCAGTGGCAGAGCTGCGCGAGCTGCCACCCGGACGGCCGCATCGACGGGCTCAACTGGGACCTGCTGAACGACGGCATGGGCAACCCGAAGCAGACGAAGAGCGAGCTCATCGTGCAGTGGACGCCGCCGACGATGATCACGGGCATCCGCAAGGACATGCACGCCTGCAACATGGCGGGGCTCGTCCACATCCAGTTCGTCACGCGCCCCGAGGAGGACGTCTTCTGCTTCGACGCCTACTGCACGGCGATGAAGCCCGTGCCGAGCCCCTACCTCGTCGATGGGCGGCTTTCCGAGCGGGCGAAGCGCGGCGAGAAGCTCTTCCAGCGCGCGAAGTGCGGCGACTGCCACACGCCGAACGCGAAGGGGCCCGGCGGCGAACCGCTCTGGACCGACCTCAAGGCGTATGACGTGGGCACGGGCACGGCGACCGAGACGGGCCGCAAGTTCGACACGCCCACGCTCGCCGAATGCTGGCGCACGGCGCCCTACCTCTACGATGGGCGCGCGCTCACGATGGAGGAGGTGCTCACCACCGCGAACCCCGGCGACAGGCACGGCGAAACCTCCAAGTTCACGCCCGAGGAGATCAAGGACCTCGCGGAGTACGTCCTCTCGCTCTGACGGGGCGCGTCCATGGCGTTCGACATCTCGAAGAAGAAGGCGTTCGTCTGCGATCTGGACGGCACGCTGTTCATGGGGCCGAACCCGATCGTCCCGGCGGTGGACTTCGTCATCGAGTCCACGAAGCGGGGCCGCTTCGCCTTCTACTACCTCACGAACAACACCTCGAAGACGCCGGCCGAG
>JBJEWG010000045.1:0-3802 GCA_051884935.1 Kiritimatiellia bacterium | reverse complement strand
GCCATCGCGCGGTATTCCGTCTGGATCGCGCCGTCGCTCTCCCCGCCCATCGACATCCGCACCTCGTCCATCCACCCGTGCCAGGCCACGTCGAGCCCCGTCGAACCGCCGACGTCGGAGTCCTGCCCGAGCGCGAACACCTTGCCGTTGTCCGTCGCCGGGGCGGTCGTGCCCGTGCCGATCTTCACGCCGTCGCGGTACACCGCCACGGACGAGCCGTTGAACGCGAAGGCGACGTGGGTCCACTCGGCGAAGTTCCCCTTCGTGCCCACGCTCACGACGTCGCTTTCCTCGCCCTTCCCGCCGGTGATGCGGAACTGCACGCCGGTGCTGTCCAGCTCCACGCCCCAGCCGTTGTTCTGGTCACGCGCGGTCTTACGGTAGAGCAGATGGTCGTAGTTGTACTCGGCGAGGCGGTGCTTGAGCCAGACCGAGACGGTGAACACCGTCCCCTGGTCGAAGGATGGGATCTTGACGCCGCCCGCCTTGTCGCTCTTGTTGTCCGAATTCGAGATCAGCACCGAGGTGCCGCACACGCCCTCCTGCGCGACCTTCGTCACCGAGGTGTCCGGCACCGTGCCGGCGGCCACCTTCCCCGCCGCGTCCGCCACCGACGTCCCCGTGTCGTCGAGGTGCCACACGCCCCGGTAGTTCGTCCACACGTCCGCCGCCGCCACGGCCGGCAGTTCCGCCCCCTCGGCGGCCTGGTAGTACATCGTGATCGTCGTGCCGGCGGTCGGGATGGATGGCACCTTCACCCAGATCAGCGACTCGCCCGCGGGATTCCAGACCGCGACTTCATGCGACAGCAGGTTGCCCGCCGCGTCCGCGAAGCGGATGTCCGCCCCGTTCGCCGCCACGTGGTTGTAGGTGAATCCCTTGAGGGTCGGCGAGATCCGCACCGCCACGGGCACGTCCGCCACCGCCGCGCTCCCGCTCGCGCCGGCCAGCTGGATTTCGGACTTCTTCGCGAAGGGAGCCGCGTCCAGCACCGCACCCGACGCCACCACCGACGCCACCACCGACGCAACCACCCCGCTCAGCAGGGCAATCCTGTACAGTCTCGTATGTCTCATATCCACACGCCTTTCTAGAAGATTTCAGCACTTATCCTGACAATCGGACGCGCGCGCTTCCCGTAACCGAAAAGCCTCCTCCAATCGTCACCTCCAGTATAACTTTTTTTTTTTTTGTCTGTCAACCATAAAAGCAAGAAAGTAGATGAATATCCAACTCAGGCGACGAATATCCGCTCTCTTGCGGCAATATATGGACGCGCGCGAGGGGCGCGCGTCTGTGTTTGGAAGGTCATCGACCCTGAGCGTGCGGGTCGAGTCATCGGCATAACTCGGGGTCGCTCATCGGGATGAAGCGGCTAGCTATCCGCAGGAGGAGGCGGTTGGATGGAGGTGAGAGCAACATCTGCCAAGGACCAACCGCCATACCGAGGCCGAGGGGCCACCATACCGCTAAGTATCGGAAACGATTTTGTTAGCCGACTAGAACGTTAACTTATCCAACTCACGAACTTTCGTCGCCTGACAAAAAGTTTTCCGTCGGGCGACAGAGGAAGCGGGGTCGGGCGACCCAAGGGCCTTCCGTCGCCGACAGATTTTGGTCCGTCGAGCGACGAAAAGACCGCCGTCGGGTAACGACCCCTGAGCTGGTGCGCATCACAGACTAAAATGGCGCCACATCCACAACGCTCACTTCGCACCGATGGCGCGCGTCAAATACGGCCAATAGACCTTCGTGTAGACCACGCAGGAATAGACGTTGAGGCCGATGAGAAACGCCTCAACGGCGTAGACGCACCAGAGAAGCGGCGCATTCCAGCCTTCGGGAAGCAGACTGTGGAAAGCCAGATAGCAGTAAATACCACCTGCGGCGGGGAAGGAAAGCGCCGTGCGGACCTTCCCGAGCCACATCGCGCTCACGTCCGCATGGTAGGTGGACGCCACGGCGCGGAGGAATGTCACCCACTGGTCACGCAGGATATAGAGAACAGTGAACACGAGCATCACGCCGGCATGCATCGAGTTCTCCCCCTGCGCGCCAATCAGCCACAGCAACGTGGGGAAGCTCACGATGAAGAACACCTTGTCCATCAAGGGGTCCGCGAGCTTGCCGAACGTCGAGACGACCTTCCACCTGCGCGCGAGCCTGCCGTCGTAGAGATCGGAGATTCCGGCGAGAAACATCAGCACGACGGCCGCGCACGCGGCCCACAGGCTCAACAGACGGTGCGCGCAGACCGCGCAGACCATGAAGCCGAAGATGAGGGGAACTCGGGAGAAGGTGAGCGCGTTGACGAAATAGGAATGAAACCGTGGACTCATTTGGACGGCGCGCCGTCCTCTCCCCCTTCTTCACCCACCAACGAATCCTCGTCCGCGATGCCGTCCGAGAGATCGCTTGCCATGCGCTCCAGCATTGTGACCGTCTTCTGCTCCAGCTCGGCCTGCTTGAGAAGCAGTCCCTGCGTCTCGTTGACCCTAACCCGCGCAAACTCCAGCGTCGCCTGAAGCGCGTCACGGCGAATCTGCATCTGGCCGAGCTCCTCCTGCAGTTCCTTGATCTGGAGCTGTGCCTTCTGGAGCTGGCGGCGCGCCGCAAAGAGCTGCTTGAGAATCTCGCCCGGCTCGATGTCGAGATCGTCGATCTTCATGCCGTCCGGAATCGGCACCAGCACGCTCTCTCCACAGTTCACGCAGGCGATCTGCAGCCCCGCGCCGCGATAGTCGATGGCCAGATTGTGCCCGCAGTGCGGGCAGTCGAACACGATATCCGTATCGCGGATCTCGGTCTCCGGCTCGTCGTCCGAACTTCCAACAATCTCCCCGGAGGCCTGCACGGCGTCTTCGAGAGTTTCGGCACTGGCTTTGATTTTTTCTTCAGACATAGGTTCAAACCTCCTCACGTTTGGCGACGATAGTATAAAACAAAGAAGGCCGGAACGCAAGTTCCGGCCCTCCGCTTTTTTAGGCGAAAACCAATCAGGCCTTCGTCACCTTGCCGGCCTTCAGGCAGCGCGTGCAGATCGTCTTGCGGCAGGTATTGCCCTTGCCGTCAGTCACGCGGACCGTCTGGAGGTTCGGAAGGAAGCGGCGCTTCGAAATGCCGGTCGTGTGGAGACCGATGCCGCCCTTGTACTTCGGGGAGCCCTTGCGGATGATGGAATTACCAGCCGACGGACCCTTGCCGCAGATTTCACAAACTCTGGACATGATGAATATCCTTTCTTTACGTCGTTACTTGGTCTCGGCCTCGCCGGGCTGCCACTCGACATTGCCGAAAGCATCGTCGAACGCCGCGCCGAGGGACCCGAGCGCAGGGCTATCCGAGTGGATGGAGCTGGTGGAACCGATGTCCCCGGTGCCCGCGGCCTCGGCCTCAAGCTCCTTGACCTGCTCCTCGGTCATGTTGACCGCCTTGATCGACAGGCCGATGCGACGCTCGCCGCGGTCAACCTTGACCACGCGGGCCTCGACCTCCTGGCCGATCTGAAGGGCGTCCTTGACCTTCTCGATGCGCTGATCGCTGATCTGGGAGATGTGGACCAGACCGTCCACGCCCTCCTCAAGCTCGATGAACGCGCCGAACGAGGCGACCTTGGAGACCTTGCCCTTGACAATCGCGCCGACCGCGTACTTGGAGGCGATGTCCGCCCACGGATCGGTCTGCGCCTGCTTGAGGCCGAGCGAGATGCGCTGTTCCTTCGGGTTGACGTCGAGAACGATCGCCTCGACCTCCTGACCCTTCTGGAGGCACTCCGAGGGGTGGCTCGGACGACGCGTCCAGG
>JBJEWG010000044.1:0-20066 GCA_051884935.1 Kiritimatiellia bacterium | reverse complement strand
ATCCCCCCGACATCCGGGGTTTGGTTGCGCAACCAAACAAATTCTCTTGCGCAAGAGAAAAGATTCAGTTGCGCAACTGAATTCATTCTCTTGCGCAACCCAGCCCCAAATCGCCCCGACACTTGACCGGAGGGTGGCGCGACCCTCGACCGGTGGGTGGCGCATGAACCACCCAAGCCCTCCTAGACGAAGCCGCACGACCTCCTAGACCAGGCCCCATCCCCCCCATCCCGCCCCCGCACGACTTTCCCGCTACACAGCCGGGGCGGGCCTATGTTATACTCTCATCGCTATGAGATACACTGCCATGAGACACGTTTTTGCCGTCTTCGCCCTGTTCGCGTTGAGCGTCCATGCGGGGGACTTCCTCGCCACCCACAAGCCGACGTTCTGGCACGGCGCCGAGTTCCCCGGCGCGACCGGTTCCGTCGCCTGTGCCGACGGCACGCTGACGCTGGCCTACGACTTCTCAAAGGGCGGACACTACGTGAGCGCGCAGTTCGCCCTCCCGGAGCGTCCCGTCACGCGCACCATCTCGCTGGAAACGGACTTCGCCGACGACACGGAGCTCACGCTGCGCATCATCGACGCCACGGGGCAGACCTTCCAGAAGCATCTGCCCGGCGCCCCTGAAGGCTGGGACCGAATCGACCTCGCCGTCGATGGCGGGTCCTGGGCCGGAGGCTGGGGCGGCGCGCACGACCACGTCTTCCACCAGCCCGCGACCGGGTTCGCCATCCTCGCCGAGAACCTCACGCCGGACCGCCCCGACGGCGCCGTCGGCGTCATCCGCGTGCGCAACGTCGAGCTGAAGCCCACGGCCACCCCCGAACAGACCGACGGCTGTCCCCTCCCCGGCGTGCCGCTCTTCGAGCTGATGTGCCGCGTGGGCGCCGCGCGGGCCGACCTTCGCCAGAGCGTCCCCGAACTTGAACGGCGCGGCCTCGGCGCGAAGAGCCGCGCCACGCTCGAAACCCTTGAGAACTTCATCCCCTGGATGGAGCGCGACCTCGTCGGCGGCTTCACCAACCGCGTGCTGCGCGAGGCGCGCGAGCTCGCCGTCCTCGGCGCGCGTGGCGCCGCACGCGCCCGGGCGATTCTCGCGGGGGAGGTTCGGGACTTCCCCGTGCCGCACTACAAGACCTCGAAGATCGACATCTCGCACGCCCAGATGATCGCCGACCGCGCGTGGCCCGACGGGCACGTCGATCGGGGCCCCGTCTTCCTCACGGGCTACGGACACTTCTCCACCATCCAGCGCGACCTCGCGAAGATGCCGCCCCTCGGCAACCACATTCTTCAGATGGAGATCGGCCCCCGCAGCGTCCTCACCGCGGAGGGCACCGTCAACACGAACGCCCTCAACGGCTTCTTCAAGACCGCCGCGCGCGCCGCGCAGGAGAACGTCGCCGTCACCCTGCTGCTGAGCCCCCACTACTTCCCCGACTGGGCGTTCAAGAAGTGGCCCCACCTGAAGGCGTGCAGCGGCGGCTTCCTCAAGTACTGCGTCTACGACGCGAACGCGAAGGCCGTCGTCGAGAAGTTCCTGCGCGCGGTCGTCCCCGCCGTTCGCGGCACCCCCGCCCTCCACTCGCTCTGCCTGAGCAACGAACCCGAGACGCACGTCTACGCCGGCTGCCCCGTTCTCCGGCGCGAATGGCCCCTCTGGCTCGCCCGCCGCCACGGCGACATCGCCGCGTTCAACGCGAAGATGAAGACCTCCTTCGCCTCGTTCGAGGAGGTTCCGATGCCCGAGACCTTCAAGAAGAACCCGCCCTCGGCCGTCCTCGCCGAGTTCCAGCGCTTCAACACCGAGATGTTCGCGGGCTGGCACCAGTGGATGGCGGATATCGTCCACGAGCTGGCGCCCGAGATCCCCGTCCACGCGAAGATCATGATCAACCCCTGCTTCGACCATGCGGACAACGCGACCTTCTACAGCGTCGATCCGGCGCTCTTCGGCAGGCTCAGCCAGTACAACGGCAACGACAGCTACGACAACTATCGCACGGGCGGCAACGGCTGGGGCTGGAGCCACAACTGGATGGCCATGCAGGCCGGCTACGACTGGCAGCGCAGCGCGGCGGATATCCCCGTCTTCAACAGCGAGAACCACATCCAGCCCGACCGCTCCAAGGGCTATCTGCCCGGTTCGCACACGTACACCGTCCTCTGGCAGAACGCCATCCACGGGCAGGCCGCCACCACGCTCTGGTGCTGGGAGCGGGCGTACGATGCGGGCAAGAGCGACTTCAACGGCCTCATCCTCGAACGGCCCGAGGCGTTCGAGGCCTGGGCGCACGCCGCGCTGGACCTCTCGCGCCTGGCGGACGTCCTCGCGCCCATCCAGAACCTTCCGCCGTCCGTGCTCGTGTATTGGTCCCCTGCGGCCGTTCTGCGCGGGGACCTTCCGCTCGGCGAAGTCCACCGCTGCTACCGCGCTGCGAACTTCCTCGGGCAGCCGCTCGGCTTCGCCACGGACGCCCAGCTCACCGTGCCCGCGGCGGCGCGTCCGCTCGATCAGGCGCGCGTCATCCTCGTTCTTGAGAAGGCCCGCGTCGCGCCCGACGTCCAGGTTGGGCTCGACCGCTTCGCCGCGGCAGGCGGCCGCGTCGTGAGGGTGCCCCTCACGAAGGAACGCGAGCTTGCGCGCTGGCTTGCGACCGAAGCCGCCGCGTGGAACCTCCCGAAGGCGCCCCTCGCCCGCGACCCCGCGACGGGGCTTCCGTCCTACGGCGTCGAGACGCGGGGCTATCGTCGGGATGACAAGGCGTTCCTCTCGCTCTGCAACCATTCACGCCGGACGCAGAAGGTTCAGATCGAGGCGGCAGGGACGAATCTCATCACCGGGGAGGCCGTCCCCGCGCAGTTCACCATCGAACCGCTCAAGCCCATGCTGGTGGAAATCAACCCGTCGCACTGACGGGGCGGGCCGCTACTTCGCCTCGCGGCTGAAGAAGGCCCGGGCCTGCTCGGCGTCGCCCTGTTCCTCCATGAGGACGCCGAGATTGTGGAACGCCGTCTCGCAGCCGGCCGTCGCCGCGCGCCGCAGCAGCGATTCGAGGTATTCCGGCATGTAGAGGCGGCGGTTCGCATCGCGGGCGTGGATCAGCGCCGCAAGGTTGTTCGCCGCGACGGCGCTCTCCTTCACGCGGAGGGCCGTCAGCGCGCGCGTGACGTCCGGGAACGAGTCGAAGCCGACAATCGGCCAATCCCGAACGCCGTCCCACATGAC
This sequence comes from Kiritimatiellia bacterium, assembly GCA_051884935.1. Taxonomy (GTDB): domain Bacteria; phylum Verrucomicrobiota; class Kiritimatiellia; order RFP12; family UBA1067; genus RUG572. The sequence continues at coordinate 16,831 of JBJEWG010000044.1, read as the reverse complement.
GAACTGATAATCACGCGGGCGCCCCTCGGAGCCCAGGTCGCTCGTCAGCACAAGGTAAATGCGGTCCGAGACCTTCCAGGCCGAGATCCAGCCACCGACCTTCGCCGAGCCGCCCCCGAAGAGGCCCTTCTTGGTGAGGACCGCGAACTTCTGCCAGAAGGCGGCGTCCAGATCCACGCGGTAGCCCGCAAGCGCCTTCACCGTCGTCGCGTCGCAGCGGTCGAACTTCGCGTCGAGCTGCATCACCGCCCAATCCGCGATGACCTTGTTCACATAGGCGAGCGCGGCGGCGGACCGCTCGCGCGAACTGCCGTGGAAGCCGTCCCCGTCCCGCTTCAGGAAATAGCTGCCATCCTCCGCGCGGCCGAGCGCCTTCTCAAGGAGTGATTCGACCCGCGCGATGTCAAACGGCCACCGCGCAGGGTCCGCGCCGATATCCGCCACGCGCAGCATGGGCTTTGCAGGCGCCTTCAGGCCCTCGCGCGCGTCCAGCATCCGCGTCACCAGGGACCGCGGGAGGTCCGCCACAGCCCATCCGCCAATCAGCAAGGCGCCGAAGAACGTCAACACCTTCACGGCGTCAGTCCATCACGCGGTCAAACGCGCCACCGCCCTCGCCGCTTTCCCCGGCGTCGCCCGCGTCGATTGCGCGCGTCGGCTTCGCCTTCGGACGCTCGCCGAAGAGCACCGTGCCGAGGCGAACCCACGTGGCCCCCTCCTCGACGGCGATTCGGTAGTCGTTCGTCATGCCCATCGAGAGGCGCGGCAGCGCGATGCCGAACTTCACCTCCATCGCGTCGCGCAGACCGCGAAGGCCGGCGAAGACGGGGCGCGTCTCCTCGACCTTCTCCGCCGGCGTGAACGGCGCCATGGTCATGAAGCCTTCGAGCGTGATGTTCGGGCTCGCGAGCGCGCGTTCGACTGCGGCGGGCACGTCGTCGGGGCGCATGCCGTCCTTCGACCGCTCGCCGCTCATGTTGACTTCGAGGAGAATCCGCGGGCGCGCCCCCAGCTCGTCCGCCAGCAGCTGAATGCGGTCGATCAGGGCGACAGAGTCCACGGAATGAAACGTCGTGAAGAGCTCCAGCGCCGGACGCACCTTGTTCTTCTGGAGATGGCCGATCAGATGCCACTCGGGCCCCGAGACGGCGAGCGGCTGTTTCCACGCCGCTTCCTGGACCTTGTTCTCGCCGACGATGCGCAGCCCCGCCTCCCACGCCTCGCGCACGACCTCGGGCCCGTGCGTCTTCGTGACGGCGATTACCTCCACGTCTTCGCGGCGGCGGCCCGACTTGCGGCAGGCCTCCGCGATCGTGGCGTTGACCTCGGCGAGGATATCCGGCAGCTCGCGCATGGTCAAACCTTCTTGAGGGCTTCGACCTCGGCCTTGAGGGCCTTGAGGTCGGCGCGCGTCTTCTGGATCATCTTCGGCGCGAGCGTGACGGCCGCCAGCTCCTTCATCGACGTGGCCGGCGAGCCGATCACGTACTTGACGGAACCGTCGAGCGACTGGGGCACGCCGGCCTGGGGGCCGACCTGCACGCCGTCTGCGATCTTGATGTGCCCGGAGATGCCGGCCTGCGCCCAGATGAGGCAGCCCGTGCCGATCTGCGTGGAACCGGCGACGCCGGCCTGCGCGATGATGCCCGAATAGCCCGCCACCTTCACGTTGTGGCCAATCTGGACGAGGTTGTCGATCTTCGTCTGCGGCCCGATGTAGGTACGGCCGATGCGGGCGCGGTCGATTGTCGTGTTCGACCCGATCTCCACGCCGTCGCCGAGCTCGACGACGCCGAGCTGCGGAATCTTCTCGATCTTCGGCATGCCGTTCTCGAAGGTCGTGTCGTAGCCGTAGCCATCGCCCCCGAGGCGGACGCCGCAGTGGAGAATCACGCCCCTGCCGATCTTCGTGCCCTCGCGCAGCGTCACCTGTGGATAGATGTGGGAGCGCGCGCCGACGACGCAGTTCTCGCCGATGAAGACCTGCGCCTCGATCACACTCTCATCGCCGATGACCGTGTTCCGCTCGATGACCGTGTAGGCGCCCACGTGGACGTTCGCGCCCAGCTTCACGCTGGGGTCGATGATGGCCGTGGGGTGGATGCCGGGGGCGCGCACGGGGGCGGGCGGCGCGAAGATCGCGGCGGCCCGCATGCAGGCGTGGTTCGGGTCCGCAACGCGGATGATGGAGCAGGGCGCGCCGAGCGTCCAGTCCGGCGGCAGCAGCACGCAGGAGGCCTTTGTGCTCCCCACGAGCTTCGCGTGCTTCGGGTCCTTGCAGAAGCTCAGGTCGCCGGGGCGCGCCTCCTCAAGGCCGCCACAGGCCGAGAGCTCGACGTCTGCGCCCTCAAGGACGCCCCCCAGCTTGGCCGCGAGTTCGGATGCCTTCATGGATGACCTCACTTCGCCGCGTCGGGCTTCTTCTCGTTCCGCTTTGCGGGGTCCACCTTCATCGCCTTGAGAATCTCGTCCGTCACGTCGAGGGAGTCCTTCGAGAAGGCGAGCATCGTCGAGTCGGCGATGATGTCATACCCCTTGTCCTTCGCGAAGGCGTTGATCTTCGCGCGGATATCCTCGGTCTCCAGCTTCAGGAGGCGCGTTTCGAGGTCCGTCAGTTCATTCTGGAAGTGCTGAGCCGAGGCGCGGAGCTCCTGCTGGGCGCCGAGGAAACGGCGCTGCACGTCTTCGAGCTTCTTCTGGGCGTCGGCCTTCGCGCTTGCGGAGAGCATCGGGTTCATCAGGTCCGCCTGAATCTTCTTGCCCTCCTCGGCGACGGCCTTCGCCGCATCCTGCTGGCGCTCCAGCCGCGCCTTGTAGTCCTTGTCCGTGGACTTCACGAGAGCCTTGTTCGACTCGTGGTTTGGATGCAGCCGCACGAGGTCAACCATGTTCACCGTGCCGATCTTCATCTCCGCCGCGCAGACTGCGGCGACCGCGAGAACCATCCCAACGACAATCTTCTTCATCTTCAAACTCCCTTTCTTTCTCTGTTAGAAGTCATACCCGATCGAGAAGGTGAACACCTTCTCATCGACGTCCTCGTCAGGATCGACGACCGGCGTCGCGAAGTCGAGACGAATCGGGAACTGTTCAAGGTCGAGGCGCAGCCCCACGCCAACAGTCCAGCAGAACCAGTCCGTATCGAAGTCGAACTCGTCCTCGCCGACGCTGCCGAGGTCGGAGAACACGGCGACGCGCAGCATCTTCACGACCGGCACGGAATACTCCATGTTCATGCACCAGGAAGTCTGCCCGCCCCAGGCCGTGTAGTGGCCCCTCTTGTTCTCGCGGGAGTAGATGCGCGGCGAGATTTCGCGGAAGTCCACGCCGCGAATCGACTTGGAGCCACCAAGGAACAGACGGTCGTACAACGCAAGATCGTCGCTGAAGGCATCCAGCGTCTCGCCCCGCAGACCGATCTGGAACACGTGGCCGTACTTCTTCCACACGGGGAAGTACTTGCGGACGTTGAAGCCGACGCGCCAATACTCGTTGTCGCCGCCCACGACGTCGCCGAAGAGCTTGACGACATGGCCTCGGGACGGAAAGATGAAGCGGTCGCGCGTGTCGAGCTTCCAGAAGAGTTCGAGCGGCACCTCGACCTTGTCCCCGTTTCGGTCCTCTTCCTCCTTGAGCAGGGGGAAACGGTCGTCGCGTTTCGGGTCCCAGTAGAGATCGTTCTCGACGTCGTCGTATTCGATGTATTCGACGGCGAGCGACACGCCGAGGCGGCCAAACGCCTCCCACGTCGGCCAGAACTTGACGGGATAGCTGAGCGTCACGGCGGCGCCGTTGCGGATGACGTCGTAGTCGTCGAACCAGCGCTGGCGACGGTAGCCCTCGACGGTGAGTTCAAGCTGGCGGTCCAGGAACCAGGGCTCGGTGACGGAGGCTTCGTAGGTCTGAACACGCGGGCCCGCCTGCACGCAGATGCGGCCCTTCTGCCCGGCACCGCGGAAGCGCCAGGGGCTGAAGAGATCGAAGTTCGACTCGCTCAGCTCAATCTGGCCGAACACGGAGCTTTCCGTTCCGGCGCCGATGCCGATGAGGAAGTTCCCAGTGTTCTTCTCGGAAACCTCGTAGATGAGGTCGCGGCGCTCGGGCTGGCCGTCCTTCGCCTCGCCGCCATCCACCTTCTCCAGATAGTAGCGCACGCGGTCGAAGTAGCGGAGGTTCTCAAGGCGGCGCTTGGAGCGCTCGGCCTTGTCCGTCAACATCGGATCGTCCGCGGAGAGGGCGATCTCGCGGCGGATGACCTTGTCCTTCGTGTAGTCGTTGCCGCGAATCAGCACGCGGTTGACGGTGACGGGCACGCCCTCCTCGACGGCGAAGACAAGATCAAGCGTCTCGGGATCCTCAGCCGACGGGAGCCGGCGAACATTCACGTGCGTATCGGCGAGTGCGGCGCGGCCGGAACCGCAGAACACCTCGATCTCATGCGCCGCCTCTTCGAGGGCCGTGGCCCCGGCCACATCGCCCTCCTTGATCCGCTTCACGGCACCGGCCACGATATCCTCCGGATAGGCCTTCACGCCCGTCACGGAGATTCGACCCACCTTGTAACAGGGCCCTTCGCGGACCTGAAAGACGCGGACATCCTTGCCATCCTCGCGCTTCCGGATTTCAGGGCTGGAGACCTCAACGTCGAGATATCCGTGGTCGCGGTAGAACGCCACAACCTTGTCGCGAGCCTCCGCAAGGTCCTGCGCCGTGGCGGGCACGTCGCTGAACCAGCCCATCGGATTCCACCACGGATACTGATTGAAGGTCGCGCGAAGGTCGGCGGCCTCGAATGCCTCATTGCCGTCGAACTCGAAGGCCGCGATCTCGGTGCGCGCGCCCTCCTCGATCTCCATCGTGATCTTCACCGCGCCGGAGATGCCCTCGACGGGCTCGACGACGGGCTTGACCTTCACGTCGGAGAAGAACCGTCGCTGGTATTCGCGGCGGATGCGCCCCGCCGCCGCGGCGATTTCCGCCTCACCGTACGCATAGCCGTCCTTCAGCTCGGACAGTTTGGCGATCTTGCCCTCGTTCCAATACTCGCAGCCCTTCACGATGAGCGGCCCCTGGAAACGCATCTTGCGCGTCACGAGATAGGTGACGTCGATGCCACCCACGCCCTGCTCGGCCTTGACGGTGATGTCGTCGAACTCGCCGGCATCGCGGAGCGCACGCACGTCGCGCGCGCACTGCGCGGGATCGTACTCGTCGCCCACCCGCACCTGACAGCGCGCGGCCACATCGCCGACATTGCCGTCGTCGCCGTCCACTGCCTTCACCGTGACGGATGCCACCTTCGCGGCCTGTGCCGCGAACATCGCGGCCACCGCCGCCATTGCAAGAATCAGTCGCTTCATCGTTTTCTCCCTCCTAGTCTTGTCTTCCAACTTCCCGAACATTTCCGCAGAACTACTTCGTGAAGTCCACGGGCGAGACATGCCAGATGTCGCGCGCATACTCCGTCACCGCGCGGTCGCTTGAGAAGCGTCCGGAGCGGGCGATGTTGATGAGCGAGCGACGGTTCCAGGCGTCCGCGTCGCGATACGTCACATCCACGCGGTCCTGCGCGTCACAGTAGGCGCGCAGGTCGGCGAGGAGCATATAGTAGTCATTGTAGTCGAGCAACGTCCGCACAATCGGATCGAAGAGCCCCGGAGTAAGCAGCGAGAACACGTTGTTGCGGATCATGTCGATCGCCTGACGGATCTCGGGGTCCTTCTGATAGTAGTCCTTCGAGCAGTAGGTCGGCCGAAGCTTCGCCACGTCCTCGGTGCGGAGGCCGAAGAGGAACATGTTCTCGTCCCCAACCTCCTGGTTGATCTCGACGTTCGCGCCGTCGTAGGTACCCAACGTGAGCGCGCCATTCATCATGAACTTCATGTTGCCCGTGCCGGAGGCCTCGGTGCCAGCAAGCGAAATCTGCTCGCTGAGCTCGGCGGCCGGCATGATCTTCTCGGCCAGCGAAACGCGGTAGTCGGGCAGGAATGCGACCGACAACCGGCCGCGCGTGCGCGGATTCGCGTTGACGACGTTCGCGATGCCGTGGATGAGGCGGATGATGAGCTTGGCCATGTGGTAGCCCGGGGCCGCCTTCGCCGCGAAGATGAACGCGCGCGGCACGGGGTCGTAGTTCGGGTCCGCCAGCAGGCGATTGTAGAAGATGACGATGTAGAGCGCGAGCAGCAGCTGACGCTTGTATTCGTGGAGTCGCTTCACCTGCACGTCGAAGATCGCCGCGGGGTCGAGCGACACGCCGAGGGTGGCTTTCACGTAGTTCGAGAGGATTCGCTTGTTAGACCTCTTGATCTTCGAGAGGCAGCTGAGGAAGACTCCATCCTGCACATGGCGCTCAAGTTTCCGAAGCTCGTCGAGGTGGGTGATCCACCTGTCGCCGATGCTCTCGGTGATGAGCTGCGCAAGCGGCGGATTGGCCTTGAGCAGCCACCGACGCGGCGTGATGCCGTTCGTCACATTGTGGAAATGACCCGGCATCAGCTCATAGAAGTCCCGGAAGAGCGACTTCTTGAGAATCTCCGTGTGGAGCTCCGCCACGCCGTTCACGCTCGACGAGCCGATGATCGCGAGATTGGCCATGCGCACATAGCGCTCGCCGCCCTCGTCGATGAGGGACATGCGGGCGAGGCGGTCCTGATCGCCGGGGTAGATGCCGGAGACCTGGCTCAGAAAGCGTCCGTTGATCTCGTAGATGATCTGCAGGTGACGCGGCAACAGACGCTCCATCATGGATACCGGCCACTTCTCAAGGGCCTCGGGAAGAATCGTGTGGTTCGTGTAGCCCGTCGTGCGGCGGGTGATGTCCCAGGCCGTATCCCAGTCGATCCCCTCATCATCAACGAGGATGCGCATGAGCTCAGGAATGACGAGCGCGGGATGCGTCTCGTTCAGGTGGATGAACGCCTTTTCGGGCAGCTGGGGCCAGTCGTTGCCGTCCTCGCGGAAGCGGCGGAGGATATCCGCCAGCGAACAGCACACGAAGAAGTACTGCTGGCGCAGGCGCAGTTCCTTACCGGCCATCGTGTTGTCGTTCGGGTAGAGAACCTTCGTGAGGTTCTCGGCGAGAACCTTGCGCTCGACGGCCTCAACGTAGGATCCCTTGTTGAACTCGGCCAGCGAAAACTCGTCCGTCGCCTTCGCGCTCCAGAGGCGCAGCGTGTTGACGGCGTTGTTGTAGCCGACAATGGGGAGATCGTAGGGGACGCCCCGCACCGTCTCGGAGCCGACCCAGCGCCACTTGAGGGCGCCGCGCTCCTCAACGCAATCGACGTGGCCGCCGAACTGGACGACCTGCGCATATTCGGGGCGCGCCAGCTCCCAGGGGTAACCGTCCTTGAGCCAGCTATCCGGTTCCTCGACCTGCTGCCCATCGACGATGCACTGGCGAAAGATGCCGTAGTCGTAGCGGAGGCCGTAGCCCATGCCGGCGAGGTCCAGCGTGCTCATCGAGTCGAGGAAGCAGGCGGCGAGACGGCCAAGACCGCCGTTACCGAGGCCGGCGTCAACCTCGAAGTCGCGCAGGGAATTCCAGTCGAGCCCGTACTCCCTCAGCGCGGCGGAACACTCCTTGTCGAGCTTGAGGTTGATGACATTGTTGCCAAGCAGGCGGCCGATGAGGAACTCAAGGGACAAATAGTAGACTCGGCGCGCATTCTGTGCGTGATAGCGCTCCTGAGCATCCATCCAGCGCTCAACGATCCGGTCGCGAATGGCATATGCGAACGCGGCATACTGGTCGCGCGGCGTCGACCGCCCGTCACCCTTGACTAAGGTGTAACGGAGATGCCAGGCAAAGTCCTCCTTCAGCCCCTGCACCGTGTTCTCGACCCGACGGTCTCTCATCTTCTTCGTCATGTTCTTTCACTCTACCTTATGCTCGCAAACCGTGGTCGTGGGTGTGCACCTCGACCTGCGGGAACGGAATCTCGATACCAGCCTGCGCAAGCGCGTCATTCACGGCAACCTGTACGCCCGAGTGGACCGACCAGTAGTCCGCAGCTGCGGCCCACGGACGAACGTTGATGGTCACCGCGGAATCATCCAGCCCTGCCACCGCAACCGTCGGCTCGGGATCGGGTAACACGCCCGGCACCGCCTTGACCGCCTCGCGGATGACGGCCACGGCCTGCCGGAGGTCCGTCCCGTAGGCCACCCCCACCTTGGTATCAACACGGCGCGTGCCAAGGGCGCTGAAGTTCGTGATGGCGCTGCCCCACACCGAGCTGTTCGGCACGGTCACCTTCTTGTTGTCGGCCGTCACCAACACCGTCGCCATCATATTCAATTCCGTCACCACGCCCTCGGTTCCGCCAACGACGACGTACTCACCCACCTTGAACGGATGGTTCAGGGCGATCATCAATCCGGCCGCGAGACTCCCGAGGGACTCCTTGAACGCGAATCCCAGCACCACGCCCGTCACGCCGATGCTCGCCACAAGAGGCCCGACCTCCACGCCAAGCCGCCCCAGCGCGACCACGACGAGCAGTGCCCAGCCCGTCTTCGAGGCGACGCTGCAGAGAAACGTCCTCAGAAGCTCGTCCACGCGCTTCGACCGCCCAAGCGCGCGCCGAAGCGCCCCCACAAGCCCCTTCACGACGAGACCGCCCAAAAGCAGAATCATCGCGGCGCAGAATACGTTGATGGCGAAGGAGATGCCGTTCTGCGTGAGCCAGCCCATCATCTGCTGGAACAATTCACGTCCCTGGGAGGTCTGCTGGCACAGCACCTCCGTCACTTGTGACCCCACTTGAACCGCGACGTCCTTCGCCGTATCCAGAACGTTGGTCACACCCGGCTCCACAACCGCATCTGCAAACATGGTCTACTCACCTTTCCGAGACTTTTCCGACTTGAACACCCCCGTCCGCCACACGGCGACGGCGGCAGCCAACACCAAAACGGCGAGCACCTCGCCCATTCGGTCGTTAATGGACTCCAAAACGACACGGACACGCGACGCAGGGGCGAGCTGCCCCAGCACGGCCTCACCGAAGACGTGCCACAGCACGATGAACCCCGCAAGCGCGCCCAATCCGAGCACAACCCAGCGCCAACGCTCGGGCGACAGCGTGCGACGAACGCCCGCAACCGCCTTCTCGAAGACCGGCACCATCACCTCGGCAACCCGTCCACGCTCCTTCGTCTCTGCGACCGGAGCCTCCACCGGCAACGCGGGCTCAGCCTTCGGCGGCGGATTCCCGCCGACCTTGATCTTCCCGCTCGCCGTGCGGGGGAACGGCTGCGAACGCACCACGATTCTGCGAATGCGCTTGTGGAGCGGCAGCTTCTGATTGAGGAGGGCGATCTGCTCACGAACGGTCTCCTCCGCAACGGACGCATAGACCTCCGCCTGAACCTCGCGCGTCTCGAAGTCACCCGAAACGACGACCTCCAGAAAGCCGGGAAGCGACAGGAGCCGCTCCTCAAGCTCCTCGGGAGCGATCTTCTTGCCGCTCGAAAGAATGATCGTACGCGAGGCGCGGCCCGTGATCCACACGTTGCCGTCCGCGTCAATTCGCCCGTAGTCGCCCGTCGAGAACCAGCCCTCCGCATCAAGCACGGCCGCCGTCTTCTCGGGTTCCCGGTAGTATCCCTTCAGAACGGCGGGGCCGCGCAGCTGCAGAATGCCCTCCGGCGACACCCGCGCCTCCATGCCTCCGAAGCCGGCGCAGCAGATGCCCGCGCTGCCGGGCCGGGGATTCGCGATATCCGCCACGGAGAACAGCGCCGTCGTCTCGGTGAGCCCGTAGCCGACAAGGGGCTGAATGCCCAGAGTCTTCAATTTCAGATACGTGCGGCTCGGCAGCGGCGCGCCACCCACCAGCAGCCACCGCAGGGAGAGCCCGATCTCATCGACCGTGCGCCCCTTCTGGGCGATCTTTTCCGCCAGCACGTCGGCCAGCGCCGGCACAAGGAACAGAAACCCCGCCCGGAACCGCTCCACCGCCTCGTAGATGCGGCGGAAATCGGGGCAGACGCCCAGCGCCACGCCATGCGCGAGCATCGTGTAGGTGACGCTGATGCCGAAGATGTGGTTGAGCGGCAACAGCATCAGCGTGCGCTGCCCGAACCCGAACCGATAGAGCGTCCGCTCCCAGAAATCGGAGAACGTGCGAATGCCGTGAAGCGTCAGCTCGGCGCCGCGTGGCTTCGAGGTCGTCCCGCTCGTGAAGACGAGCATCGAAACCTCGTCTTCGTCCCGTTCCGGCAGGTCGAAGAGCCCCGGCTCGCCCGCGTCCAGGGCCTTGTGCGCCAGCGACAGCATGCGGTCCGTGACCCGCGAACCGAAACTGCCGATGATGACCTTCGGCAGCATCTTCTTGACGGCGTGCGCGCGCTCCGCCAGCGCGGCCGAGTGGATCAGCACGCGCGCACCCGTGAAGGCCATGCGCTCCGCGATGTCCTCGGCGCTCAGATTGACTTCCAGGGGCAGCGCCACCGCGCCGGAGAACTGGCACGCCGCATGAGCCGTCATCCACTCGTAGGAATTCGCCCCGATCAGCGCAATCGTCGCCCCCGGCACGTACTTGCGGATAATCCAGCCGATCGCCTCGATGTCGCGGGCGAACTCGCGCCAGGAAATCGGAACGGACCGATCACCGGCCGCGATCAGAAAGGCGGCGGCATCCGGATGTTCGTCCCGATTGGCCTTGAATTGACGAAACAGCGACATGTTCACCTCGTGGCCACGTGGCTCGGTGGCGCTCAATACCCCGACCGCGCGACTACCTGACCCGCTTGATCGCGCCGAACCGGCAGACCTGGCTGCACTGGCTGCAGCCCGCGCACAGCGAGGGATCGATCTTCATCTGGAAGCGCCCCGGGGCGACTTCCTTGCCGCGCGTCATCGCCGGGCAGCCCATCTTGAAGCACATGCCACAGGCCCGGCACACAGCCTCATCGACCTCGCAGAGCCCCTCCTTCGTGAGCTTCGCCGCGATGCGGCAGGGGGCGTAGGCCACGATGAGCGCACCTTCGTCGCCGTCCATCGCGTCCTTGAGCGTCTTCTCAAGCGCGGCGAGATCGTCCGCCGAGACCTTTACGACCTTCTTGTAGCCGCAGGCCTTCGCGATGTCCGTGATCTCGGTGACCGGCGCCGGATCGCCCGCGAGCGTCTTGCCCGTGCCGGGATTGTCCTGATGCCCCGTCATGGCCGTGATACGATTGTCGAGGACGACCGTCGTCACGGGCGTGCCGTTGTAGTGCGCGCTCAGGATGCCGGTAATGCCACTGTGGAAGAACGTGGAGTCGCCGAGCACCGCGCAGATTCGTCCCTTCAGCCCCGCCTTCCGCATACCGGCGGCATTGCCGATCGAGGCGCCCATGCAGATCGTCGAGTCCATCGCGTTGAGGGGCGGGAACGCGCCGAGCGTGTAGCACCCGATGTCGCCCGTCACCGTCGCGCCAAGCTTCGCGAGCGTGTAGAACACGCCGCGGTGGCCACACCCCGCGCACAGAACCGGCGGACGCGTCGGCAGCGTGTCGTCCGGCTTCACGGCCTTCGACTTCGGGACGTCCTTCAGGAGCTCGTGGCGGAGGTCCTGCAGACGATCGGGGTTGAGCTCCATCATGTTGAGCTCGGTCTTGTGGCTCTGCACCTTGATGCCGAGCGCCTTGACCTGATCCTCAAGGAACGGGTCGAGCTCCTCGACCACCAGCACGTGCCGCACCGTCTCCGCGAACTTCTTCACCAGATCCGCCGGGAACGGATTTGTCCACCCCAGCTTCAGAATCGAGAACTCGGGGAAGACCTCCTTCACATACTGATACGCGATGCCCGAGGTGATGATGCCGATCTGCTTCTTTCCCGGCTCGATGCGGTTGAACTTGCTTCTGCACGCCGCCTTCGCCATCTTGAGGCTGCGCTCCTGCGCCGCGATGCGCTGGCCGCGGGCGAACGCCGGCACGGGGATCGTGTGCGTGATGTCCTTCTTGTAGGGGATCAGCGGACGGGGCTCGGGCTTGAAGTCGCCGAGATCCACGAGCGAACTGGAATGGCTCGTGCGCGTCGTCAGGCGAAGCAGGCAGGGCACGTGGAACCGCTCCGACGTCTCGAACGCGGCCTGCACCATCTCATAGGCCTCCTGGGAGTCGGAGGGCTCGAACATCGGCATGCGCGCGAACTTCGCGAGGTTGCGGTTGTCCTGCTCGTTCTGCGAGGAATGCATGCCGGGGTCGTCCGCCGAGACCACCACCATGCCGCCCGTCGCGCCCACGTAGGTGAACGTCATGAGCGGGTCCATGGCCACGTTGAGCCCCACGTGCTTCATGGCCGTCAGCGCGCGCGCGCCGGCGATGGAGGCCCCGATCACCGTCTCCATCGCGACCTTCTCGTTCACGGCCCACTCGCACTTCACGATGTCCTTGAACTTCGCGACGTTCTCGAGGATCTCCGTCGACGGCGTGCCCGGGTAGGCGCTCGCCACCACACACCCTGCCTGGGCGGCGCCGTACGCCACCGCCTCGTTCGCACTCAGCAACTTCTTCGTAGCCATAGATCTCCTTGGAAAATTCGGATGATTATACCATAAGTCGGCCGCCGCGCGGCGACCGATTCGGGTTAGAACGCAACGTGGGGGAAGTCCTCCTCCCGCAGTTTGGCGAAGGGCATCCGCAAAGTGTCCTTCTGCGAGAGAATGGGCCGCTCGACTGGCCACTTCACGCCGATGGCCGGCTCGTTCCACTGGAGCCCGCGGTCGTCCTTCGGGTCGAAGAACTCGCTGCATTTGTAGTGGAACTCGGCCTCGTCGGAGAGCACGCAGAACCCATGGGCGAAACCGGCGGGAATGTAGAACTGCCTCCCGTTCTCGGCGCTCAGCTCAACCCCGCACCACTGCCTGAACGTGGGCGAGCCCCAGCGGATGTCGACCGCGACGTCCCAGACCGCCCCCCGCACCACCGAGACCAGCTTCGCCTGCGGACGGTGCAGCTGGAAATGCAGCCCGCGCACGACGTCCTTCGTCGAGAAGGAGCGGTTGTCCTGCACGAAGACGGCCTTCACGCCGTTCTCGAAGTAGCGCTGCGCGTGGTAGGCCTCCGCAAACCACCCGCGGGCGTCCTTGAAGACGTCCGGGGTGATGACGACGAGGCCCGGAATCGGGCCGGCTTCGAATCTCGCGCCCATGGCCGGCTCAGCGGCCGAGGGCCGCGCGGTAGCGCGCGATCAGGGCGTTCGTGGAGGAGTCGTGCTTCGTGCCGGCCTTCTTCGCGGTGAGGTCCTTGAGGACGTTCTTCGCGAGCAGCTTGCCCAGCTGCACGCCCCACTGGTCGAACGAGTAGATGTTCCAGATCACGCCCTGCGTGAAGATCTTGTGCTCGTAGAGCGCGATGAGCGCGCCCAGCGTCTCGGGCGTGAGGTTGTCCGCGAGCAGCGTGTTCGTGGGGCGGTTGCCCGTGAACTCGCGGAACGGCGCGACCTTGAGGTCCGTGCCGTCGCTCCGGCACCAGTCCTGCGCCTGCTCAAGCGCCATGCCGAACGCGAGCGCCTCGGTCTGGGCGAAGAAGTTCGCCATCAGCTTGTCGTGGTGGTCGCCGATCGGGTTGTGCGTCTTGCAGAAGCCGATGAAGTCGCACGGGATGAGGTGCGTGCCCTGGTGGATGAGCTGGTAGAAGCTGTGCTGGCCGTTCGTGCCCGGCTCGCCCCACTCGATCGGGCCCGTCGCGTACGTCACGGGCTTGCCGTCCTTCGTCACGCTCTTGCCGTTGGACTCCATGTCCATCTGCTGCAGATAGGCCGGCAGGCGGCTGAGGTACTGGTCGTACGGCAGCACGCAGTAGCTCTCCGCGCCGTAGCCGTTCGTGTAGAGGATGCCCAGCAGCGCGAGGATCACCGGCAGGTTCCGCCCGAGGCTCGCCGTGCGGAAGTGCTTGTCCATCTTCCAGTACCCCTTGAGGAACCGCTGGAAGTTGCGCGGGCCGATCGAGAGCATCAGCGAGAGGCCGATCGCGCTCGGCAGCGAGTAGCGCCCCCCCACCCAGTCCCAGAACGCGAACATGTTCTTCACGTCGATGCCGAACTTCGCGACCTCCTCGGCGTTCGTGGAGAGCGCGACGAAGTGCTTCGAGACCACCTCGTTCGGCTTGCGGCTCGGCAGCTTCTCAAGCAGCCAGGCGCGCGCGCTGAGCGCGTTCGTCATCGTCTCCTGCGTCGTGAACGTCTTCGACGCCACGATGAAGAGCGTCTGCTCGGCCTTGACCTCGCGCAGAACCTCCGCAAGGTGCGTCGAGTCCACGTTGGAGACGAAGTAGTTCTTGATGGACCGCTTGGAGTACGGCGCCAGGGCGAGCGTCGCCATCACGGGCCCCAGGTCGCTGCCGCCGATGCCGATGTTCACGATGTACTTGATGCGCTTGCCCGTGAAGCCCTTGTGCCTGCCCGTGCGCACCGCGTCGGAGAAGTCCGCCATCTGCTTGAGCACCTTGCGGACCTGCGGCATCACGTCCTTGCCGTCCACCTTCACCTTCGCCTTGGGGTCGCAGTTGCGCAGGGCCGTGTGCAGCACGGCGCGCCCCTCGGTCTGGTTGATCTTCTTGCCGGTGAACATCTTCTCGATCTCGGCCTTGAGGTCCGAGGCCTCCGCGAGCTTGAGCAGCGCCTTCATCACCTTGGCGTCGATGCGGTTCTTGGAGTAGTCGAGCGTCCAGCCCGCCGCCGAGACCGTGTACTTCGCCGCGCGGTCGGGGTCCGCCGCGAACAGCTGCTTGATCGTCGTATCCTTCGTCGCCGCGATGGCGGCTTCAACCTTCTGCCATGCTTCCTGATTCATCTGAGGGCCTTTCCTGTGAAAACGGATGGGTTATTTTACCATATTTCCCGCGAACACGGGCGGTTCCGTCTCGAACCGCAGCGTCTCGCCCGTGTGCGGGTGCCGGAACGCCAGCTTCCAGGCGTGCAGACAGAGCGCCGCGCCGCGCCGCCCGTGCCCGTACTTCGCGTCCCCAACCACCGGATGCCCCGCCTCCGAGAAGTGCACGCGGATCTGGTTCTTGCGCCCGCTCTTCAGCGTCACCTCCACCAGCGTCGTGCCGGGCATCGACCGCCCCTCCGCCACACGCCACTCCGTTCTGGCCAGCTTCCCGTACTTCGGGTTCGCCACGCTCTTCACGAAATAGTTCTCGTCCTCGCGCAGATAGCTCTCGAACACGCCGCTCGTCGCCCCCATCGCACCCTCCACCCGCGCAAGGTAGATCTTCGTCGTCACCTCGTTCCAGTTCTCCCGCAGCCACTCCTGCGCCCGCTCCGTCTTGGCGACCATCATCACGCCGCTCGTCTCGCGGTCGAGGCGGTGGACGAGATAGACCCGCTTCGAGCTCTTCCACTGCCCCTTCCGCACGTAGTCGGTGAGGGCCCCCTCCACGCTGTACACGTCCCCCCGGCGAGTATCCTGCGAGAGGATGCCCGCCGCCTTCTCAATGACGATGACGTCCGGATCCTCGTGCAGAATCCGAATGCCCCTCATCTGCCCCTTCTGAGCCCGCTTCATCTTCGATTTCATCTGCTCGCGTCCAGCGCGGAATCAAGGTAGGGCAGGATCGCCTTCGCCCAGATTTCATACCCCGCGGGCCCCGGATGCAGGAAGTCCCCCGCCATGCTCTTCGGCAACGTCCCGTCCGGCGCCAGGAACTCCGCGCCGAAATCGCACCAGAGGATTGTCTTCCCGTCCGCGAACTTCGCAATCGCCTTGTTGACCGCGTCGTTGCGCCGCCGCTTCTCGCCCGTCGGCTTCTCGTCCCGGGGGAAGATCGCGCAGAGGATGATCTTCGCCTTCGGCTGCTTCGCGCGGAGGGCGTCGAGCACGGCCTTCACGCCCGTGATCGTGTCCTCCGGCGACTCCTTCTCGACCGGGAAGTGCCCCGTGTTGTTCGTGCCGATCATCAGCACGATCGCCCGCGCGTCGAACCCGTCGAGCTCCCCATGCGCGATGCGCCACAGCACATGCTCCGTACGGTCGCCGGAGAAGCCGAGGTTGAGCGCCCGGTACCGCCCCTCGGCGAAGTGCTTCGCCCAGGTCGCCTTGCCGTTCGTCTCCCAGAAATGCGTGATTGAATCGCCCACGAAGACAATCGGCGCGCCCCCCGCCTGCACGAGACGCATCTTCTGCTCGTGGCGCGGCAGCCACCAGCTCTTCGTCCACCCGGCATCCGGCACCACGGGCGTCACGCTCCGCAGCGCCGCCTCCGCCAGGGCCGCCAGCCCGATCATCCCGATCAATAGAATCTTCTTCATGCCTCTCTCCTTGCTGCGCCACCCTCGGCTTCAGCATTATACTGCTGCGTTGTCCTTCCTCGACTATACTACTGCATTGTCCTCGACGTCATTGTCACGCACCCCTAGGCTTCGTGGCCAATCGACTTGCCGATCATGAGATCATTGTAGGAGCGCACGCCTAGATTATCGCATTTCCCTCCCTCCGCGTCAAATCCTCAAGAACAATCACCCGACAGGGGCGTCCGCCCCTGCCAGCCCCATTCCTAACAATCCCTATTCCTTGTATACCAGCCCTATTCCCCATATACAGTCATATATGCAAATCCATGATACAGATTTAAAAGTTTAACCAAAGAGTAGCCGTTGAAGAAGCGTGAAGCCCAAGGCGGAACGTTAGTGGAGCCTTTTGCAAACGCTCGGAGTTTTTAGTTCAAGGGGACGGGGCGTCCGCCCCTGCCACGGAACCGACAGTCGGCTTTTTGTCGTGCGCTTCTTGTTTCTTTTCGTGCCCTTTCGCTTCTTGTCGTGCCCTTTTGCTTCTTGTTGTGTGCTTTTGATGGAGGTACGCCGCTCATTGCCCAGGCCACTCATCACCGGCACGAA
>JBJEWG010000043.1:0-20090 GCA_051884935.1 Kiritimatiellia bacterium | reverse complement strand
GAGGTCCCGCTCGCCGCCGATCGGCACGTCGTCTCCTGGACCTGCCCCCCGCGCGCCCGGCCGCCCGTCGATCTCCACGCGAACCTGGTCGCCGAGGCCCCACGGACGCGCAGCCTCTGGCAGCGCGTCCCCTCGTGGCTCGTCAAGTTCGAGGCGACGCGCCGCGACGAGAAGGGAAATCCGATCTACCGACTCGTCCAGTGCGAGACGCAGGCCGGTATGCAGTCCGTCCTCACGGATGCCTTTTTGGCGCGCGGCAACGGACGGTGGACGCTCTCCTTCGACCTGCGCGCCCGCAGTGAGACGCCGTTCGACCTCGAAATCAGCCTCCTCTCGAACGAAAAGCGCCACAAGGCGACCGTGAAAGCCCTTGAAACGCCCTCGGCCGAGAAATTCACGCCCTGGACGCATCATATTGTGCAGTTCGATACGGATTTCGACCTTTCCGTGACGGATCTGGTCGCGCTCTCCATCCTTTCGACGGCCCCGGCGGACGAAATCGAGTTCCGTAACTTGTCCTTCCACAAGTAAAGGTGTGTCGAATTGAGACATTGCCTGCCGGATTGTGTCATTCTGACTCAGCGGGGCCCCCTCGCCGACCTCCTGCCGAGTCGTCTCCCATTACCTCACTTGGTCGAGTTATGCCGATGAGCGACCCGAGTTGTGCCGATGACCGACCCCGAGTTATGCCGATGAGCGACCCCGAGTTATGCCGATGAGCCGACCCGAGTTATGCCGATGAGCTGACCTGAATCATGCCGTTTCGTCCATTTCCGTGCCTTGTCCGCTCACGGTAAATGTGATACACTAGGGCGTTGTGAGCGTATTTCTGCGAGATAATGGAGAATAGGAGAACGGGCCATGACGGTGACCGTGAAGATCGAGAAGAATGTATACGGCGGCGACGGACTGGGCCGCCTGGGCGACGGGCGTGTCTGCTTCGTGGCGGGCGCGTTCGCGGGCGAGACGGCGCGGGTGGAGATCGTCGAGCAGAAGAAGCGCTATGTGCGGGCGCGGCTGGTGGAGCTTGTGGAGGCTTCGCCGGATCGTCAGGAGCCCGGCGAGGTGGTGCCGGGCATGGTCTATGCGGGCGTCTCCTACGAGGCGGAGCTTCGGATGAAGCGGGACCAGCTGGAGAACTTCCTCTGGAAGGTCTGTCCTTCCGTGCTGCCGCTTGAGGTGATTCCCTGCCTCCAGCCGCTCGGCTACCGCAACAAGGTGGTGTATCACACGGAACGTCAGGACGGGAGGTGGGTGCTCGGGTACCGCACCGAGCCCGAGCACCGCGTGGTGGATACGCCGCACGACCCGCTGGCGTGCGCGGCGATCAACGCCGAGCTGCCGTCCATTCGCCAGGGGGTGTTCGCGCTGCTCACGCAGGGGGCGCGGGCGGTGCGGCAGAGCGCGAAGGCGGCGGAGAACGTGACGATCCGCTGGACGCCGATCGACGGGGTGAAGTGGTGGCTGGGCGAGCCGCCGGCGGGGCTGGAGCTGCACGAGACGACGGACGGGCGGCGCTTCCGCGTGCCGGGGGACGGGTTCTACCAGGTGAACCCGCAGGTGGGCGACCGCCTCGTGAAGGCCGTGCGCGAGGAGTACGCGGCCCACGCGGGGGAGGCGGGGCACATCCTCGACCTCTACTGCGGGGTGGGGGTGTTCGGGCTGAGCTGCCTCGCGGGGGGCGTGGGGGAGGGGCCGCGCCTGGTGGGCGTCGAGTCCGGCCGCGCCGCCATCGCGAGCGCGAAGCGCAACGCCGAGGCGCTGGGGGTGAAGGCGAACTTCTTCTGCGAGCGCGTGGGGGGCAGCCTGGGCCGCATCAAGGCGGGGGCGCACCACACGGTGATCGTGGACCCGCCGCGCGGGGGCATGGAGCCGAACGTGCCGGGGTGGCTGGTGAACCGCCCGGCGCCGCGCATCCTCTACGTGAGCTGCGACCCGGCGACGCTCGTGCGCGACCTCTCCACGCTCGTGCGGGCGTACGAGATCGAGTCGGTGAAGCTCTTCGACATGTTCCCGCGCACGGCGCGGTTCGAGACGCTGGTGACGCTCGCGCGGAGGGGGGAGCCGAAGGCGTGAGGACGGTGATCGACCATCGGGCGCGCAGGCAGGAGATCATCGCGAAGTCGATTCGCCTCTTCGCGCAGCTCGGCTACAAGGACGTCTCGTTCCGCGAGATCTCGGAGGCGTGCGGCGTGGCCCGCACCGTGCTCTACCGCTACTTCCGCGACAAGCGGCAGATATTCAGCGCCGCGATCAGCCTCACGCTGGGGCGCATCGTGCAGAAGCACGCGGAGATCGTCCACTCCAAGCTGCCCGCCTCCGTGCGCCTGCGCCAGATATGCACGGTGGTGACGGCGACGCTCTTCGACAGCCGGGACTTCCTCGCCGTGATCATCGACTTCGTGATGGAGATGAAGCGCGCGAACCGCGACATGTCGGGCCGCATCCGCCACTTCACCATCGGCCTGAAGCGGATCATGCACACGCTGATCGTCCTGGGCGTCCACCGCGGCGAGTTCCGGCCCGACATCAACGCGGACGTGGTGACCGACATCCTCTACACCCAGTTCGAGAGCGCGGTGCTGCGCCTCGGCGTGAGCGGCGACGCCGTGCAGGCGGACGTGCTCGACCGCATCGACGAAATCCTCAAGGGGCTTGAACAGCAATGACGCCGGCATGGTCCATACTCCCCGACGAATGGAAGCCGCTGCTCGTGGCGCGCGGCCTGCGCGCCTTCCGCGCGGACCAGATACTCCACGCGCTCTACCGCGACTGGATCCAGGACTGGGACGCGGCGACGACGCTGCCGAAGGACTTCCGCGAGACGCTGAAGGCCGAGTTCCCGATCGTCGTCCCCGAGGTGCTGGCGACGGACCGCGCGGAGGACGGCACGACGAAGCTGCTGCTGGGCCTCGCCGACGGCAGCTCGGTGGAGACGGTGGTGATCCCCGCGCAGGGGCGCCTCACGCAGTGCGTCTCAAGCCAGGTGGGGTGCGCGATGGGGTGCGCGTTCTGCGCGAGCGGCAGCCGCGGGCTCGTGAGGTCCCTCGCGGCGGACGAGATCGTGGCCGAGGTGATGACGGCGCAGCGGCTCTTCGCGACGGCGGAGAACCGCCGCCAGGGCTCGGGGCTCTGCCTCACGAACCTCGTGGTGATGGGCATGGGCGAGCCGTTCGCGAACTACGACGCGACGCTGCGCGCGCTGAAGATCCTCAACGCGGGGAAGGGGCCCAACCTCGGGGCGCGCCACATCACGCTCTCCACCTGCGGCGTGGTGCCTGGGTTCGCGAAGCTGGCGGCGGAGGGGCTGCAGTTCGAGCTCTCCGTGTCGCTCCACGCGCCGAACGACGAGCTGCGCACGCAGCTGATGCCGGTCAACAGGCGGTGGCCCATCGACGAGCTGCTGGCGGCCTGCCGGGAGTACACGCGGGCGACGGGGCGCGTGATCACGTTCGAGTACACGCTCGTGAGGGGCCTCAACGACTCGCGCGCCTGCGCCGAGGAGCTCGTGCGGCGCCTCAGGACGCTCCCCTCGTGCAAGGTGAACCTCATCCCGCTCTCGCCCGTCGATCACAGGCCGGACTTCGGCACGCCGGACGAGGCGACGCAGCTCGCGTTCCTCGACGTGCTGATGAAGGCGCGCATCCAGACGATGCTGCGCCGCAGCCGGGGCAAGGACGTGGCCGCCGCGTGCGGGCAGCTGCGCCTGCGCAACATGAGAAAGGAAACAGACCGATGAAGATGACGCGAAAGAGCTTTCTCTTTGGGGTCGCCGCGACGGCGGCAAGCGCGAGGGGCGGCGCCCGCGACGGCCTGCCCGACTGGGCGAACGCGCAGATCGACGAGGCCGTGGCGCGCTACAGGGCGTGGAAGGGCGCGGACGAGACCGTGGCCTTCACGTTCGTCACGGACGTCCACTCGCGCCTGACCGAGACGGCCGCGCCGATCGACTTCGCGAACTCGCGCCACCACGTGCTCTTCACGCAGGCGCTGGCGGACCGCGCGGGCTGCGACTTCCTCGTGGACGGCGGCGACCACGACTTCGAGAACGCCTGCAAGTCGGATGAGGAGGCCCTGAAGCGGATGGCCGTTTCGGAGGGCGTCTACCGCGACTACGCCGCGAAGCCGGTTCTTTTCTGCCTGGGCAACCACGACCACGGCCCGGCCCTCGGTCGCACGACGCGCCCCATCTCGTCCGCGCGCTTCGGCGACACCTTCAACGGCCTCGCGGAGCGGCACGGGTTCAAGCTCGTCTTCGGCGAGAACCGCTCGTGGGGTTCCTTCGACGTGCCCGGCAAGAGGTTCCGCGCCATCTTCTGCAACACGTCCGACTGCGCCTACTACGGCCTCTCGCAGGGGCAGATCGATTTCGTCGCCCAGGCGCTCGCCTCGATGCCGGCGGACTGGACGGCGGCGGCGTTCGGGCACTACTGCGTCTTCGACGAGATCGGGCACTGGAAGCAGTACCAGAACGCGAAGGGCATCCCGGGCAGGCAGGCGTTCATGGCCACCCTTGAGGCGTTTGCGAAGGAGCGTCCGAACGCGCTGACCGGCTATTTCTGCGGCGACAGCCACTTCGACAACGAGATGGAGCTGCGCGGCGTGAACTGGACGATCTCGCAGGGCTACGGCGGGGTGAACCGCGCGAACAAGCCCTGGGGCGCCCGCACGACTCCATTCGACCGCGCGAGGCAGATGCTCTTCGAGCTGGTGGCGGTGAAGCCCGCGCGTGGCGAGTTTCGCCTGTTCCGCGTGGGGGCGGGCGGGGCCGCCTGCGACCGCACCTGCCACTACTTCAACAAGTCCTGAGGCCCGACACGCCACGGGACGATTCCCGCACGCCGCGGCCGAGGAAGCCGCGGCGTTGATTTCCCCGCACTTATCGGTTGACAATAGGGGGGGGGGGGGGGGTAAAATATGAGTTATACTAAAAAGGAGGACTAGGACGATGCGAGATTCGACAGGATGGTGCTTCTTTGACATGGTGCGGATGGGGACTGCCGCGGTGCTTGCGCTTGCCTGCGGGCTGGCCTCCCGCGCTTCCGCCGATGTGGTCACGAATCGGTGGATCACGCCCAAGGGTGGTTACTGGCTTGAGACGGGCGAAGACGGCACGCTGTCGAACTGGGCCGGCGGGTTGACGGAGCCGGAGGACGTGTTGCACACGGTCGCCGACTTCCCGCTGGCGCCCGGTGGCAGCGTGCGGTTTTCGAGCAATCAGGTCGTTGTGGCGGATGGTCTGCTCTTTCACCCTGTGGACGATTCCGCCGGAGACGCTTCGGACCCGGCGTCGTGGCCGTCGTGGTATCTGCTCGTCGGCGCGGACATGAAGGGGATCGCGTTCTGCCCGCATCTGCTGGGCTACTTCCCGTTGCGCGTGCAGGATGGCTGGCTGGTGATCGGCGAGAAACTGGAGGTCGTGTCCGGTTCGCCGAATGGAGTTGCGACGTGGGGCCCGGTTCGTAAGGAGGGGAACGGGTATGCGCGCATCAGCTCGTTCTACCGCAAAAAGGATTCAGAGCGCGTGCTGGAGATCGAGGACGGCAAGGTGTTCTCCATGCAGACCTACTCGCTGGCCTACGCGGACGTGCGGGTGACGAAGCCCGCGGGCGAGCTGGTGTTGACGAACTACTCGCCGCGGACGATGATCGGCGCGCTCACGCCCCAGCCGGGCGTGCCCGTGCCGCTTATGGGGAACGAGCTTCAGATGGGGCAGATGTCGCCGGCCGTTCTGCCGGGGGAGGTCTGCGGCACGGGCCGCGTCACGGCGATCGTCCGCACGCTCTCGGTGACGAACGTGCAGCCGGGCATCGTCTACGGTGCGCGCGCGGGGCGTCTCCGCCTCGACTCGACCACCTCGGCCGCGCGCCCGTTCGCGTGCTACGACTTCGAGGAGTCGCTCGTCGCCGACTCCTCCGGCAACGGGCGCACGCTGGCGCAGGAGGGCGCGGTCGCGCGCGTCTACGACGCGGAGCGCGGCGGCTACGTGGCGCGGTTCACGGCGGCGGCGGATGCGGGCGGGCGGCTTGTGGCGAGGGTACCCGGCGTGCGCGAACTGACGGGGAACGCCGACTACACCGTCAGCTTCTGGGCGAAGGCGGCGCTGCCCTGCGCGAACGCCTTCCCGTCGCTCTTCTCGCTGGGGACGAGTACGACGGATCACAGTCTCGTCCAGTTCCGCTTCCAGGACAGCTCCTGCACCAATCTGCTGTTCGGCCACTGGAACGGTGTGGGCGATTTCACGAACATTCAGCCGACGGTTGATCCCGCGGACTGGAATCCCGCCGCCTGGCACCACTACGTGGCCATGCGCGAGGGCAACATCTACTCGCTCTGGCTGGATGGCCGCCGCATCTTCTACAGAACCGACGTTGGCCTGACGCTGACGCTGGGCGAACCGGTGCAGATCGGCCTGGGCTGCCTGGCGACGCATCCGGATCGCTGCTTCAACGGCGACATGGACGACGTGCGCATCTATCCCTGCGCGGTGGGCGCGGTGGGTGCACAGTGCCTGTTCGTCGGACGCGAGCCGCCCGCGAACGACGGCAACCCATCTACGGGCGAGGCGCTGTCGATTCCCGAGGGGACGAAGCTCGCCCTCGGGTTCAACGGCGAGATCCAGCTCGCGGGCGACCCGACCTTCGCCGCGACGAACATCGAGGTGGCCAGCTCGCGCGGGACGCTGGCGATGCCGGCGGGCGGGTCGCTCACGCTGACGGGTCCCGGCGCGTTCAACGGCGACGTCACCGGCGCGAACGCCGTCGTCAAGGACGGCCCCGAGCGGCTTGTCTTCGGCGGTTCGCTGCGCCACACGGGCGGCACGGAGGTGAAAGAGGGCACGCTCGCGTTGCAGCATCCCGCGACGCTGCCGCCGTGCTTCGCGGCCTACGACTTCGAGGTCGGGCTGGGCGTGGATTCGGCGTGCGGCGGGTATGACCTCACGACCCAGGTCGGCGTCGCGCGCGTCTACGACGCGGAGCGCGGCGGTTATGTGGCGCGCTTCCCGGGGACGGCGGAGCAGAAGTTGGAACGCGCGGTGACGGATCAGCTGCTCACGGGGGATGCCGACTACACCATCAGCCTCTGGGCCAAGCCGGATGCCGACGGCAACGCGATGGGTACGTTCCTTTCAGTTGGCGTTCAGAGTGATTTCGGTGAGATTGTCTTCCGCTATAAAGACCTCTCGTCCGGCATGCTGGTTCTCTCCCACTGGGGCGGCGCGTTGGACTTCGGCGAAGTTCCCGGGCTTGTTGCCCCGCAGGGTGCCTGGCATCACTACGTCGCCATGAAGCGTGGCGCCACGTACACCGTGTTCTGCGACGGCGTGCAGACCTGGCAGACCACGAACGAGCAGCCGCTTAAGCTCGGGGCGTGGAAGAATATCTGCCTCGGTCAGCAGATCGGCAACTCGACCCGTTCGTTCAAGGGGCTTCTGGACGACGTCCGCATCTACGCCTGCGCGCTCGACGCGGATCAGTTGGCGGCCCTGCATCGCCGGGCCGATCCGAGCGCCGTCGCACGCGGCGCGGCGCCCGACGCCCTCGCCGCGGTTCCCGCGCCGATTCTCCACTATGCGTTCGAAACGCCGGGGCAGCCCGGGTTCGATTCCGCGCCCGGCGCCCATCACCTGACGAAGGTCGGAGACGGGACGTTGACGCTGGTCGATTCCCCGCTGGGCGGCAAGGCGCTTCAGTTCGACAAGTACAATGTGGCCTACCTCCGGGGCGAGGGCCTCCACACGGCGCTGCCGCGGGGCGGGGAGCCGTTCACGGTCTCCGCCTGGATCATGACGGCCAATACGGACACGACAAGGTGGGTTGGACCCGACGGCGCAAAGGCCAATCACGCGCCGTCCTTCATTTGCTGGGGCGATCCCGTGAAGAAGACCATCATCTACATGTTCAGCTATCTGTACGATGGAGGCATTCACGGCATTTCGACGTTCCGCGGCTACTTCCGCAACTCGAATGGATCGGCCTTTGACGCGAACTTCGGCGACGGCGACTGGCTGATCGGCCTCCGTGAAGGCGAGGACGCCTTCCGCTGGCATCACTACGCGACGGTCTACGACCCCGCGGTGGGCGCGAAGTTCTATGTCGATGGCGAGTGCATCGAGGGCTTGTCGAGTCAGAAGTTCGTGACCGACGGCCCCGACGAAGGCTGCGTCTTCTATCTGGGCTCGAAATCGACGGCGCTCGACGCCTACTTCCGCGGCGCCCTCGACGAGGTGAAGGTCTTTGGGGCCGCGCTCGACCTTCGGCAGATCCGGGCCGTGATGCGTGCGGACGCCGGCGCGCTCCGCATCCTGCCGGAAGGGGACTCCGTGACGATCGCCGCCGGGGCGACCCTTGAAGTGAGTGGCACGCAGGAGACGTTCGGCTCGCTCGCCGGCGAGGGCACGTTCGACCTTGCCAGCGGGCACGTCACGCTGACGAACGGCGCCTCCTCCTTCGCGGGCACGCTGATGGGGTCCGGGCTTCTCCGTCTGGCCGCCGGCGCGACCCTCTCTCTGGAGAAGAGCCCCACTCCGTTCACCGGCGTCTTCGATATGGCGGGCGGCGAGATTATGCTACCGGAGGCGTCCGCGCCGCTGGCGGCGACGTTCCGCACGACGGTGCTCGACGGGGCGCGGCAGGTGGCCTATCCGGGCGGCGTCGAGATTCCAGACGGCACGGCGATCGCGCTGTCGCAGACGGTTCCGGGTCCGCTCGTTTCGGCGAATGGCCCCGTGACGATCTGCGGCGGCGGCACGGTGACGCTGCCGAACCCGAAGGCGCGCGGCACGTGGGTGCTTGCGCACGGCAATTCGTTCATCGACTTGGGGACGACGGACCTCGCGACGCGGTGGAAGGTGGCGAACCTCGAAGGGTCCGTCACGCCGCGCTTCACGCTCACCCCGTCGGGCGACTTCGTCTGCCGCGTGGAGTCTGGCGGCACATTGCTGCTGCTTCGCTGATTGCCCCGTTCATCCCGTGGACACGCGCAGGGGATGCACCGCGTCGAGCGGCCTTCCCCCGACGACTCTTCCGGTGGCGGCGCATTGCGTCTGCGCGGAGAAGATGGTATACTACGCCCCGCATTTTTTTCAACAAGGAATGGTGTATCCATGGACAAGAAGTCGGTAGAAGAGCTGGAAGCGCGTTTCAATGAACTGATGCAGCACCCCCCCTATCCGGTGGACGAGATGATCGGCCTGGTTCAGGGCGTCCCCGGGAGCAAGGGCGAGGAGATGACGCTGGCGCTGTTCAAGGCGCTCTCCGACGCCGCCGACTTCGAGGGGGCCTTCAAGCTCGTCGCCGCCTGCCACGCGGTGCTGGGCGCGAAGCTCCAGGGCGTGGCCGTGCGCGACGAACTGCGGAAGACCACGAAGGACCGCCTGACGCTCTCCTTCATCGACGGCGTCGGGTTCGAGAGCCGCGCGCTGCGGGAGGCCGTGGGGCGCCTCGGCCGGCTGCTCTCCTTCCACAAGGGCGCGTTGGTGCTGAGCGCCGCGTGGGGCCTCGGCGAGGTTCGCGCGCTCGACTACTTCTACCGCCGCGTGACGGTCGATTTCCGCGTGCGCCGGGGGCATCAGTTCACCTACGACGCGGCGTGCGAGACGCTCGTCCCGGCGCCCGAGAACCACATCCTCGTGACGCAGCGCGCCGACCCCGACCGCGTGGCGATGATGCTGAAGAACACGCCGGCGGAGTTCGTGAAGGAGATGCTCCGCAGCTTCGGCGACATGCCCGTCACGCGCCTTGAGGAGCTCTGCGCGCAGCACGGCTTCGTGAAGCAGGCCAACTGGAAGAAGTTCTGGGAGAGCGCCCGCGTCGAGCTCCGCAAGGACAAGTGCGTGGAGATCCCCACCCGCCGGGCCGAGCCGATCCACATCAAGGCCGTCGCCGAGGACTACGGCGAGAGCTGGTTTACCGCGTTCTCGCAGATGCGGGACCCCAAGAGCATCCTCTCCAACGTGCGCGAGCTTCAGGGCATGGGTCGCATGAAGGGGCTCGACGAGGCGGGGCGCGCGAAGATCGCCGACCGTCTGGCGTTCGCCCTCAAGGGCGCGCGCGGCGTTGACGACGCGCTCTACGCGCGCATCGCGTTCTGCATGGCGGAGCTGAGCGTTGACCCCGAGCGCGTGGCGAAGGCCCGCGCCTACCTCTGGGAGAGGGGCCTCAACGACGAGGCGCGCTATCTGGCCGCGGCGCGCACGCTGCCGGCGCGCGAGACGGGGAACCTCGTCGCGTTCATGACGGCGGAGGACCGCGAGACGGCGAAGAAGAACCTGTTCGCCGTTCTGCCGCAGATGTGCTTCCCGCTGCTCACCGCGACGCTGGAGGCGTTCAAGAAGGACGAGGACTGCGAGGCGGTGGTGGCCGACCTCCTGCGGAACCCGGCCGCGCCCGCGACGCTCGTCACGCTCATCCTCGGCCGCTACGCGGACTACCGGCACTGGGCGAAGCTGCCGCCGCTCGTGGTCATCCTCACGCACGCCATCGCCCTCGGCGAGGGCCGGCAGGGCGGCGAGACCCTGCGGATGCAGAACACGATCCGCCGCCTCTTCGCGGACCAGGCGTGGCTTGAGGGCATCTTCAAGCAGCTGCAGCCCGCCGACCAGGCGCTGTTCTTCGAGCGCTTCCAGGCGTCCATCGCCTGGGACCCCTCCACGCACCACATGATCGTCGTGCGCATGACGAAGATCGCGCCGGAGCTCGCCGCGCGCCAGATCAAGGCGGAGGACGTCAGGAAGATCGAGCGCATCACCTCGCTGCGCTCCTACGCCGAGCGTCAGGCGGCGTACGAACGGCTCGTCAAGGTCGAGATCCCGGAGAACACGAAGCGCATCGAGTTCGCGAAGAGCTACGGCGACCTTTCCGAGAACGCCGAATACCAGTACGCGAAGGACGAGCAGCGCGCCCTGATGCAGAAGGAGTCCGTGCTCCAGAAGGACCTCAACGAGGTCAAGGCGGTTGACTTCTCGGACGTGGTCGCGCCCGTGGAGGTCTGCCCGGGTTCGGTCGTGACGATTGCGACCGCCGCCGGCGAGGAGCGCACGTATGTGATCCTCGGCGAGTGGGACAACGACCTTGAGCGCGGCGTGATTTCCAACAAGACGAAGCTGGCGCAGAACCTGCTCGGCAAGAAGGCGGGGGATGCGTTCGACCTTCCCGACGCGGAGGGCACCACGTCGGTCGCGACGGTCAAGTCCGTCGCCGCGCTCACGGATGAGCTCCGCGCGTGGCTGCGGGAGACGCCCGCGGCGGTCTGACGCGACGGGCAGGTACGTTCAAGAAGAGAAGAGGCGATTCCATGGCGATTGCGAAGAAGAGCACCGAGAAGAAGTCGGAGTCGGCGAAGAAGCCGGCTGCGAAGAAGTCCGCCCCGGCGGCGCCGAAGAAGACGGCCGCGAAGCCTGCGGAGGCGGCCGAACCCATTGCGAAGAAGGAGTATGTGCGCAAGCCCATCACGGTCGTGAAGAAGACGCCGCGCCCGCCGCTGAAGAAGCAGGAGGCGCCGACGGCCTTCGAGAACACGAGCCAGGACATGGCCTTCTCCTTCGCGGAGCGCATGAAGGAGCGCGCGCGCGAGGCGGAGCGGCTGGCCCAGGAGTCGAGCACGGAGGTGAAGCTCTCCCGCCGCCCGACCACCCGCGCCAAGGGCAAGGACACGCTTCAGTTCTCCCCGGAGGACCTTGAGGAGTTCCGCAAGCGGTTGATTCTTCTGCGTCAGGAGGCCCTCGGCCAGTCCGCAAAGCTGAAGACGACCGCGCTTGAGCAGACGAACGACCACGGCAGCGAGGACGATGACGGCTCCGACGCGTTCATGCGCCTGCAGGACCTGAAGCAGGTCGATTCCCGCAACAAGACGATCCAGATGATCGACGAGGCGCTGGGGCGCATCGCTGAGGGCAAGTATGGCATCTGCGAGGTCTGCGGGCAGCTCATCCGCAAGCCGCGTCTGCTCAACCTGCCCTTCGTGCACACCTGCATGGAGTGCCAGACCTCGATGGAGAATCCCTTCGGCGGTCGCTGATGCTGAGGCGGTTCGTCTTCCTGTTCGCCGTCGTCGCGAA
Source organism: Kiritimatiellia bacterium (assembly GCA_051884935.1). Taxonomy (GTDB): domain Bacteria; phylum Verrucomicrobiota; class Kiritimatiellia; order RFP12; family UBA1067; genus RUG572. Next base: position 8,032 of record JBJEWG010000043.1, on the reverse strand, counting down.
CCTGCTCCTCGTGGATCAGGTCGTGAAGGCGGCGGCCGTCTTTTATCTGAAGGGCCAGCCCGCGCGCGTCGTCGTTGACGGTCTCTTCAATCTGGCGTACGTCGAGAACCGCGGCTGCGCGTGGGGGATGTTCCAGGGGCAGGTGTGGCCGCTGGCCGCGTTCGCCCTCGTCGCGATGGGCGTACTGGTCTGGAAGCGGGCGGCGGTGTTCCCCGCCGGGTGGCTGGGCCGCGTCGCGGAGGTGCTGCTCTACGCGGGCATCGTCGGGAACCTCATCGACCGGATCGCGCGCGGGTGCGTGGTCGATATGTTCGACTTCCACTGGGGCGTGCACCACTTCCCCTGCTTCAACGTCGCGGACTCCTACATCACCGTCGCGGCCACGATTCTGATCGCGCTCGGGCTTCTCCAGAAGAGGTCCGAGCCCCCGAAGGCGGGTGGCGCCGATGGCGCGGCGTGAGGCCTATCTTCTCGCGGGGGCGACCGCGAGCGGCAAGTCCGCGGCGGCGGCGCTGCTCGCCCGCGAGATGGGGGCGGCGATCCTGAGCGCCGACTCGATGCTCGTCTATCGCGGGATGGACGTTGGCACCGCGAAGCCGAGCGCCGCCGAGCGCGCCGAGTTCTCGATGGGGGGCGTTGACGTCGTCACGCCCGCAGAGCATTTCTCCTCCGGCGCGTGGCTGAGAGCCGCGGCGGCCTGGCTCGCCGAAGTCCCCGCGTCGCGCCCGATCGTGATCGTGGGGGGAACGGGGCTCTACTTCTCGGCGCTGCTGCGTGGGCTGGACCGCGAGTGGACCAGCCCGCCGCCCGCGTACCCGGTGCTTCAGGCGGACCGCGCCGTTCTCCACGCGCGCATCGCGCGGCGCCTCGACGCGATGTTCATGGACGGCCTCGCCGCAGAGGTCGCCGAACTGCGCCGCCAATATCCCGTCTGGTCCGACACGGCCTCGGCGGCGATCGGCTACAAGGAGTTCATCGAGGGGAGCCCGCTCGACGCCGTGCGCGAGCGGATTCTCGTGCGGACGCGCCAGCTCGCGAAGCGGCAGGACACCTGGTTCCGCCACCAGTCCACGCCGCTCTACGTCCCCATCGGGGAGACGCCCGAGGAGACGGCGGCGAACGTGCGGCGAATCTGGCGCGCCCATGGCCCCTGGACGGTCTCTCTGGAAACGAAAGGAACGTGAGATGCTGCTGGACGTGAAGAACCTGCGAATCGTGTTCCATCGGGAAGGGCGGGAGATCGTGCCCGTGCGCGACGTCTCCTTCACCGTGCCCGCACATGGCCGCGTGGCGCTTGTGGGCGAATCGGGCTGCGGCAAGTCGCTGACGGCCCTCTCCCTGGCCCGCCTCTCGCCGACGGACCGCGCCGTCGTCTCGGGGCGGACGACGTTCAACGGCCGAATTGCCTACGTCTTCCAGAACCCGAGCGATTCGCTCAATCCCGTCATGCGCATGGCCGCGCAGATCCGCGAGGCGCTGCCGAAGCCGCTTTCGCGCAGGGAGCAGGACGCGCGGATTCTCGAACTGCTCGCGCGGACAGGCCTGCCGGACCCGGCGCGCGCGGCACACGCCTACCCCTGCGAACTCTCGGGCGGGCAGCAGCAGCGCTGCATGATCGCGATGGCGCTGGCGGCGGAGCCGGACCTCCTCGTCGCGGACGAGCCGACGACCGCGCTGGACGTCACCACGCAGAAGCAGGTGCTTGAGCTCATCGACTCGCTGGCGGCCGAGACCGGCATGGCGGTACTGCTCATCACACACAACCTCGGGCTCGTCGCGGGGCGGATGGACGAGGTCAACGTGATGTACGCCGGCCGCATCGTCGAGAGCGGCCCCGTCGTGGAGGTGCTCTCCAACCCGCGCCATCCCTATACGAAGGGACTGCTGGCCGCCGTCCCGGCGCTCGATGCGCCGCGCGACGCCCCCCTCGCGGACATTCCGGGGACGGTGCCGCCGCCGGATGCCTGGCCGACGGGCTGCGCCTTCTGGCCGCGCTGTGCGTCGGTGCGGGCGCGCTGCCGCACGGAACAGCCGCCGGAGACGGTGGCGGGCACCCGCCGTTGCGCGTGCTGGGCGTTCGATGCGGAAGCGGCGAGAGGGTGATGTGATTTTTCGGGCACATTTCCCCTATTTGCTAACATTCGCCTAATCGTCCTTTTATATACTACGACTCGAAAACGCAACACAGATACCTGCGACGGGCTTCGGCCCGTTCATTGAGGGAGCTGCCGCGCCCAAGATCAGGAAATGCGGTATGCCTCCGGTTTGGAACAACCCTCCCATCCCCATCCAGCCGGAGGCCCTTTCTTTCTCCAGCTGTCTTTCGCAAACCCGCCATTGTCACTGGTCATCTTACCTACCATACACGTCAAATGGTCCGCATGACCTAACTGTTCACACTGTTCAACTGTTCATACTGTTCAACTGCTCAATTGACAGACGGGTTGTGGATTCCAAATTGACCGTTCAACTGTCTTGGTCTAGGGAGGAAGAGATTTCATCTCGGAGGGGGCGCGGTTTCGTCTAGGAGGGTGTGGTCAGTTCGTGCGCATCACCTCGGTCGAGTGGTGCGCATCACCCCGGTCGAGTGGTGCGCATCACTCCGGTCGGATGATAGGGAGGTTTGGGGCTGGGTTGCGCAAGTGATCAAATTTAGTTGCGCAACCAAATTCATTCAGTTGCGCAAGAGAATTCATTTGGTTGCGCAAGTGAATCCCGGATGACGGGGGGATTTTGCCGTTGGGTCGGCGCGGTTTGCCGTTTCGTCGGGAGGAGAACACCGTAGTCTCCAGCACCATTCGGGCGACCGCTCGGTGGCGTTTGGATGGTTGCTCGGGAACGTCCGCGCGGCCCCGCAGGGGGACGGTGTGGCGGCACAGGCCACCAAATCTACCCCTAGAAAGTCGATTTAAGGCCGCCGCTGCAAGATGCGAAATTCGAGATTATCTGCGGAACGCTCGCTTTGATGGGGCGGATTTTGGTATAATCGCCGCGTTGGTTCGTCGCCACAGGCGCGGATCGGCAACTGATCTTTGATATCGGCGGCGACGCGCTTTCAAGAGTATCGCCGTCACCATCAAATGTGCGCAAGCGCATTTTTTGCTTCCAACGAAAATTGCTACTTTTCAGAGCTGAAGTAAAGGATGTGGCTACGCAGGACTGTACACACATGGGTGGATTCTACCCATGCCTCATTGTGTACCCGTCTTGCGTGCCCGTTCTTGATATTTCAATCCGGGCTCTTAGCGGTGCCTCTTGGGAGATATCTCGAACGAGGCACGCTCTTTTTATCGCCGCCGAAACTGCGCCGCCTTCCTTCCTTGTGCGGCAGGATGAAAGGAGTCTCGCGTGGGGCCTGTCCCCACGAGGACGGAGCACGATATGGCGAACAAGAACCTTTCGGCGGCGAAAAGCGCGAAGAACGACGAGTTCTACACCCAATACGCGGACATCCAAAAGGAAGTCAACGCCTATGTCGAATACAATCCCGACGTGTTCCGCGGCAAGACGGTCCTCCTGCCCTGCGACGACCCCGAGTGGAGCAACTTCACCAAGTTCTTCGCCCAGAACTTCGAGACGTTCGGCCTGAAGAAGCTCATTTCGACGAGTTATGCCATCGACGCGAAGAATCGGGGGCGAGGCAAGGAGACGCAGATGGAGTTCTGGGCGTCGCCGACCGAACGCGAGTCGCCGCAATATGACGAGCAGAAATCGAAGGCGCGGGGCAAGAAATTCATTCTCGACCACGACACGAACCAGAACGGCAAGATTGACATCGACGACCTCGAATGGGAGTATCTCACGGGCGACGGCGACTTCCGTTCCGACGAGGTGAAGGCGCTCCGCGACGAGGCCGACGTCATCGTCACCAATCCGCCGTTCTCCCTCTTCCGCGAGTTCCTTGCCTGGATCGTCGAAGCCGACAAGAAGTTCCTGATCATCGGAAACATGAATGCGATTACCTATAAAGAGGTGTTCCCGCTCATCGGCGCTAATAAAATGTGGTTAGGCGAAAGTATCCATAGCGGAGATCGCGAGTTCGCCGTTCCAAAGGAATACCCGCTTCGTGCCGCCGGCTGCCGGACAGATGAAAATGGACAGAACTATATTCGAGTCAAGGGTGTTCGTTGGTTCACCAACCTCGACCACGGACGGCGTCACCAGTCGATGCAGTTGATGACGATGGAGGACAATATCAAGTATTCGAAGCACAAAGAGCTGCGCGACAAGGGTTATCCGAAATACGACAACTACGATGCCATCGAGGTGCCGTTCTCGGATGCGATTCCTGCCGATTACGACGGTGTGATGGGCGTGCCCATTTCATGGCTCGACAAGCACTGCCCCGAACAGTTTGAAATCATGGGGCTGGATAGATACATAGCCGACAATCCGCACTATGGACATCGGTTCACGATAAATGGCAAAGAGACCTATGCTCGGATTCTTATCCGTTACATCATCAAGGAGGCGAAATGAAGACGACACTCAAAATCGACTGGACGGTCGCGGACATCTGCAAGGGGTTCGTGTACAGCGAACTGGAGGGCAAGGGCCTCTTCGGGCTTGACGGGCAGCTCGTCATCCAGCCGGAGTACCAGCGCAACTACATCTACAACGACGGCAAGAAGGATGTGGCCGTCGTCGATTCGCTCTTGAAGAAGTATCCGCTTGGACTCATCTACTTCGTCAAGACCGCCGACGGTAGGTATGAGGTACTGGACGGGCAGCAGCGCATCACAAGCTTCGGGCGGTTCGTGACGGGGAAGTTCGCGGTTCGGGTGGACGGCATGGAGCAGTATTTCGGCGGGCTGTCCGCCGATTCCCGCAACAGGATCATGTCCGCCCCGCTCACGATCTACATCTGCGAGGGCGAGGAGAGCGAGATCAAGGAGTGGTTCAAGACGATCAACATCGCGGGCGTGCCGCTCAACGAGCAGGAACTCTTGAATGCCATCTACTCCGGCCCGTTCGTGACCAGGGCGAAGGAGACGTTCTCCAACTCGCAGAACGCGCAGACCCAGAAGTGGGCCTCGTTCATCAAGGGAAACGTCAAGCGGCAGGACTATCTCGCCACGGCGCTCGCGTGGGTGGCGCGCGGCGGTGCGGTGAGCGAGTACATGAGCGCGCACCGGTTCGACGCGGAGATTGACGAACTCGCCACCTACTTCAACACCGTCATCGACTGGGCGGACGGCGTGTTCACGACGATTCGCGCCGAGATGTGCGGGCTCGACTGGGGGCGGCTCTACGAGACCTACCACGCGAAGCCCTACTCGCCCGCCGCCGTGGAGGCGCGCGTCGCGGCGCTGATGGCCGACGATTCGGTGACGGACAGGCGCGGCATCTACGAGTACGTGCTCGGCGGCGAACGCGACGCGAGGCTCCTCAACGTCCGCGTCTTCGACCGGCAGACGGCGAGGAAAGTCTACCTGAAGCAGACCGCCCGGGCGAACGCCGCGCACACGTCGAACTGTCCGCTCTGCGCGGTGGGGCACGGCGCGAACGCGGCGCGGATCTGGGCGTTCAATGAAATGGACGCCGACCACGTCACGGCGTGGAGCAGGGGCGGCGCGACCGACGAATCGAACTGCCAGATGCTCTGCAAGACGCACAACCGGGCGAAGGGGAACCGGTGAGGCCTGTTTGCCGTTTGGCGGGGGTTTTGCTAGAATGAGACGACCCGTTGCGTGCGGGGCGAGTTCGTTTGAAGGAGCATATGGATATGGATAAGTTCACGGAGAAGACGCTGAATGCCGAACGGATGTACACGGGGCGGATCATCAGCGTCGATCTGCTCGACGTCGAACTGCCGGATGGACGGCGGACGAAGCGCGAGGTGGTCCGGCACGGGAATGCGGTGGCGGTGCTTGCGCGGCGGCCGGACGGGAAGTTCGTGTTCGTGAAGCAGTACCGCAAGGCCGCCGAGGAGGCGCTCGTCGAGGTGATCGCGGGCGGGTTGGAGGCGGGGGAAGAGCCGGAGGAGGGGGCGCGCCGCGAGACGGCCGAGGAGACGGGGTACGACGTCGCCTCGATCAGGTTCCTCACGACGATCATCTGCACGCCGGGGTACTGCGAGGAGCGCATCCACGTCTTCTTCGCCGAACTCGCCGAGGGGCAGCACGCGCAGGACCAGGACCCGGACGAGAACGTCCAGCCGGTCGTCCTCTCGCGTGAGGAGGTCGAGGAGGGCATCCGCGGCGGGGCGATCTTCGACTCGAAGACGCTCTCCGCGTGGGCCTGCTACCTGCTGATGAAATGAGCGCGGGGATGAGTCCGGCGGAGGAACTGGTGGCCTTTCTCACGGCGCGGGGGTTGACCTGCGCGACGGCGGAATCGTGCACGGGGGGCGGCGTGGGGCAGGCGATCACCGCCGTGCCGGGCGCGAGCGCCGTGTTCTGGGGGGGCGTGATCAGCTACGACAATTCGGTGAAGCGGAGGCTGCTGGGCGTGGACGAGGCGGTGCTGAACGGCGTGGGGCCGATCAGCCCGGCGTGCGCGGAGCAGATGGCCGCCGGGGCGCGGGAGGCGCTGAGAACGGACCTCGCGGTCTCGGTGACGGGGCTTGCGGGGCCGGATGGCGACGGGGTGCATCCCGCGGGGTGCGTCTGGTTCGGCGTGGCCTCGCGGCGGGGGGTGCGGACGCGGAACGAGGTGTTCGCGGGGGGCCGCGCGGAGGTGCGCGCGGCGGCCGTCGCGTATGCGCTCGGCCTTCTGCTGGACGAGGCGAAGCGCGTCGCGCCGTGAGTTTGTGATGGTTTGTGATTGCGGGCGTTCGGAAAAAGGACTAGAATACCCCGCCAACAAGGAGATTAGAGTCATGGCCAAGAAAGCGGCGCCGAATATTGAATGGAGCAAACTCGGGTTCGGGTTCTCCGACGTGAACTGCCACATCCGCTACACGTGGAAGAACGGAAAGTGGTCGAAGCCCAGCTTCGTGAAGGAGCCCTACATCACGATGCACATCGGGGCGAGCTGCCTGCACTACGGCCAGGAGTGCTTCGAGGGGATCAAGTGCTTCCGCCAGAAGAGCGGCAAGATCGTGATCTTCCGTCCGGAGGAGAACGCGAAGCGGATGTACCGGACGGCGGAGCGCACGTGCATGGCGCCGGTGCCGGAGGAGATGTTCGTGGAGGCGTGCGAGAAGGTCGTGAAGAAGAACAAGGAGTTCGTGCCGCCGTACGGCACGGGCGGGTCGATGTACCTGCGCCCTCTTCTGATCGGCACGGGCCCGCAGATCGGCGTGGCCCCGGCGAAGGAATACACGTTCATGATCATGGTGATGCCGGTGGGGGCCTACTACAAGGGCGGGCTGAAGCCGGTGCGCGCGGTGATCTTCGACGAGTGGGACCGCGCGGCGCCGCACGGCATGGGCGACGTGAAGGTGGGCGGCAACTACGCGGCGGGCATCTTCGCGCACGAGAAGGCGAAGCGCGAGGGGTGGCCGGTTGAGCTGTACCTCGACGCGAAGAGCCACAAGTACATCGAGGAGTTCGCCACCTCCAACTTCGCGGGCATCACGAAGGACGGCGCGTATGTGACGCCGGACAGCTGCTCGGTGCTGCCCTCCATCACGAACCTCTCCCTCAAGCAGTGCGCGAAGGACCTGGGCATCAAGGTCGAGTGCCGCCCGGTGCCGTTCACGGAGCTCAGGAAGTTCAAGGCCGTGGCGGCGCTTGGCACCGCGGTGGTGATCACGCCCGTGTGGGAGATCACGCGCAACGGGAAGGCCATCAGAATCTCCGACCCCGAGACCGTCGATCCCACGCTCCAGAAGCTGTTCGACACGGTGCAGGGCATCCAGTACGGCGACTTGCCCGACCGGCACGGCTGGTGCCACGAGGTGAAGTAGGCGCATTTTCGTCAATTTCGCGCTTGCTTTTCGTGCCGAAAAACGGCATACTATCGGCTCACTTTTCTGAAGAAAGCAGAGGTTCAACAATGGGTACAGGTCGTACACTCCGTAAAGAGTCCCACGTTCGTCCGTGCAAGACGCCGGCCGACAAGGCTCGTCGCGTCAAGGCGCAGCGTC
>JBJEWG010000042.1:0-3856 GCA_051884935.1 Kiritimatiellia bacterium | reverse complement strand
ATTATTGTAGATATTTAAGTATCATTGACGGACCAAAGGAGATTTGGTAGGATTTACGGTGCCGTTCAGAGATGGCGTGGAGACTTCTATGGAAGAAGAGACGAAGAAGGTTCAAGAACCGGTGCAAGTTCCGACCGGCGTGATGCGCGTGTTGAGCGAAAGACTTGCGGCGCAGATTGACATCGCCGCGGCGCAGGTCGAGCCTGCGCAGCCCGTCTCGATGTATTGGTCCGGGGACCTTGCGAACAAGCAGCGCCTGATCGGCGAGCTTGAGAAGGCCTTCAAGATCACGCTTGACGCGACCGCGTTCGAGTCCGTGCGGACGGTTCAGGACCTCGCGGCGCTGATCGTCCAGCGGATCGAGGCCCGGAAGGCGACGAAGAAGGGGCGGCGCTACATCATCGTCTACAAGGACGCGGACGGGCACGTGGTGGAGACGCACGTCCAGGCCCGCAACCACAACGAGGCCGTCGAGTCCCTGCTCGCCGAAGGGCTCGCCGAGGTGATCACCGTGGAGCGCGCGGACGACGAGGACGACGACACGCGCTATGGCCGCAGGATCGGCAACAGCTGGAACGGGTGCGTGATACCGATTCTCCTTGCCGCGTTCGTGGCGGCGATCGTCGTGGGCTTCGTCTGGCTGCGCCACAACTAGGCCGCCGTTCTGTTCATTTCGGGCATTTCGTCATCGTGCTCCCGACCGGACGTCATTGGCGTTCGGTCGGTTTTTTTGCTATACTCCCCGCGTTTTTCCATTGGAGAGACGGTCTAGGCATGGCGGATAAACTCAAAGTCTATTTGGAGACATCGTTCGTTAGTTATCTTACTGGACGGCCGACGATGCGTGAGCCCATTGCCTCGTGGCAAGCGGCTTCGCGGCAGTGGTGGTTGGCCGTTCGACCGCACTGCGACGTCTTTATTTCCGATCACGTGGAGGGCGAAATTCAGGACGGAGATGCTGAATATGTCGCGTTGCGTGAGAAGGCGATAGAGGGAATCCCTTTATTGAATGGCGTGAACGAAGCAATCAACAAGATTGCCCATGCGTTGATTGCCGGTCACGCCGTGCCGGAAAAGGAAGTGACGGACGCCTACCATATCGCGACCGCCGCGTTTTACGGCATGGATGTCCTGCTGACTTGGAATTGCAGACATATGGCAAACGAGTTCACGTTGCCGAAAACCTACGGTATTCTGAGGGATGCCGGGTTGAAATGCCCCGTCATCATCACCCCGTCTCGCTTCATGGAGGATCATCATGGTGAATTGTAAAGATCCGATGGAGGAAGTCTATGCCGTCCGGCGGAAGATTTCCGAGCGCTATGGGCACAATCCCGATTGCTACTATCAGGCGATGACTGAGCGTCAGAATCGCAGCCGCGCCGAAGGTCGGGTGTATTGGGGTTACAACGAAGCAGGCGAATTGGCGCCGCTTGCGGTCAGCGCAGTGCGCTGAAGACGATTATGGAGGTCTAAACCATGTTCTTGGCTGTTGCGGCGGCGGCGGTGCTGTATTCGCAGGGGAACGTCCAGTGTCCGGAGGGGCTGTTCGCGAAGGGCGACGGGAAGGTCTGCACGCTGACCTGGGACGGCGCGGGGGAGCGGCCCGTGCTGGCGCTCGACTTCGGCGCGAAGAGCGTGGGCGGCTACGCCGTCTTCGAGGTGACGGGGCGCGATGCGGCGCGTGCGCCCGTGCTGCGGCTCGCCTACGCGAACCACCCGGACGGCCTCGGCGAGAAGGGGTGCTTCTGGCGGGAGACGAGCGCGCGCTATCTCGGGCCGACGTTCGACATCCCCGTGCTGCCGGGCAACATCAACCGGCACGAGCTCTACTCGATCGGCCGCACGGGCACCTTCGTGGCCCCGCTCATCCAGGGGCAGGAGCGCTATGTGCGCGTGCAGCTGGATACGCCGGGCAGCGTGACGCTCGACTCGCTTGAGATCGAGAACGCCGAGGTGTTCTCCGCGGAGCCGCGCGCGGGGTCCTTCGCCTGTTCGGACGCGCGGGCGACGCGGCTGTGGGACATCAGCGTGTGGACGTGCCAGCTGGCGAGCTTCCCGAACCACGACGCGTGGAAGAAGGTGGCGGGGCGCATCCTGCCGCGCAAGCTGGAGCAGGCGGCGGGCGACGTGTGGTGCCGCAGGGCGGCGGCGGCGGACGGCGAGTTCGCGATCACGTATGAGTTCGACGCGAACCCGCATTTCCCCGCAGGGACGTTCGAGGTGCTGGTGGACGGGCGGCGCGTGAAGGTGACGCAGGACGCGACGAACGCCGTGCGGACGGTCTCGGTGCCCGTGAAGAAGGGCGCGCGCATCGGGCTCGCCGTGCCGAAGGAGAGCTGGCCGGTCATCCTCTCGATGAAGGTGGCGGGGCGGGACCTGATGGACCTCGCGGACTGGGAGTTCGCCCGCACGCTGCCGTACACGGCGGACGGCGCGAAGCGCGACCGCCTGATCTGGAGCGGCGACCTCTGGTGGGCGGAGCGGAACATGTTCTACGGGTTCGGCCCGAAGTCCATCTACATGCCCGGCAGCGTGAAGATGCTGGCGTTCAACCGCACGCCGGCGGGGTACGTCCACGCCTCGCCGTATGCGGAGCGGAGCGTGCGGCCGCCGGACGGCGACTACGGGCCGTTCGGGTCGGACGAGTTCGCGGCGTGGTTCATCCTCGTCGCCTGGGACCACCTGCTCTACACGGCCGACGTGGAGACGCTGAGGGGTGTGTGGCCGGACGTCGTGGCGCTCATGGGGTATCTGAACGCCCACCGCCGCGCGGACGGCATCTTCGAGCAGCGCCGGGAGACGAGCAAGCACGCGGCCGGCCTCGTCTTCGGCGGCACGTCGCTGCACCACCGCTCCTTCATGAACATCCTCCTCTGGAAGACGCTCAGGGACGCCGCGTCGATCGCCCGCGCGCTCGGGCACGCCGCCGAGGCCGCGGCCTGGGAGGCGGACGCCGACCGGTTCGCGCCCGTGGTACGCAAGGCGTTCTGGGTCGAGGAGAAGGGGCACTTCGCGCTCTCGGCCGAGGAGCGGCGCATGGGCTTCGAGGCGAACGCCCTCGCGCTCGCGGTGAAGTTCGCGACGCCCGGGGAGGCGGCGCGGATCATGCCGCAGCTCGTCCGCACGAGCCACGGCAAGTTCCAGGCGCTCGCCGCGCGGGGCAAGTTCGAGTATGGCGACGCCGCGGGCGGGCTGAAGGCGATCGAGGACCACAACTGGTACAAGCTGCTGGACCCGGCCTGGAAGGGGGCGCAGACGGTGACGGAGTGCATGGGGCTGAACCGCAGCGGCTGGGGCGACGAGTCGCACCCCGACACGGCCATCGCGGGCATCTTCTCGGCCTACGTGCTGGGCGTGGTGCCCACGGAGCCGGGATTCAGGCGGTTCGCGGTGCGCCCGCAGCCGGCGGGCCTCACGTGGGCGGAGGGCGTCGTCCCCACGCCGCACGGCGAGATCCGCCTGCGGTGGGACCGCGACGGGGCGGGGCTGGCCGTCTCGCTCGGCGTTCCGGCGGGGACGACGGCGGACTTCGCCTTCGGCGCGACCGCGCGGACGTTCGGGCCCGGCGAGCACACGTTCAAGGCCAACGAGTCGATTTGTCAAGGAGTAGAAGCGAATGAGCATTGAGAAGAACATCACGGCCGACATCAGGTACGTCGGCGTCAACGACCACGACATCGACCTCTTCGAGGGGCAGTACGTCGTGCCGCGCGGCATGGCCTACAACAGCTACGTGATTCTGGGCACGGCGAAGACCGCGGTGATGGACACGGTGGACGCGCGCTTTTTCGAGGCGTGGGCGGCGAACGTGAAGGAGGCGCTCGGCGGCCGGGCGCCCGACTACCTCGTGGTG
>JBJEWG010000041.1:0-3857 GCA_051884935.1 Kiritimatiellia bacterium | reverse complement strand
CCAGGAAGGACGCGGGGCTCTTCATGGACACGCTCAAGGCCGCCGGCGAGGACAACAGCGCGAAGCTTGCCGCCGTCGCCTTCCGCAAGCGCGGCGTGAAGGCCCGCTACGCGAGCCCGAAGGACACGGGGATGGTGCTTGAAGGCGAGAGCGGCAACGCGACGCTCGTGGAGGAGAGCTACCGCAAGCTCGCCCGCGCGTTCAGCGACTTCGAGGGCATCGTGATCTACCCCGGCTTCTTCGGCTACCGCAAGGACGGCACGGTCGCCACGTTCCCGCGCGGCGGCAGCGACATCACGGGCTCGATCCTCGCGGCCGCGGTGCGCGCGGACGTGTACGAGAACTTCACGGACGTGGACAACGTCTACCCGGTCGATCCCCGCATCGTGGCCGAGGTGACGGACGGCATCGACACGATGACCTACCGCGAGATGCGCGAGCTCGCCTACGCGGGCTTCGGCGTGTTCAACGACGAGGCGATCGCCCCGGCCGTGCAGGGGCGCATCCCGATCAACGTGCGCAACACGAACCGCCCCACCGAGCCCGGCACGATGATCCAGCAGAGCCGCCGCGTGACGCCCGGCACGGTGACCGGCATCGCCGCCGCGGGCGGGTTCTCGAACATCATCATCGACAAGTACCTCATGAACCGCGAGGTCGGCTTCACGCGCAAGGTGCTGGCGATCCTCGAAGAGGAGGGCGTCGCCTACGAGCACATCCCGAGCGGCGTCGATTCGATCTCCGTCTTGATGCGCGGCGAGAAGTTCACGTCCGCCAAGGAGAAGAAGATCGTGGCGCGCATCAAGCGCGAACTCGCCCCCGACAGCGTGATCGTGACGCACGACTACGCGGTGATCATGGTGGTGGGCGAGGGGATGGCGTTCTCGGTGGGCATGCTCGCCAAGGCGATCGGCGCCCTCGCGGAGCACGGCATCAACATCTCGATGGTCAACCAGGGCGCGAGCGAGATCTCGTTCATGATTGGCATCAGAAGCGAAGACTGCAACAAGGCCGTGCGGGCGCTCTACGGGGCGTTCTTCGGCTGAGGCGTTCAACGGAGAGGAGCTGGAGATGAAGAAGCAGGAGAAGGTGACGGCCGTGATCGAGCTCAAGATCACCCCGGCGAAGGATACGGGCTTCGCCAAGATGGCGCAACGCATCGCGAAGTTCCCGCAGGTGGAGGCGTGCTTTCTGATGAGCGGCGCGTACGACCTGCTGGTGTTCGTGAGCGGGAAGTCGCTGCAGGACGTGGCGCACTTCGTCTCGGCGGAGCTCTCCACGATCGACGGCGTGCTCTCCACGGCCACGCACTTCATGCTCAAGACCTACAAGGCCAAGGGGCTGCTGGCCGACTTCGCGACGGACCAGCGGCTGCCGATCGTCTGAGGGCGCAGACCGTGGCCGCCGCGTCAAAGAGGAACTTCATCGCCCGGCACGTCGCCGAGCTGCCGAAGTCGGGGATCCGCAAGTTCTTCGACATCGTCGCGCAGCGCAAGGACGTGGTGTCGCTCGGCGTGGGCGAGCCGGACTTCGACACGCCCTGGCACATCTCGCGCGCCGCCGTGACGGCGCTTGAGGACGGCGCCACGCACTACACGTCGAACCTCGGCACGCCCGAGCTGCGCCAGGCGATCGCCGACTACGTCCTCCGCCGCTTCGACGCGAAGTACGACTGGCGGAAGGAGATTCTCGTGACGGTGGGCGTCTCGGAGGCGATCGACCTCGCGATCCGCGCCATCACGGAGCCCGGCGACGAGATTCTCTACCACGAGCCCTGCTTCGTCTCCTACGCGCCGACGATCCGCATGGCCCACGGCGTGCCCGTGCGCGTGGAGACGCACGTGGAGGACGCCTTCCGCCTCACGGTGGCGGCCCTTGAGGAGAAGGTGACGCCGAAGACGAAGGCACTGCTCCTGAACTTCCCCTGCAACCCCACGGGGGCGACGCTCACGCGGGCGGACCTGAAGGCCATCGCGAAGTTCGTGCTGAAGCACGACCTGCTGCTGCTGGCGGACGAGGTCTACTCCGAGCTCACCTACGACGGGCGCATCCTGAGCTTCTCCTCGATCCCCGAGCTCCGCGACAACATGGTGCTGCTGAACGGATTCTCGAAGAGCTGGGCGATGACGGGCTACCGTCTGGGCTACGCCTGCGGTCCGCGCGAGGTGGTGGATACGATGATGAAGATCCACCAGTACGCCATCATGAGCGCGCCGACCCTGGCCCAGGCCGCCGGCGTGGAGGCGATGAACCGCGGGGACGACGACGTGGACCGGATGCGTGCGGAATACAGGCGGCGCCGCGACTTCCTCGTCGAATCGCTCAACGCGATGGGGCTGAAGACCATCCTCCCGAAGGGCGCGTTCTACGTCTTCCCCGACATCCGCTCGACGGGCCTCACCAGCGAGGAGTTCTGCCTGCGCCTGCTGAACGAGCACGCCGTCGCGTGCGTGCCGGGCTCGGCGTTCGGCCCGTGCGGCGAGGGCTTCGTGCGCATGAGCTACGCCACGAGCTACGAGCAGATCGAGATCGCCGTCGCCCGCACGGCCGCCTTCGTGAAGTCGCTCCGCGCGGAGCGGCGGGCATGACGCGGATCGCGATCGCCGGCTTCGGCTTCATGGGCCGGATGCACTACGGGAACTGGCGCCGGATTCGCGGCGCGAAGGTCGTCGCCATCTGCGACGCGAACCTCGCGCAGCTCACAACCGTCACGGGCGGCAATCTCGCCGGCATGGACGCATCGACCGACTTCACGGGCGTGGCCGTCTACGACGACTTCGCGAAGATGCTCGCGGCCGGCGGCTTCGACGCCGTGGACGTCACCCTGCCCACGCCGCTCCATCCCGCGATGACGATCGACGCGCTGAAGGCCGGCTACCATGTGCTCTGCGAGAAGCCGATGGCGCTCACGGTGAAGGACTGCGACCGGATGCTGCGTGTGGCCGCGCGGACCGGGAGGAGGCTCCTCGTGGCGCAGTGCCTCCGCTTCTGGCCCGAGTACGTCGCCCTCCGGCGGCTGGTCCGCTCCGGCAAGTATGGCGGCGTCGTGGCGGCGGACTTTCTCCGCGCCTCGAATCCGCCGGACGCGAAGGGGCCCCACAGCTGGTTCCTGGACGCAGGGAAGTCCGGCGGCTGCCTGCTCGATCTGCACATCCACGACGCGGACATGATCGCCAGCCTCTTCGGGAAGCCGCAGGAGGTCTGCGCCTGGACGCACCTCCGCAGAGACGGCGTGCTCGACCACGCGCAGCTGCGCTACGTCTACCCCGACAAGGTGGTCACCGCCACCGTCTCCTGGGCCGCCGCGCCCACGCTGGGCTTCGAGGCGGGGTTTCGCGTGACGTTCGAGGGGGCGAGCGTCGTCTGCGACGCGAAGCGGAAGGAGCCGTTCATGGTCTACCCCGCGAAGGGGCGGCCCTTTGCGCCGAAGGTGCCCAAAATGAACGCCTACGAGGCGGAACAGCGCTACTTCCTCGACCTGCTCGCCGGCAGGGCGGACGAGCGTCTGCTCACGGCGCGCGACGCACGCGACGCCATCGCATACGTCGAGGGGGCGAAGAAGATCGTTGCGCGCGCGTGATCAACAGTGGAGGAACGAGAGATGAAGAAGGTCATAGGGGCATTCTGCGCGCTTGGCGTGCTTGCGCTTCTCGCGGTGGCGGAGCCGACGCAGCTTGTGGATACGCGCATCGGGGGCTCCTATCGGGGCCACACGTTCCCGGGCGCGGCGTGTCCGTTCGCGATGGTGCAGGCGAGCCCCGATACGGGCCTCTGCGACTGGGACCACTGCTCGGGCTACGTGTGGGAAGACCCCTGCATCTACGGCTTCTCCCAGACCCATCTGAGCGGCACGGGCT
>JBJEWG010000040.1:0-20262 GCA_051884935.1 Kiritimatiellia bacterium | reverse complement strand
AAGCCTCCAAGGCGGTTCGTTAGAACCGCCCCTTTGCAAACGCTCGGAGTTTCAAATCGGTCGAGGGGGTCGAATCGTCCGCACAACTCGGGGTCGGTCATCGGCACAACTCGGGGTCGCTCATCGGCACAACTCGGGGTCGGTCATCGGCATAACTTGGGTCGAGTCGTCCGCACAACTCGGGGTCGGTTATGCCGATGAGGAAGGGTCAGCCGAGGAGGATATCCATCAGATCGCCGCCCTTGAGCGAACCAAGCGCGCCCTTCGGCGCCGCGATTTCGTCGTAGGTCTGGACGGCGTCCGGCGGTTCGCCGGGCTGGTAGACGGCCACCGGCACGGGTGTGCGGGTGTGGCGGCCCAGGCGAATCGGCACGGGGTGATCGGGCAGCACGCAGTAGCCAACGCCGTCGCCAAGCGCGGCGCGGACGCGGCCAATCAAGCGGCTGTCGAAGTCCTCAAGAGCCTGAATCTTCAGCTTGAGGTCCTGCGCGTGGCTTACTTCGTCCGTCGCCTCGATGTGCACGTAGACGAAGTCGTAGCCGTCGCGAATCGCCTGAATGGCGGCATCGGCCTTGCCTTCGTAGTTCGTGTCGATATAGCCGGTCGCGCCGGGCACCCGGATGACGTCGAGGCCCATCGTGCGGCCGAGGCCGTTGATCACGTCCACGGCGGCGACAATCGCGGCTTTCACGCCATATCGCTTCGAGACGGAGTGGATGGCGCCCGCCTTGCCACCGCTCCAGGGCCACACGCCGTTCGCGTGGCGGCCCCTGAGGACCTCGGCGGCCCGCGCGATGATGTCGCGCAGCACCTGCGCCGTGTACTCGCCCTCCGGGGACTTCGCGCGCGGCAGGTGTTCGGCGACGGGATTGCCGGTGTTGTCGTCCGGCTTGTCGTACGCCACGGCCGCGCCGCTGAACGCGGGGCCGTGGAGCAGCACGAGGTTGCGGTAGCTCACGCCGGCGTAGAAGCGGATGTATTCGCCGGCGTGCCCCGTCCAGTTCGCGGCGATCTTCTCGTTGAGGAGCGCGATGGCCTCCTTCTGCTCGGCCTCGCCGACGTGGCCGCCGGAGAAGTCCGCAAGCGTGCCGTCGGGGGCGACGGTCGTGAGGTTCATGCGAAACACGACGTCGTCCGGCCCCATCTCGATGCCCTGGCTCGCCGCCTCAAGGGGGCCGCGTCCGCAGAGTTCCTTCGCCAGGTCGCCGCCGAGCACGCTCATGTTCGCGACGTCGCTCGACGTCGGGAAGCCATCGGGAAGCGTGAGCATCTGGCCGGAGCGGCCATGCGCGGCGATCCAATCCATGTTCGGGACGTTTGCGGCCTGAAGAGGCGTGCGGCCGCCGAGTTCGGCGAGCGGCTCGTCTGCCATGCCATCGCCAAGAAAAAGGACAGTCTGTGCGTGTTTCATGGGCGCGTAGTATACCACAGTTCGGACATCACGGCGTCGCAGACCTCGAAGCCGCGGTCCGTCGGCGCGAAGCGGTCCGGCGAGGTTTGCGCGAGAATGCCCTGCGGCACCAGCGCGGCGAGGCGGGTTCGCCAGGCGGGGAGATGCGCCTTTAATAAAGGACGCGCGCGCGCGAGGGCGGCGAGGTCGATTCCCGCCGCCGTGCGCAGCCCGAGGACGGCCCGCTCGAAGGCGTCCTCCAACGGGGTGACGGTCGTCATGTCAACGCCGGAGGCGGTTCGGACGGTGCGCGTGAGCCCCACGCGCCCGTGAGCCCCCTCGCCGAGGCCAACGTAGTCCTCGCCGCGCCACACGGCGCAGTTGTGGCGGCACGCGAAGCCGGGCCGCGCGTAGTTCGACACCTCGTAGCGACGGATTCCGGCGGCGGCGAACGCCTCCCGGGCCTGCGCGACCTGATCGAGGGTCGCATCGTCGTCCGGCAGCGTGAGCCTCCCCTTCCGCACCGCCAGGTCGAGGCGCGTGCGCGGTTCGCGGATGAGGGAGTAGCAGCTGATATGGATGGGCTCAAGTTCCAGGGCGCGCGCCAGCGTCTCGCGCCAGGAATCCGCCGTCGTCCCCGGCCAGCCGGCGATGAGGTCGAGCCCCGAATTGGGGAACCGCGCCTTCACGCGCCGGAAGGCCTGCGCGGCCTCCCGCGCGGAGTGCCCGCGCCCCATGGCGGCGAGCGCCGCGTCGTCGAAGCTCTGGACGCCGAGGGAAATCCGGTTCACGCCCCCACGGCGAAGCGCGTCCAGTCGGGCGTCGGTGACGTCCCGGGGATGAAGCTCCACGGTGAACTCGGTGGCGGCGGGGTCGCAGCGGGGGCGGAGCGCGTCGAAGAGCGGCGCGAGGTCGCAGAGCGCGGGCGTGCCGCCCCCGAAGTAGATGGTCTCGAAGGGCCCGCCGGGCAGGTCGCGCGCCACCCCGGCGACGTGGTCGGCGCGCGCCGCGGCCGTGGAGCCGACGCGGGAGAGAAGCGCGCAATAGGCGCACTTAGCCCTGCAGAACGGGAAGTGCACGTAGAGATTCATAGCCCCAGACGGCGCAGGACGCCACGGAGAGGTAGGCGGCGGAGACGCGCGCCAGCAGAAGCGGCCCGAACTGCCGCCAGGGAATGCCCGCCGCGCAGACAATCCAGATGCAGACGCCGGCCACGTTGAAGATCCAGATCAGCACGTAGGAGAACGCATACCCGCACTCCTGGATGTCGGGCTGTTTCTGGAGGATGGAGCGGATCGTGAAGCAGAGGTGGAAGCACCAGGTGAAGCCGACCGCGAACAACCAGGCGCCGGGGCAGGGCAGCGTCGGACGGAAGGCCCGCACGACCAGCGCGGCCACCGCCACGAGAATCGTGTAGAACGGGAAGAAGTAGGGCGCGAGCGTGATCCACACGTTCGACTTCGAGAGCGTGACGGAGCCGCCGGTGGCGCCCACGCGCAGCTTGGAGACGCGCGCGCCGAAGAGAAGCCCGCAGACGGCGTGCGTCAGCTCGTGCCCCAGCACGTAGGCCCGCACGGGCGACGGGAACACCATCCAGACCACAAGGTGAACGACCAGCCCCGCGAACACGGCCAGCACGCCCGACGCGACGGGCACGAGGCGCAGCACGTCGATGAACGCGAGAGAAATCCCCCAGGCCAGCGGAATCGCCGCCACCGCGACGAGAAGCCTCAGAACGCGCACCATGCGGACGGCGTCAGTCGTCGAAGATGAACACCAGCTCGCCCGGGAAGATCAGCCGGTCGCGGCGCGCGAGCGTCTCGACGAACTCGCGGTCGGTGTTGAAGCGGCGCTGTTTCGCCTTGATCGCGTCGATTTCGCGGGCCTTCTCGCTGATGCGGCGGTTGATGCGCGCGCGCTCCTCCATGAGCCCGCAGACCTTGCTGTACTTCGGGTAGGACATGACGAAGCCGGTCACGAGAACGCAGATGAAGCCGAGAAGAAAGAATATCTGGAGCAGCTTGTGAAGGAGTTTGTTCATTTGCGGCGCACATTTTATGATTATTCAGGCGTAGAAGTCAAGGCGATTTGCTATAATTTTCAACCGCGATGAAACACCTTTTCAGAGTTCTGCCGATGGTCCTCGCCGCATTGACGGCGGGGTGTTTCTCACTGGAGTCGGCGCCCATGCGCCTGGGGCCCCGCGCGCAGATACACCTGCGCGACGCGGGCACGACGCCGCTTGAACATACCCTCATCGTGAACAGCGGCTGGTATCTCTTCAACGCCTGGCCCCTCGCGTGCGGCAATGCGGACGAGGACGGCAGTCTGGTCTGGTCGTTCTTCTCGGACGACGTGAACATCGATGTTCTGCACAACCGCCTCACCTGTCTGGCCGCGCGGAAGGGATGCCGGGTCGAGGAACTCAACGTCTTCAACGACGAGCAGGTGCTGCTGACGCTTCCCGGCGCGTCGATATCGATTCCAATACCCTACGTCCTGACCTTCCGCAAGATGCAGATATCCTGCCTGCTCACGAAGGCCGATTGCGGAGGCGCCCAATGAGCAGACACCTCGTCCCCCTTCTCGCCGCCGCGCTCCTCATCGCCTCGGGGTGCACTACCGTGCGCATGACGCGGGCGTACAACGGCGTGCGCGTCGAAGGCGGCGCCACGCCCGCGACGACGCTCGAAATCGAGAACTCCGGCTGGTTCCTTCTCACATTCATTCCGTTCGCGAGCGGCGACGTGGAACGCCCCAACCAGACGTCCTGCCGCTGGTTCCGCAACACGGTCAAGGTCGAGAACAACGTCAAGGTGCTCAAGGACATCATGCAGCGAGAGCGCGTCCGCGAAGTCGCGAACCTCACGAGCCACCGCTCCGACGAGAAGTATCTCTTCTTCCTCCTCGAACGCCGCGCCTGCCACACAAGCGCCGTCCTCCTCCAGCCGGAGGCACCGTCCACTTCAGGGAAATCCAGCAAATGAGAATCGCGAAATCCGTCCAGGCGCTCGTCCCCTACACGCCTGGCGAACAGCCCAAGAGCAAGTCCGTCGTCAAGCTGAACACGAACGAGAACCCCTATCCGCCCTCGCCGCGCGTCGCGCAGGTCCTCGCGTCCTACGACCTTGACCGCCTGCGCCGCTATCCGGACCCCGTGTTCTCGGAGCTGCGCGCGAAGATCGCCGAGATCAACGGCACGGTTCCGGCCCGCGTCTTCGTGGGCAACGGCTCGGACGAGGTTCTCTCGCTTGCGGCGCGCGCGTTCGTTGACGACGGCGAGGCCATCGGCTCGTGCGACCCCAGCTATTCCCTCTACAAGACGCTCGCGGCGATCCGCAACGTGCCCTTCGTCCCCTCGCCGCTCACGGCGGCGTTCACGTGGCAGCCGCCCGTTCTCCAGGGCGCGGACGGCACGCCCGTCTCGCTCTTCCTGCTCACGAACCCGAACGCGCCCACGTCCATCTGCCATCCCGTATCGGTCGTCTCCGCCTTCGCGCGGAACTTCCCCGGCGTGGTGATGGTGGACGAGGCCTACGTCGATTTCGCGGATGCCTCCTGCATGGCGCTCGCAACCGCGCCGGACAATGCGAACGTCGTCGTGATGCGCACGCTCTCCAAGAGCTTCTCGCTCGCGGGGCTGCGCCTCGGCTACTGCGTGGGGCCCGAGGACCTCATCGAGGCCCTCTACAAGGTGAAGGACTCCTACAACGTGGACGCCCTCGCGCAGGACGTCGCCCTCGCGGCCCTCTGCGACCTGCCCTGGATGCGCCGCAACGTCGCGAAGGTTCGGAAGACGCGCGAGGCGACGGCCGACGCGCTGCGGCGGCGCGGCTGGGACGTGCCGCAGTCGCAGAGCAACTTCCTGTTCGCGCGGCCCGCCCACCGTCCGGCGGCCGAAATCTTCGAGGCGCTCCGCGCGCGCCAGATCTACGTACGCTACTTTGCGGGCCCAACGACGGGGGACCGGCTCCGCATCACCATCGGAACGGACGCCGACATGGCGTCGCTACTCAACGCATTGGAGGAATTGGATAAATGACCCCAGACATCAACCCAGTCTCGAAGCCCGACTTCATGCCGATTCCGGAGCTTCGCGCCATGCAGCTCGCCAAGCTGCAGAAGCTCATTCCCTACGAATACGAACACGTGGCCCTCTTCCGCCGCCGCTGCGACGAGAAAGGCGTGAAGCCCCGCGACCTCGTCACGCTCAAAGACCTCGCCAAGTTCCCGTTCATGAAGAAGACGGACCTCCGCGACGAATACCCCTACGGGCTAACCGCGGCGCCCATGAGCGAGATCAACCGCTTCCACTGCTCGTCGGGCACGACCGGCAAGCCGATCTGCATTCCGCAGACGAAGGAGGACGTCAAGGTGTGGACCGACGGCGTCACCCGCTGCATGGCGATGTACGGCATCACGCGGGACGACATCGTGCAGGTCTCCTACGGCTATGGCCTCTTCACCGGCGGTCTCGGCGCGCACTACGGCGCCGAGGCGCTCGGGTGCGCGGTCCTCCCCACGAGCGCCGGCAACACCGAGAAGCAGATCATGCTCATGAAGGACCTCGGCGTGACGACGATCTGCTGCACGCCGAGCTACTTCCTCCACCTCGCGACCGTCGCCGAGAAGATGGGCGTCGACTTCCGCCGCGACACGAAGCTCAAGCACGGCGTCTTCGGCGCCGAGCCCTGGACGGACGAGATCCGCGCCAAGATCGAGCAGATCGCCGGCATCACCGCGCACGACATCTACGGCCTCACCGAGATCGCCGGCCCCGGCGTGGCGGGCAACTGCGAACACTGCCATGGCCTCCACGTGTGGGAAGACCACTTCTACCCGGAGATCATCGACCCCGACACCCTCGAAGTCCTCCCCGACGGCGAAGAGGGCGAGCTCGTCTTCACCACGCTGGACCGCTTCGGCACCCCGATGGTCCGCTACCGCACGCGCGACCTCTCGCGCCTGCAGCTCGGCACTTGTCCCTGCGGCCGCACGATGCGCGTGATGGACCGCGTCCACGCCCGCTCCGACGACATGCTCATCATCCACGGCGTCAACGTCTTCCCGAGCCAGATCGAGGCCTGCCTCATGAAGGTTCCCGAAATCGCGCCGCACTACATGATCGAGCTTTCGTCCACCGCGACGATGGACCTCTTCGAGCTCAAGGTCGAGGTCACCGCCGAGACGTTCTCCGACTCCGTCTCCGCCATGGAGGCGATTCGCAAGCGCGTCGCCGCGTCCATCAAGGAGATCGTCGGCCTCTCCCCGAAAATCTACCTCGTCGCGCCCGGCACCCTTCCGCGCAGCCAGGGCAAGATCAAGCGCGTAATCGACAACCGCGGGAAGTAAGACCGAAAGGAGTCCCCATGACCATCAACCAGATTTCCGTCTTCCTCGAAAACAAGGTCGGCCAGCTCGCGCAGGTCTGCCGGGTCCTCGCCGAGAACGACATCTCGCTCGTGACGCTCTCGCTCGCCGAGACGCAGGACTTCGGCATCGCCCGCCTGATCGTGGACAACCACGAAAAGGCCGAGACCGTGCTCCGCACGAACAAGTTCCTCGTGAAGACGACGCCCGTCGTCGCCGTCACGGTGCCGGACCGCCCGGGCGGCATGTCGCAGGTCGTCTCGACGCTTTCTGAAAAGGGGTGCGACATCGAGTACTCCTACGCCTTCGCCTTCAACAACAACGAAAAGGCCGTGCTCGTCTTCCGCTTCAAGGACGATGCGGCCGCGCAGGCCGTGCTGTTCAAAGCCGGCTTCACGACATTGAACGAGAACCAGATCCAGGAGGCGGCGCAGTAACATGAAATTCACCAGTACCCGCGCCAACACGCAGAACGACTCCCTTCCCTGCATCCTTCGCGGCCTCGCGCCGGATGGCGGCCTCTTCGTCCCGCGTTCCATTCCCACCGTCGATCTCGGCACCTGCGGAGACCTCGCCGGCGCCGAGCGCGTCGCCCTCGGCGCCATCTTCGACGATGTTCCGGAAAGCGTCCGCGAAGACGCCATCCGCAATCTGCTCGCGAAGTTCCCCGCAGAGAATCCGATTCCCCTCGTGGACGCCGACGGCTTCAAGATTCTCGAACTCTTCCACGGCCCGACGGGCGCGTTCAAGGACGTTGCCCTCTCCGTGCTGCCCGTCTTGATGGTCGCGGCGGCCGACGGCGCGCACGTCCTCATCCTCACCGCCACCTCCGGCGACACCGGGTCGGCGGCGATGGCGGGTTTCGCCGACGTCCCCGGCATCGAGATCGCCGTCTTCTTCCCGAATACGGGCACCTCGCGCATCCAGCGCCTGCAGATGACGACCCCGTCCGCGAAGAACGTGCACGGCATCGCCATTCGCGGCAACTTCGACGACGCGCAGGCCGCCGTGAAGCGCATCTTCTCAAGCGCCGCCATTCGCGCGGAGGCCGAGGGCGCGGGCATCACGCTCTCCTCGGCGAACTCGATCAACATCGGCCGCCTCGTGCCGCAGATCGGCTACTATCTGCTCTCCGCCGCGCGGCTCGGCGCGGAGTTCGACGTCGTCGTCCCCTCCGGAAATTTCGGTAACATCCTCGCCGCCTACTACGCGAAGCTGATGGGCGCGCCCATCCGCACGTTCGTCTGCGCCTCGAACGTCAACGACGTGCTCACGCGCTTCATCAACACGGGCGTCTACGATCCGGGCGACAAGTTCACAGTGACCAACTCCCCGTCGATGGATATCCGCAAGTCCTCCAACGTCGAGCGTCTGCTCTGGCTCGTCAATGGCGGACTCGCGGATCCCGCCGCAGCGGCAGTCGAGACGAAGCGCCTGATGGACGACTTCGCCGCCACGGGCAAGTACGAACTGAACGCCGCCGCCAAGGCGCGCCTTCAGGCGGACTTCGTCGGGGCCTTCGCGACGCCCGAGGAGACCGAAGCCGAGATGCGCCTCATGCACGACGCCTGTGGCTACGTCCTCGATCCGCACACCGCAGTCGCCACCGCAGTCGCCCGCAAGCTCGGCTACCCGAAGAGTGGCACGCCGTGCGTGATCGCCGCCACGGCCACCCCCTACAAGTTCCCGGAGACCTGCCAGCGCGCCTTCAATGCAGACGTGCTCGACAATCCGCCCACCTCCTTCGTCGCGATGGAGAAGGCGCCGATCACGCAGACGCAGGTTGTGGACGTCGAGGACATCGACGCCACCGTGCGCGCGCTGTTCAGATAAACCGCGCGTTCGAGATCAGACGAACGGCCGCCCCTGAGTTCACTCGGGGGCGGCCTTGATTTGACGAATAACAACCCACGTCCCACGGCTTTGCGTGAGACATGGGTTGTCGGTGTGTACGAGAGGTGGGCGCTACGCCTGCGGTGGACGCGGCGCACCAATCGAGATCTGAATACCGCCTGCGGGCGCACCGCCGCCAACCGAAATCTGCGGCTTCGGGGAACCACCCTTCTTCGCGCGCGGCGGGCCAATCAGGCAGAAGTGCACGCGGCCATCCGTCTTCGGCGCCTGCTCAACGAAGCACTCGTCCTTCAGCATCTCCAGAACTTCGGCGATCTTGTCCTCGCCGATGTCGCGGTGCGCGTTTTCGCGTCCACGGAACTGAAGCGACAGGCGAACCTTGTTGCCCTCGCCCAGAAACTCGCGAATCTGCTTCAACTTGTGCTGCAGGTCACCCACATCCGTGCCGGGATGGAACTTGATTTCCTTCACCTGCGTCGATTTCTGCGCCTTGCGGGCCTTCTTCGCGCGGATGGATTCATCATACTTGAACTTCCCGTAGTCCATGATCTTGCACACGGACGGCTGGGGCGGCGGCAACGGGGTGATCTCGACGAGATCCAGATTCTGGCTCTGCGCCAGACGGAGTGCCTGGTTCGTGGGCATTACGCCCAGCTGGGAGCCGTTCATATCCAGAACGCGCACCATGGGCACGCGAATCTTGAAGTTGACGCGAGTGAATGAGTTGTTAGCGATAAGTCACCTCTCGGTTCGGGTTTTCGTTCGGGTTGGTCAAGCATCCAGCTCGGACGCGAGTCTGGAAATGAAGTCATCGAGCTTCATCCCGCCGAGATCGCCGTCCGCGCGCGATCTCACGGAAATCTGCCCGGCAGCCTCGTCACGCGGCCCCACCACCACCTGATACGGAACCTTCATGAGGGTGGCGGCGCGGATCTTCGCGCCGAGCTTCTCCGCAGAGGTATCGACGTCCACGCGGAAGCCCTTCGCCCTGAGGGCGGCCTGGACCTTCTTCGCGTAGTCGAGCGCCTTGTCGGAAATCGGGAGGATGCGGATCTGCTCCGGCGCGAGCCACAGCGGGAACGCCCCCGCGTAGTGCTCGATGAGGATGCCGAAGAAGCGCTCGATCGAGCCGAGCAGCGCGCGGTGCACCATGTAGGGCTGGTGCTCCTTGCCGTCCGCGCCCACGTAGGTGAGGTCGAAGCGCTCGGGCAGGTTGAAGTCGAACTGCACGGTGCCGAGCTGCCACGGGCGGCCGAGGGCGTCCTTGATCTTCATGTCGATCTTCGGGCCGTAGAACGCGCCGCCGCCTTCGTCGATCTCGTAGGACATCCCCTCCTGGTCGAGGGCGTCGCGCAGCGACTGCGTCGCCTGCTCCCAGCGGGCGGGCTCGCCCACGGCCTTCGCGGGCTTCGTGGAGAGATAGGCCTGGACTTCATGGAAGCCGAACTTGCCGAGCATCCGCTTCGCGAACTCGACCGTGTCCTTGATCTCCTGGACGATCTGCTCGGGCGTGCAGAAGATGTGCGCGTCGTCCTGCGTGAAGCCGCGAACGCGGAACAGGCCGTGGCGCACGCCGTCCTTCTCGTAGCGGTAGACCGTGCCGAGCTCCGCATAGCGCAGCGGCAGATCGCGGTAGGAGCGCTTCTCGAACTGGTAGCACTGGATGTGGAACGGGCAGTTCATCGGCTTGACGTAGTAGTCCTGGATGTACGCATCCGCGCCGTCGCCTTCCTGCACCTTCATCACCGGGAACATTCCCTCTTTGTAGAAGCCGAGATGGCCCGACGTCTCCCAGAGGTTCGACTTGCCGACGTGCGGCGTGTAGACGATCTCGTAGCCCGCCTCGTAGTGGCGCCTGCGCCAGTACTCCTCGATGGCGACGCGCACGCGGGCGCCGCGCGGCAGCCAGTGGACGAGCCCCGGGCCGACCTGGTCGTTGATCGTGAAGAGCGCGAGCTGCTTGCCGAGCACGCGGTGGTCGCGCTTCCTGGCCTCCTCGATCTGCGCGAGCTTCGCGTCGATCTCCGCCTGGTCCCTGCCGACGATGCCGTAGACGCGCTGCAGCATCTTGTTCTTCTCGTCGCCGCGGTAGTAGCTACCCGCCACCTTCATGAGCTTCACCGCGCCGATCTGCGCGCTGTGCTCCACGTGCGGCCCGATGCACATCTCGAAGTAGTCGCCCACCGTGTAGGTGCTGATCGCCTCGCCGGAGGCCGCGACGTCCGCAAGACGCTCCAGCTTGTAGGTCTGGCCCGCGAGCCGCGCCGCCACATCGGCCTGGGACATGTTCGCCTGGACGAACGGCTCGTCGAGCGCGATGAGGCGCGCGACCTCCTTCTCGATGGCGGGGAAATCTTCAGGGGTGAGTCGGTGTTCAAGGTCGAAATCATAGTAGAAGCCGTCGTCCGTGGCGGGCCCGATGTCCGTGAGGGTGCCCGGGTACAGATTACACACGGCCCGCGCCACGAGGTGGGCGGCCGAATGCCGACGCATTTCTTCGGTGATGCTCATTTTAACTCTAATCTCCTTGGAGGGCGTAGTTTACTCCTGTTTGAGACAGGTAGCAAGGGCAAAATCAGCGGCGCACGACCTCGTAGTTGAGAATCGCGGCCGGTGCGGCGATTTCCGCCGTGAACGCAAGGCATCCGCCATCGACGCGGGCCGGCACGCGCGCGAGGCGGCACCCCGCCGTGTCCAGCGCCCACACCTCCAACAGCTCGGGCGCCTCGTGCGCGAGGCGCACCTCCGCCCGTCCCCGCCGCACGATCGGAACTTCCCTCCCCCACTTCAGCAGCACGGTGCGGGCCTCATCCTCGTAGACGTTGCCGTCCGCTTGCACATCCGTCAGATGCGTCACGAGAATCCGCCGCGCGTGGCGCAGGTCCGGCTGCTCCGCGTCCACGCTGCTCGCCCAGACCGTCGCTGCGGCCCCCTCCACCGTGAAGGCGAGCGGCCCGCAGCTGAGGCTCATGGACGGCGTCGGCGCGAAGCCGCCCGCCGTGCGGGGCGTGCAGATCGCGAACGAGCCCGTCTCGCGGTCCAGGGTGAACTCCTGCGCCGGCGGGCATGGGAACGGCGCCGCCTCGGCCGCGTACAGCCCCTCGGTGATCGGCAGTTCCTCCATCCCCGCCGGGACGACCGTCTTCGCCCCGGCGGTCGCGACGCGCCGATACCACGCCGCGTCGCCCCACTTCGGACGCACCATCACGGCCCGGTTCTCGTTCGTCGCGCCGGCGATCGCCGCATCCGTCACCCGCAGGGCGACGCCCCCCCTCAGCGTGGCCATGTCGCGCCGCAGGAAGAGGCACACGCTCGCGCGGTCAGAGGCCTGCCCCAGCGGGTCCGTCCCCACGTTGAAGTAGCCGGGCCGGCAGGGCCCCTCCACGAGGTCCTCGGCGCTGTGCGAGTAGGCGAAGCGCCAGAGGCCGTCCCAGCCCTGCAGCGCCGAGAGCGCGCCCGTCATGATGCCCCCCACGCCGCGGTACATGCCCGGACCCGAGAAGTTCCACTCCGTGATGCAGAACGGCTTGTCGGCGAGGCGGACGTATGCCGGGTTGATCAGCGCGAGCCGCTTGTCGAAGACGGGGTTGAGGTTGCCGATCTTCGAGGGCAGCTGCCAGCGCTTTTCGAGGAAGCGCGGGTGATCGACGTAGAAGTGGTCGTCGATGTAGTCGTAGACCTCCGCGCGCACGTCCTGCATCGCGACCGGATGCGGCCCGTTGTTCGCGTTCGTGAAGAGCGCCTTCGACCCCAGCCGGCGCAGATAGGCGATCATGCGGGACGCGCTGCGGCGCTCGATGTCCGTCATGAACAGCGCCATCACGTTGCCGTTGGCGCCGTAGACGGATAGCCCGTCCGTCGTCTCCGGCGCCGTGGGGCAGAACTTCGGGTCCGCCGCGCGCTTTTCGGCGAGCCACTTCGCGTAGGCCGCCCGCACGGCGGGCTCCTCCTTCCCGCCGCGTCCCCACCCCATCGTGAGCTGCCCCTCGTTGACGAGCGAGACGAGCGGCAGCGCCGGCTCGTCCAGATAGCGCCGCTTCGTGTAGGGGTTGACGTGTTCGAGGAAGCGCTTCGCGAACCTGCACCAGTCCTCGAACGCGGCGTCGTCCACCGCCACGAGGCACTTGTAGACGCCCTTCTCCTCCACCACTCCCGGACGCTCCGGGCGCCCGATATCCGCCCAGCGGACGGGACGCGACACGAAGATGTCGGTCGTCACGTAGAGGCCCGCCTCCACGCACTTCGCCATCAGATAGTCGAAGCGCTCCAGCGCCGCCTCGTCGAAGTCGAGCCCGCCCTTGTACTTGCCCGCCAGCAGATCGCGCTCGTAGTGGTGCACGCGCACCGTGTTGTACCCAAGCCTCACCAGCCGCGTCACCAGCTCGTCGGCGACCGCGTGCTCGGGCACGTTCGCGCCGAAGCAGAGGTTCACGCCGTAGAACCGCTGCGGCACGCCGGGCCGCCCCTCGAACTCGAAGTGGCCCCCCGCGTTCCTCAGCCAGCCGTACTTGCCGGCCGGCGCGTCCTGAAGCCCCTGGTTCGAGAAGTCGAGCGCGCTGCCCGCCACGATGTTCTTCTTGTAGTCGATCGGTATCCAGTCCGCGCCCGCGCGCACCACGGTCGGCCGCGCATACTTCACCGCCACGCCGTCGGACGCGCCGAGCGTGAAGTCGAACACGCGCCGCGTCCCCTTCGCGAACGCGGGCCTCCCGTTGTAGAGCCGCACCGTGATCACCTCGCTCCAGCGGCGGTTGTCCTGGATCAGCACCTCGGTCGGGGCCGGGAACCGGATCGTCAGGTCCCCTCCGTCCTTCGCCTTCAGCGTCAGGCGCGAACACGCCCCGCGGTAAAGCGCCATGCGCTTCGCGTCGAACGCCGCGGGGATGCCGCCCGCCTTCCCGTCCGCCGCCCACGCCCCCCCGGCGAACCGCCGCGTCGGCAGATCGAGGCTCCACACCACGGCCTCGGGCTTCTGGTCAACGTCCGAGACGACGACCGCCTTCACCTCCGCGCCGCCGTCCGCGCCGGGCCGCAGCGTCACGCTGCCGTGCGCCGACGAGGCCCCTCGCCAGTTCGCGGTGCCCGTCTTCGCGTCGGGGAACCGCGCCTCCGGCAGGCTCTGACACTTGGCGGTGCCCCGCCACCCCTCGGCGTGGATCCTCACGCCCATCTCCACGTCCAGCCCGGACAGCTCGACCCGTCCGTTCCCGAACAGCGTCGCGTCGAACGCGCACGCCGCCAGCGACGCCAGCGCGGCGGCCCCACACAGCACTCTCTTCATCACACGTCTCCCTGTTGAACGATGGCGCCGCCCGTCAGACGGCGCACCGGTGAACGATCGCGCGACGCAGCGTCAGCGGATCGGAATAGGCCACCCCCGAGTCGGCGGGGAGGCCGAACGCGAGGCGCGTCACCTTCACGGGCGCGGCGGCGGAGGGCCACTCCCGCAGGGCCTCGGCGACGAAGCCCGCCGTCGCGTCCCCCTCCATGTCGGTGGAGAGCGCCAGCAGCACCTCCGCGAAGCCCTCGCGGGCGATGCGGTCCTTCAGTTCCGCGAGGCGCAGCCTCTCGGGCCCCACGCGGCGCGCGGGCGAGAGCTTGCCGCCCAGCACGTGGTAGCGCCCGCGGAACGCGCCCGCGCTCTCGACCGTCACGATGTCCGCCGGCTCCTCCACCACGCAGACGGCCGCCCCCTCGCGCGTCGCGTCCGTGCAGAGGGCGCACGGCTCCACGCCGCGCACCGTGAACGCCCCGCAGCGGGGGCAGCAGCACACGTTCTCGCGCGCGTCGCGCAGCGCGAACACGAGCGGGTCCAGCAGCCGCCCGGGGTCGCGCAGCAGCGCGAGCGCCGCGCGCCCCGCGCTGCGCCGCCCGAGCCCGGGCAGACGCGCCAGCGCGCGTTCGAGCGTGTCGATCGGGGCGAGCATCGGCTCACTTGCCGAAGAGGTTCGGCATGCCGCCGTTCTTCATGGCGGCCATCATCTGCTCCTGCGTCGTCTTCTTCACGCTCTTGAGCGCCCCGTTGATCACGTTGAAGAGCATCGTCTCGAAGCGCTCCGGCTTGCCGCCGGCCGCCTCCGCCCACGTCTCGGGGGAGATCTTGATCGAGGTGACCGTGAAATCGCCGCGCACCGTCACGGAGATGCCGCCGTTCGCGTATTCGACGTTGATCTTCTCGATCTCCGCCTGGATCCGCTTGGCCTCGTTGCGCATCTGCATCGCCTGCTTCATCTGGTCGAAAATGCCCATGGTTCTATCTATCCTTCTCTTCTCTTTTGCTTTTGGTTTTGTTTCGTTGTAAGTCCGTACTTTCTGGCCTTGTAGGCGACCACGCGCGGCGTCGTGCCGAGGGCCCGCGCGGCCTTCGCCGCGAAGCCCCCGTGCGCGGCGAGCGCCTGCGAGAGGATCGCCTTCTCGAAGCCCTCGGTGAGCGCCTTCCAGCTTTCGCCCCTCCAGGTCCAGCCCGCGAACGGCCCCGCCGGGCGGTGCCCCCGCAACCACTGGCGCACGGCGAGGGGCAGGTCCGCCACCTCCACCTGCTCCCCGAACGAGACGAGCTCCGCCTCCTCGCGCGCCCGCGCCTTCTCGCGCGGACCGCTCCAGGGATAGGCCTCGAAGGCAGCCCGCGCCGCCTCAGACCAGCTTCTTTCCACTCAGTTCCTCATACGCCTTCACGTAGATTTCGCGCGTGCGGGCGATCACGTCGTCCGGCAGCACCGGACCCGGCGGCTGGTGGTTGAAGTTGATCGAGTCCAGCCAGTCGCGCACGTACTGCTTGTCGAGCGACGGCGGGTTCGCGCCCACGGCGTAGGAGCTCTCCGGCCAGAAGCGCGAGCTGTCCGGCGTCAGCACCTCGTCCGCGAGGATCAGCGAGCCGTCCGCGTCCCTGCCGAACTCGAACTTGGTGTCCGCGATGATGATGCCGTGCCGGCGCGCGTAGTCCGCCGCCCGCGAGTAGAGGCCGATCGTCGCGTCCTTGAGGGCCTTCGCCATCTCCGCGCCGACCAGCGCCTCCGTCTGCCGGTAGTCGATCGCCTCGTCGTGGTCGCCGATCGCGGCCTTCGTCGTGGGGGTGAAGAGCACCTCGTCGAGCTTCGAGGCGTTCTGGTAGCCGTCGCGGAGCTTCTGGCCGTTCACCGTGCCGCTCTTCTGGTATTCCTTCCAGCCGCTGCCCGTGAGGTAGCCGCGCGCGATGCACTCGACTTCCACCATGTTGACCTTCTTCACCAGCATCGAACGGCCGCGCAGGTCCTCCTTCACGCACTGGAGTTCGGCGGGATACTGGTCCACATCGGCGGTGACGAGGTGGTTCTTCACGCCGAGGAACTCCATCCAGAAGAGGGAGAGCTGGTTGAGCACCTTGCCCTTGTCCGGCACGCCGCAGGGCAGAATCACGTCGAACGCGCTGATGCGGTCCGTCACCACCATCAGCAGCTTGTCGCCCAAATCGAAAACATCGCGCACTTTTCCGCACTTTGGCGCAGGAAGCCCGGGAATCGCCGTCTCCAGCAGCGCGTGGTTCTTGTCGTATCTCATGTCTCTACATCCTTATGATTGGAAAATCTCCCGTCATTATACCACAATTTTGTCCGTTCCGCTCGGGGGATATTGTTTTGCCTCCTTGGAAATGTTGTTTTGCCCGCGTCGCCGCCCCGAATGTCGCCGACGAATCGCCATCCTGCGCCCGACGGAATCGGCCTCCCTCGCCGACGAAACGACTTCCGTCGCCCGACAGAATGAATTTAGTTGCGCAACTGAATTATTTCTCTTGCGCAACTGAATTTATTCCACTGCCCAGTAGAATTCTTTCTCACGCCGACGAAAACCAATCCGTCGGGCGACGGAAGCCGATCCCTTGGCGACAAAAGTCGATTCGTCGGCGGCGGAAGCCAATCCGTCGGGCGCGGACAGAATGCCCGCCCCCCGCGCGGCGTGGAGAATCCGAGGGCGAATCTGGGCGAGCTTCCCCTTCACGCGCGCGCGACCTTATGTTATAATCTCCGCCTATGTCAAAAGAACAGAAAAGCACGAATGACGCGCCGCGGAATTCGCGTCCCATCCCCAAGGTCTCGCCCCCCCAGGGTTCGAGGGGCGGATGGATCGCCCTCGCGGTCCTCGCCGCCGTCTTCTTCGGCGCTCGCTATTTCATGCCGCAGCAGCCTCGGGCGCTTGAAATCTCGCAGACGGAGTTCCGCCAGAAGGTCGAGCGCGGCGAGATCGAGAGCGTCGAGCGCGTCCGCATGGTCGAAAGCGGCGGCCCCACCTATCTGCGGGGCAAGCTCCTGGACCCCACCCACACCGCCTTCCGCGTCACGCTCGTCCCCGGCGAGAACGAATCGCTGATGGAGTTCCTCACGGCGAAGAACGTGCGGTGCCCCGTGAAGGAGGAGGAGCCCCTCTTCGGGCCCTTCCTCCAGCAGCTGCTCATCTTCGGCGTGTTCGCCGCGCTGATGTGGTTCCTCATCTACCGCAAGATGATGGGCGGCGGCGCGGGCGGGATGTTCTCGTTCGGCAAGTCCCGCGCGAAGCTGCTCGACGAGAACAAGGGCAAGGGCAAGGTGACGTTCAAGGACGTCGCCGGCGTGGACGAGGCGAAGGAGGACGTCGCGGAGATCGTCGAGTTCCTCAAGGACCCGAAGAAGTTCACGAAGCTCGGCGCGCGCATCCCGCGCGGCATCCTGCTCGTCGGCCCGCCCGGCACCGGCAAGACCCTGCTCGCCAAGGCCATCGCCGGCGAGGCCAAGGTGCCCTTCTACTCGATCAGCGGCTCGGACTTCGAGGAGATGTTCGTCGGCGTGGGCGCCAGCCGCGTGCGCGACCTCTTCGAGCAGGGCAAGAAGAACGCCCCCTGCATCATCTTCATCGACGAGATCGACTCCGTCGGCCAGAAGCGCAACGCCGGCGGAATGCCCGCGCAGCGCGCCACCGACCAGACGCTCAACGCGATGCTCGTGGAGATGGACGGCTTCGGCTCGAACGACGGCGTGATCGTGATCGCCGCCACGAACCGCCCCGACATCCTCGACCCCGCGCTGCTGCGCCCCGGCCGCTTCGACCGCCAGGTGCACGTGGACCTCCCCACGCTCAAGGGCCGCGAGGACATCCTGAAGATCCACGCCGCGAAGGTCAAGCTCGGCCCCGACGCCGACCTCCTGCGCCTGGCGCGCGGCACCTCCGGCCACTCCGGCGCCGACCTCGCGAACATCATCAACGAGGCCGCCCTGCTCGCCGCCCGCCGCAACCTCGAATCCATCCCCCACGCCATTCTCGAAGAGGCGCGCGACAAGGTGTTCTGGGGCAGCGAGCGCAGAAGCGCCGGCTTCACCCGCAAGGAATACGAGACCACCGCCTGGCACGAGGCGGGCCACGCCCTCCTCCAGCTGCTGCTGCCGAACGCCGACCCCCTCCACAAGGTGACCATCATCCCGCGCGGTCGCGCGCTCGGCGTGACGATGACACTGCCCGAGAAGGACGTGCTCAACCGCTCAAGGGCCTACTTCCTCGACGAGCTCGCCGTACTCGCCGGCGGCCGCATCGCAGAGGAGATGCACACGAGGGACGTCTCGACCGGCGCCGCGAGCGACATCGCCTACTCCACCCAGATCGCCCGCGCCATGGTCTGCCGCTACGGCATGAGCGCGCGCTTCGGCTTCCAGACGTTCGTCGAGCCGAACGCCTTCGCCGTGGAGGAGGCCCCGCCCCCCTACTCGCAGCGCACCGCCGAGGCGATCGACGAGGAGGTCAAGGCGCTCGTCGATGCGGCCTACGCGCGGGCGACGGACCTCCTCACCGCAAACCGCGACAAACTCGAACGCCTCGCCACCACCCTCCTCGAACGGGAGACGATGGACGGCCGCGACGTCGAAACCCTCGTCGGCATCCAGAAGGAACATCCGGAGGACTGACATGACCTGGCGCTGTGGAAACCACGCACTCGACCTCTCCCGCACGCTCGTGATGGGAATCGTCAACGTCACGCCCGACTCCTTCTCGGACGGCGGGCTCTACTACAAGCCGGGCGAGGCCGTCGCCCGCGCGCGGAACTGCGTGAACGAGGGGGCCGACGTCATCGACCTCGGCGGCGAGTCCACGCGCCCCGGCGCCAACCCCATCAGCTGGCAGCTGGAGTGGAGCCGCCTCGAACCCGTGATGCGCATCCTCGCGCGCGAACTGCCGCAGACGCCCCTCTCGGTCGATACCTACCATCCCGAGACCGCCGCGCGCGCGCTGGACCTCGGCGCCGCGATCGTCAACTGCGTCTACCCCGACCCCGTGCCGCAGATGCTCGCGCTCGCCGTCCGCACCGGCTGCGGCCTCGTCGTGCCCTGCCGCACGGAGGCCGACTTCGCGCGCATCCGCGCGCAGTTCCAGGAGGCCTCGCCCGATGCCCCCGCGCCGATGGACCAGCTGCTCATCGACCCCGAGATCGGCTTCGGCACCACCCGCGAGGAGGACCTCGCCCTCCTCGGCTCGCTGCGCCGCCTCGCCGCGCTGGCCCCCGTCTGCGTGGGCGTTTCCCGCAAGCGCCTCATCAAGAAGCTCACCGGCGGCAAGACGACGGGCAAGAACCTCGGCGGCTGCGTGGGCGCCGCCCTCTGGTGCGCGATGTGCGGCGCCGCCGTCGTCCGCGTCCACGACGTGCTCGAAACACGCCAGGCGCTGGACGTGGCCGGCGCGCTCGCGGCGCAGACCGAAGGAGGCGGCGCATGCTGACCAACGTCAACTGGGGGAACGTGATGAACGCGGTCTGGACGGAGGTGCCGGACATCATCCAGATCGCCATCCTCTACTTCGCCATCTACTCGATTCTGCGCGCCACGCGCGGCTCGCGCGTCGGCCAGGTTCTCATGGGCGTGGGCGTGCTCTTCGCCGCGCTCATCGCCTTCACGTTCCTCTTCCACTTCGACGTCCTCCAGGAAATCCTCAAGACCCTCCTCATCTACCTCTCGCTCTCCACGGTCGTCATCTTCCAGCCGGAGATCCGCCGTATGCTCGCCACGCTGGGCTCCCTGCTCGTCGAAGACCGGCGGCGCACCCTCGGCATGGGCGCGCGCGTCACGCCCGAGGCGGTCGTTGACATCGCCTTCCAGCTCGCCCATATCCGCATGGGCGCGCTGATCGCCTTCGAGCGGGCCATCTCCCTGCGCGGCATCGAGGCCACCGGCGTGACGCTCGACGCCCGCATCTCGCACGAGCTGCTCGTCTCCATCTTCACGCCGCCCCTGCCGCTCCACGACGGCGGCGTGATCGTCCGCAACGGCCGCCTCGCGGCGGCGCACTGCCTCTTCCCCGTCTCGGGAACTCCGGACGAGCTCTTCTCCTCCGGCATGCGGCACCGCGCCGCCGTGGGCCTCAGCGAGGAGACGGACGCGCTCGTGCTCGTCGTGAGCGAGGAACGGGGCCTCGTCTCCGTCGCCCACAACGGCCGTCTCATCCGCTACCCCAATCTCTCCGACGATTCGCGCAAGGCCGTCCTGCGCTGGGTCCGCAAGGCGATGCCCCAGCAGAAGACGATGGGCGACGTGTTCGCGGAGTGGATCGCGAAGCGGCGCGGCGGGCTCTTCCGCCCCCAGCGCGCCGCCGCCCGCCGCGCCAAGGGCGACAAGCCGCAGAAGGACGCCTCCAGATGAACAACTACTTCTCCTTCC